>JAUIGX010000283.1 GCA_030432435.1 Alphaproteobacteria bacterium
GGGCTCGACAGCGCCTTAACCCGCTCGGCCCGAACAATAAGATCACGGATCGATGTCGTAATCGCCGCTGCGCGCGCCGCCTCGTACTCTTCCATACGGTAGCCTTTTACAAGGCGAATTCCGCTCAAGCTTTGCTCGACCAGCGTCATAAACGAGCCGGTCTGCACCTGCGTGTTGGCGGTGACCTTGCGCAAGCGGCGGCCAAGCGCGGCAATGGGGAAAACCGCTGCGGGAAAAGCCACGAAGGCAATCGTCGCCAACATCCAGTCTTGATAGAACATCACGCCGACCAGCAGGATGATGGACAGGGTTTCCCGGCCCAACGCCGTCAGCGCGGTTGAGACTGCAACGCGCATTGCATTGATATCCGTGGTCAGGCGCGAAATCAGCGCTCCGGTTCTATTTGCGGCGAAAAAACTCAAATCCATACACAGTAGATGCCGGAACAGGCGATTTTGCAGGTCGGTGAGGATGGTTTGCCCGACCCGCGTCATGATCACCGTCTGGCCGTAGGTCGCCGCGCCCTTAACCGCGAACGTCGCGAAAACGCCAAGGCCGACCGGCCACAACAAATCGGCGCGCTGCTCGACAAAAACCCGGTTGACCACCGGGTCCATGAGCCAGGCCAACGCCGCCGTGGACACCGCAATCGCCGCCATGCACAGCACCGCAACGCCAAACCAACCCGCATACGGCGCAACGGCTTCACGCACCAAACGGCCATATAGATCGCGGGTCGAGGGCTTTTCAGCCGGATCAATAGGCGGAGGGGTCATAAGCGAGCGAGCCTCGGAAGTAATACCGGACAAAGGGTTAGCACGGCTTCACTTAGCCCCCCGCCCCGGGCGTTGTCTAGGCGACAGGGACCGGCAGACCGTTATCTCGGCTGTTTCCCGCAACCCAATCCGATTGCAAGCGTTTCCCCCACAATGTAAGTTCATAGATATTAATAAGAGGGTGTCAGAGCCCCGCGTTCCATCCTGGCTGCGGTCCGACATTTCCTTAGGACATTGTTTTTATGCGCGATTTAGCCGCCGCCCCTGTTAGCCCCGAGCCCATTTCCTTTATCGACCTTCAAGCCCAACGCGCACGGATCAGCGAGCGTATTGATGCGGCCATTGCCCGGGTTTTGGACCACGGCCACTTTATTATGGGGCCTGAAGTCGCCGAGATTGAGCGCAAACTCGCGGCACATTGCGGCGCGAAACACGCAATTACCTGCTCAAACGGGACATCTGCGCTGCTGCTCGCATTGATGGCCCGAGATATTGGGCGCGGTGATGCCGTATTTGTGCCGTCCTTCACCTTCACCGCCACGGTCGAAGTGGTCGTTCTGCTCGGCGCGACGCCGGTTTTTGTCGATGTGTTGCCCGATACCTACAACATGGATCCGGCAAACCTCGAAAATGCTATTTCCGTCGCCCAGAAAATGGGCCTCAAACCAGCCTGCGTTATTCCCGTCGATCTCTTCGGCCAGCCCGTCGATTTCGACGCTATCCAGACCCTCGCCGATGCGCATGGTTTATGGCTACTCGACGATGCTGCGCAGGGCTTCGGCGCCACATACAAAGGCCGGCGCCTCGGCACCTGCGCGGATATTACCGCAACGAGCTTTTATCCCTCCAAGCCGCTCGGATGCTACGGCGACGGCGGTGCTGTTTTTACCGATGATGACGAAACGGCCGAACGTGTGGCGCAGGTGCGCGTGCACGGACAAGGCCGCGACCGCAATGAAAATGTCCGGGTTGGCGTAACCGCGAGGTTCGATTCCATCCAAGCCGCCGTGCTGATCGAAAAACTTGCGATTTTTGATGACGAATGCGAAGCGCGGCGCGAGATCGCGGCGCGCTACACAAAAGGCTTAGAAGGCGTTGTCGTCACGCCGGCTGTGCGCGGCGACTGCACCTCGGTATGGGCGCAATACACCGTCACCTCAGCGCGCCGCGATCGGATCGTGACCACCTTGCAGGGACAAAACATTCCAACCGCGTTGTTTTATCCGCGGCCAGTGCACACTCAAGCGCCCTACCGTGGTTTTCCGACGGCGACCGGCGGCCTTCCGGTCACAGAGCGTCTCGCCGATGAAGTCGTCAGCCTGCCCATGCATCCTTACTTGGCGCCAGATGTACAGGACCGTGTGATCGCCGCCGTACGCGCTGCACTCCTTTAGACCGCGTCCTTATGTCGCAATTATCCAACGCAGAATCGACGCCGGTCCGGCTGGCCGTTATCGGTGCCGGGGTCATGGGCCGCAAGCACATGCATGCCGCAAACGCGAGCGCAGCCGTAATTTTGAGCATCATTTACGATGTGGATGCCGATCACCGCGCGGCGGCAGCCGATGAGTTTAAGTGCATGGCCGCCGCTTCCCTGGAAGAAGCCTGCGCCCAGGCCGACGCCGCCGTCATCGCAACGCCGACACAAGCCCATCATTCGGCCGCCATGACGTGTTTAAACGCCGGCCTGCATTGCCTTGTCGAAAAACCCCTGGCTTCAACCGAGCCCGAGTGCCGCGCGCTGATCGATAGCGCCGCCGTAAAAAATTTGGTTCTTCAGGTAGGGCATACAGAGCGCTTTAACCCAGCGGTGGAAACCTTGTCGGCCCAGACACTTGCGCCTGGAGAAATTCACACCATCACAGCCCGCCGGATGAATCCCCCTGCTTCCCGCATCATAAAGGACGACGAGATACTGGACTTGATGGTCCATGATCTCGATGTGGTTCTGGCTCTAAAACAAACGCCGGTTTTGGAAGTTGCCGCGGAAAACCTCGGCACGGAACACAGCAAGGCTGTTTTGACGTTTTCTGACGGCACAAAGGCAACTCTATCCGCGAGCCGGACAGCGACAGAGCGCGCGCGCGATATTGAGGTCACCACACGCACTAAAACTGTACATGTCGATTATGCCGAGCGGCGCGCTTGGACCACTCCAATCCCCAATGGAGCCGGCAGCACCTCCACCCCCGAGACCCTAAGAGTAGGATCCGGCGATCCCTTGCAGCAACAGCTTGCTCATTTTGCCGCGTGTATTCATGGTGTGCATCCGCCGCGCGTATCGGGAGAACACGCTTTGGCCACCATGAAACTCGCATGGCGTATTCAAGCCGCATTGAGAAGCCGCGCATGACAGAGCCGGTCACCGCGCCGC
>JAUIGX010000284.1 GCA_030432435.1 Alphaproteobacteria bacterium
AATTGTGATTTGCACTCCGTCTCAAGCGATTTTCCTGTGACGGTGCGGCTTCTGCCTTACCACCTCACGCCATTTCCCACCGACAATACCGGCTAATATTCGGCGGCCAACCGCACCACGTACACACGTGGGGGGCGCGGTGTGAAAAGCCCTGATGCGCCCGCCACGGTCCATCCGAAAGTGTTAGTCACGTTGCGTACGTCGAAACGTAGCGATCCGGATGCGTCTTCTATCTTGAAATTGTACCGCGCACCCAAGTCGACGACCGTCGCCGAGGGTATCTGCGAAGTGTTAAGCCGGTTGGCGTAGTGCGAGCCTTCAAAATTGACCTGCCCGTTCAACGAAAACCCGTGCCACGCTTTCGGACCGTAGTTGGTGTTGAGTTTCAAGAGCACCGGCGTTTGCCCTGGAGAGACCTCGGACACTAAACCTTGCGTCACCGCAGCGCCTTTGACCCTCGCCTGCAGCAACACCGCGCCGCTCACAACGGTCAGACCCTCGATGGGGTTGCCAGAGAGCGAAACCTCGACGCCCCTGTGGGTCAGCGACCCGAGTCTGGCAAACACGTTGGCGGCATCGCGCGTGAAAAACGGCTTGTCGACCTGGAACACGCCGGCGACCAGCGTCACCTTGGGGCTAAAGCGGTAGCGGACGCCTGCATCGACTTGCTCAGTCAGGCTGGCCGCTAAAGCTTCCCCGGGATTGGCAGCGCTTTCCGGAGCGACCCCGGCGTCCTCTAATCCGCGTGTGTAGCTCGCATAGAACGTCAATTTATCGGTGCCTTGCAGTGCAAGCGTTGCATTGTAGAGCCAGGGGCTCGTGCGCGTGTCAGTTAGGGTCGGACCAAACTGATCGACCGTCCTCCGGTACACCGCCTTTTGCACGCCGACGCTAAATTCGCCAACTCCGCGCCACTGGCCTACATACGAAACGCCCGCTTGGCCGTGACGAACCTTGTCGCGGCTTTGCGGACCGAAGATGAAGCCTTCGGGTTTCGAAATAGAAATGCGCTGGCCGATCGGGTACAAGCCGACCGATATCGTGTCGTCCCCGCCGAAGGTGCGCTTGCTCGCGCGGCCTTTGGCTGAGAAATGTAGCGTATGGCGGCGCGGGCCTTCGGTGTAAACGCCCGAGGCGCGCACCTCGCCCGAGTACGAGCCGATAAACGCTGGTGGACGTGTGCGTATGTTGAGTGTCCCGATCCCGTTCGAGTCCGTATCGCTGTACAGCATGAAGAAAAAGTTCTTCAGATCGTTTGTCGAACGAAACAGCCCTGCCTGCAAACGCCAATTTCCGAAGGCCTGCGTGCGGCCGATCACGCCCATGTTAGTCTGTATCCGGTACCGGCCTTGGTGGAAATCCGGCCCAAAAAAATTGCTCCGGTCGAATTTCGGCGGCAAGAATTCACCCGACGTCAGCACCGCTGGCTGCGTGCCGGTCCCGTTCTGCGGAATGCTTCTTTGGAAAAATGAAATGACTTCCGCATCGTCTGTGGGCGTCCAATGCAACAGGCCAGAGTAGTCGAGGTACTCGAAGCCGCCGCCCAAATTCATGTCCGTATGGCCGCCTGCCGCGCCCACCACTGCGCCGAGCTTGCCACGCACAATGGGCACTTCCAGATCGAGTTGGCCACCGTAAGATCCGTAGGGACCAACGTGGGCACCTCCGCCGATGAAGACTTCGTCGCCCGGCAGGCGCAATCGCACGTCCGCGATCCCTGTCGGCGCAGGAAACGGATACGACTGAGCACTCAGGCCCACCCGCATGGTGGTGCTACGTGCAAACTGGCCGGCAAAGCCGAAGCTCATAGTCTGCTGATCGAAGAACAATCCTTCTATGCGCGTGTTCCCCGCGTCCCGCGGGCTGAAGCCGCGCGCGTCTGTGGCGCTGTAAAGACCAATGCTGTCGTCACCGATGGTAGTCCCAAACGCATCTTGGGCGGAGGTCACAACGTTTTCGGACGCACGCTGCGCATTTGCAACGCTCGTCGGTAACACGATTGCAATCGCGCCGAGCGCGACATGCACAAACGCAACCTTCACAATCGTGGGAACGGAGATTCTTAAGGACAAATTAGCGGCTCCAATTTGCAATATTTTGTGGAGAAACGTTGTGAAATAGCGGGGTGAGCAAATCTGCACAATTCTATACGAGCGCCAGTATAGGGGCGTCGGGCGCCGCTGCAACGCTTGTCACGCAGATGTGCACTGCCCATTCCCAGTATCGCGGATTTATAGGGCCTGGTCTCAGGCGCGATTTGATGGTTGTCGTATCTCACTAGTAACAGATGCGTTGAACTTGATGGAATTACCAACGCAATCGGGACAGACCTATATTCGAAAGTGAACGACAACCCTTCATAGGATGGGCCCTTCTAGAGACTGATACGAAACAGCCGAGGATCTGAGCGTAGAAATAAAGTGTATCTGGTCAGCTTCCTAGAACTCTGCATAGGGGCAAGACCCGGCCCTCTTTCCAGCGCCGGGCTTTCGCTGCCGTTAAAGGTGGTCACAGGGAGGCGCACCCAGCGTTGCTTGCAACTTTCTGAAGTTCGGCTGTAGAGGCAGGTCACAAGCCCAATAGAAACATCGCGAAGCGTTGGCGTATCGCAAGGTGGCCAACGGACCTTAACACCCCAAATGTAAGGTCAAATCCCTGTCCCCAGCCCAGCCCAGCCCATCTATCGATGAAAGGAATCCGTTTTAAATAATTTACAGGGTGACATCGCAATAACGAATGGCGCCTTACGCTTTTTTCGCCTGCCACTCGGCGACAGTCATTCTTGGGACTTCAAATTGGTCGCGCGTTGTGGCGTACCAACCGCCGCCGTGCATGCGGCCTACGAGGTCCAGTCCTTCGGCATCAATATGGAGCTTCTCGTCAATCAACTCGTCTTGAATGTGCAGATGGAGAATTTCACCAGTCACGAGACTGCGATTGTGCGGCAGCGACCGAATATCGAAGACGCGACATTCGAAGCTGACCGGCGATTCTGCAATGCCCGGCACCACAATCTGCTTTGAGGGACGCGGCGTGAATCCCGCTTCGTCAAACTCACTGATGTGTTCCGGAAAATCCGTGGAACAAACCACCGTCTGCTCAACAATTGCGCGGCTGACAAGATTGACCACGAATTCGCCGCGCTCACCA
>JAUIGX010000285.1 GCA_030432435.1 Alphaproteobacteria bacterium
CACCTTTCTCAAGCATCACCCGCCAAAGAGCGCCACTTGAAGCCAGACGATCGGCCTCCTCGGCAGTCTCGGCGCAAATCGCGAAGACACAAATACTGGCTTTCGGCTTCTCCAAAATATCCGACGGATTGAACGCCTGACGATAATGCCCGACGATTCTGTCGGGCCGGACGGGATTGATGAAATGGGCAAACGAGAACGGCAGGCCGAACAGAGCGGCGAGTGTCGCACTGTCCGCCGACGACCCGAGCAACCACATTTCCGGCGGCACGTCGGGGTGAGGAGTAACCTTAACCCGCGAAAACCCTTTGTTTGCCGCCTCGCCGCCGTATAGGAGCGATTTAACGTCAAGCACCTTGGCCGGATAATACTCAACCCCAATGTTCGAGCCGTACAGCATTGCCTGGGCGGTGAGTTGATCACCGCCCGGCGCGCGGCCTAGACCAAGATCAACCCTTCCGGGATACATAGTAGAGAGAAGGGCGAAGTTTTCCGCAACTTTCAGCGGGCTGTAGTGACTCAGCATAACGCCGCCTGAGCCAATACGAATATCGCGAGTGACCGCGCCAATACGGGCAAGCAAGACTTCAGGCGAACACCCCGCCAAACCTTCGGCGCCATGATGCTCGGCCACCCAATAACGTGCATAGCCCAGCGCCTCGGCGGCCTCGGCAAGTTTCAAAGTTTCTTCGATTGCCGCCAAAGCTGTCGAACCGGATCGAACAGGGGACTGGTCGAGAACACTGAGGGTCAAAGACATGTGGCTTTATGTCTGACCGCTTGCAGCGCCTTGTTCAAGGTCTGAGATCATCTCCGCTGCCGCGATAAGGCGCTCTGCTTCAAGGACATGTAGAGACTCGACAAGGCGGCCGTCCACGACCGTTATCCCTTTTCCGGCAGCAAGCGCTTCTTTATGCGCACCAACCAAGCGGCGCGCGCGCTCTACATCGCTGGCCGAAGGCGCGAACACGGTATTTGCTGTGGCGATTTGCTTTGGATGGATAAGCGTCTTTCCGTCGAACCCAAGCGCTTTACCCTGACGACAGACGGCTTCAAAACCGTCGCTGTCCTCCAAATCCACATGAACGCCGTCCAGAATCCACCGGTCATAGGCCCGCGCAGCGAGGACACAGGCTTGAAGCGCCGAGAGCATCGGCCAACGATCAGAAGGGTGCGTACAATGAAGATCTTTGGCGAGATCTGCCGTTCCTGCAATCATACCGGAAAGACGGGAACAGGCCGCAATTTCAGCGGCGGCGATAATGCCCCTCGGCGTTTCCATCATTGCCCAAAGCGGAAGATCAGCAGGTGCACCTGCTGCCCGCAACATCTGATCCGCACGCTGCACATCGTCGGCGCTGTTTACTTTGGGCAGGACAATACCGTCCGCTCCCGATCCCGCGACCGCGTTCATATCATCGGTGATCCACTCCGTATCAAGACCGTTCACGCGAATGAGGACCTCGCGCTTTCCGTACGCCCCCGACTTTGTCGCAGCGACGGCAGCGGCGCGCGCAGATGATTTGGCATCGGGTGCAACTGCGTCTTCGAGATCGAAAATCAGGCCGTCTGCAGACAGCGTTTTCGCCTTTTCCAGCGCACGCGCATTGGAGGACGGCATATAGATCATACTGCGACGCGGCCGCATGCGACCGGAATTAGAAGATGAGGTCACTTAAAAAACTCCGTAAAGCTTAGGCCGTCATAGCCAATGCGAGTGGGATGGTCCAGGGGCCGAGCGCATGCTGGACGCCGCAGCGACAGCGCTGTAGGAAACAAAGCTGCGGTACCGCCGCCTACTCGACTTTACACTATAGGCATTTCTTTGATGGCCTTCGCTCCGTTCGATTTCGCGTTTCTACGCGGCCTGGTCGCCGGCTTCGCCCTTGCCGCACCGGTCGGACCGGTAGCCGTACTGTGCATGCGCCGCGCCCTATCTACCGGTCGTCTTCGGGCATTTCTGGCGGGACTTGGCGCTGCGTTCGCCGATATGGTTTTCGGCGCCGTCGCCGGCCTGGGGCTCGGCGTAGTCACCACCTTTATCCTTGATCATGAAATCGCCATCGGTTTGACCGGCGGCATCATCGTACTTGCGGTTGGAGTCGGTACATTTCGCGCGCCTGCGGCACGAGCGGACGGCGCAGCGGGCACCGGGCTTATACGCCGCGACATCGCCGCGACATTCAGCATGGCCATCACCAACCCCGCAACCATGATTGCCGCCGCAGGTCTGTTTGCAGCGTTCGCGCCGGTGGACATGTATGCTACGCCGATGACCGCCGCACTGCTGGTAACAGGCGTGTTCGCAGGCTCGGCTGTTTGGTGGCTTATACTATCGGGCATCGTAGGAACGTTCCGCGAGGCGTTTATCGAGCGCGGCCTGCCGCACCTCAACAAAATTTCGGGCACGCTTATCGCCCTTTCAGGACTAGCTGTCCTGATCGTTGTCGCTCTAAAAATCATTCCCTAAAAATACGGCCGGACAACAAACTGCCCGGCCGCATCATTTAGGAGATAAGCGCGAACTCTAAGCGTCGAGGTATTCGCGCACCATCACTTCGGCGATTTGCACTGCATTGAGAGCTGCGCCCTTACGCAGATTATCGGCCACGCACCAGAACGACAGGCCGTTCTCGACTGAGCGGTCCTTGCGAATACGCGAGACAAACACATCGTCTTCGCCCGCACATTCAGCCGGAGTCACATAGCCTTCGTCGGCGCGATGATCGACAACGGTAATGCCGTCCGCTTTTTGCAAGACCGCACGCGCAGACTTATCGGTGATGGGCTTTTCGGTTTCGATGTTCACATACTCTGCGTGGCCGATGAACGAGGGGATACGCGCGCAATTGGCATGAACCTTGATATCGGGGTCCAGAATTTTGCGGGTCTCCGCTTCCATCTTCCATTCCTCTTTGGTCTCGCCGCCGTCGAGAAACACATCGATATGGGGAATTGCGTTGAACGCAATCTGCTTGGTGAACTTCGATTTGGTCTCTAAAGGCGATTGATTCGCGTAGATGCCCTTCGTCTGGTTGAACAACTCGTCCATGCCATCCTTGCCCGCGCCCGAAGTGGACTGGTACGTCGACACCACAACCCGCTTGATTTTGAACGCTTCATG
>JAUIGX010000286.1 GCA_030432435.1 Alphaproteobacteria bacterium
CAACACCATCATCGATTCCTCCGGCGCCGAGCCGGTGATCGTGAACGGGGCGGGGCTGCTGGCGGCCAACGGCGCCACCGCGATTGCCTTTTTTCCGGACGGATTCGACGGAACGGCCTTTGACGGGGATGCGTCGCTCGCCTTCGGCGGGCCGGGGTTCGACTTTCCGCCGGGGAGTTTCTACGCGGTGAAGTGGGAAATCAACCAGGTGCCGGTACCGGCTGCGCTGCCGCTTCTTGCCGCCGCGCTGGCGGGGCTGGGGGTCCTGGCCCGGCGCCGGTCGACACCCCCCGCCTGAGTGTCCGAAACGGCCTTGCAACACCAAAGAAGGCCGATGTTATACTTGCCGTACCCAAGCGAAACCCCTATATTGAAGGGAGAAGAAAGGTACGCGCCATGTCCATCCTGTCCCGCAAAGAGTTCCACGACGAGCAAGCCGCCTACGACTACGTAGAGGCGCGGGTCTGGCCGCATGGCGCAACCTGCCCCAAGTGCGGCGAGCGCGAGCGCGTGTCCAAGATGGGCGGCAAGTCCACCCGCATCGGCACCTACAAGTGCTATGCCTGCCGCAAGCCCTTCACCGTGAAGGTCGGAACCATCTTCGAGGCCAGCCACGTCCCCATGCATATCTGGCTGCAAGCGATCTACCTGATGTGCGCCAGCAAGAAGGGCATCAGCAGCAATCAGCTTCACCGGACCCTCGGCGTCACCCTGAAAACCGCTTGGTTCATGTCGCACCGCATCCGTGAGGCCATGCGCTCCGGCGATCTGGCGCCGATGGGCGGAGGTGGCGGCATCGTGGAGGTCGATGAGACCTTTATCGGCAATGACCGCACCAAGAAGCCGTATGGCGTCAAGAAGGGCCGTGGTTACGCTCACAAGCACAAGGTTCTGTCTCTGGTGGACCGCTCCACCGGTCGCGCCAAGTCCATTGTCGTTGATGATGTGAATGCCAAGACTCTTGTGCCGATCCTGCGGGAGAACGTCGCCAAAGAGGCGCAGGTGATGACCGATGAGGCTGGCCAGTATCGCAACCTGCGCGACGAATTCGCGGCGCATAGCTTCGTGCGTCATGGCGCCGGCGAGTACGGTCGCGGAGAAATCCACACCAATACCATCGAAGGCTATTTCTCCATCTTTAAGCGCGGCATGAAAGGCGTCTATCAGCACTGCGGCAAAGAACATCTGCATCGCTACATGGCGGAATTCGATTTCCGCTACAGCAACCGCGCCGCCAAGAAAGTTGACGATAACCAGCGCGCCGACATTGCCCTCATGGGTATCGTCGGGAAGCGCCTTACCTACGAAACGATTGGTGCGTGATGGCAAAGAAGCCAAAGCCCGAAAGCGAAGATCAGCAGTACCGAAGGTTTCTGGAAAAGGTCCAGGAACTGGAGGACGCTGGCGAACTAAGCCCCACCGAAGCCGATGAACGATTTGAGCGGGCGATGAAGAGAGTTGCGTCACTCAAACGCCCTTCGGATGGAACAGCATCATAGGCTTCAATTTCGCATACAGACCCCGCGCGTCCCTGTCTTTCACCAGCCTTTTCTTTATGCAAAATGTGGCAAGATCAGCAAGTTGCAATGGCACACTTTCTTGCTTTGGTGAAAAGTGAACCCCTTCTTTGATCCGCTCAAACGGGAAGTAGGTTAGTTCTCCATTAATATTCTTCACCCACTCGGGGTCTCTAAAATGATTGTGAGCAACCTTAGTTAGTGATCTGATATTTGGGTTATCTTCTCCTATTAAAATAGTAATTTCGTCAGGCCACGCTTCCCTCATGCTTAGTTCAATTGACTCTGCGAAGCGCGCATAGGTATCTGCGTACAGGCTCAGTTCTAGGTCACGGCTTGACCAATCTAGGCGAACGCCGTGTAGCCGCGCAAACTTTTCTGCCGCAGCCCTCTCCTGAAAGCCAAACGACAGCGGTATTTCGAGCCTTTGCGGAATTTCCGCTAGAGCATGAAGAATTTCCATGCGCTTCTCTCGCGGCCACCTGTCGCGCTGGAAATATTTACCTCCGCTCCACAGCTCGGTCGCGTGAAACACAAAGCCCGGGAGGTCTTGCTTCGGGATGAAGCATTCGGCGATTGATCGAATGGCGCGCTCAAGCGCGTCCAACTGGCAGTCCGCATTAACTATGCACCCGCCAATAACGATGAAGGGTTCCTGTTTCTTGTTGAAGAGCCCTGCATCGTCAAAATAGGTCAATCGCACGAGGCGGGCCCCCCGGACAGGCCCGCCACACAAGGAGCGCGGGCCGAGGGTTTCTAGTGACATGTTATACTAGCCCTCCCCGCCGGGTACGGCAAGTATAACATCGCCAAACGAAAAGGGGGCCTGGCGGCCCCCTTGGAATACTGTCTGCGGTCGATCAGGCCAGCGCGATGTTGACCGCGCTCTGGCGCCCGTCGCGGCCGCTTTCCAGATCGAAGGTGACCTTCTGGTTGTCGGCGAGGCCGGTCAGGCCGGAGCGCTCGACGGCGCTGATATGGACGAAGACGTCCTTGCTGCCGCCGTCAGGCGCAATGAAGCCGTAGCCCTTGGTGGTGTTGAACCATTTCACGGTACCTGTCGGCATGTCTCCGTGTCTCCTGTCTGTATTCCTGCCCGCGGGAGTGCGGCAGGCCGGCGTCAGTCGTAGCGGTCTCGATGGAACTGACAGGCCGGTGACGGTGACAGGATCGAAATGCGGTAACGTGCGCGAACCCGATTGTGCAAAGAGCCCGATTCGATGCAAGCAAAACCGTGGACGCTCACAGAACAGTTTCCGCAGGCGGTCAGATCAGCGCCCAATCCCTGAATCGCACGGGCACGGGGACCGGGTGCGGACCCGGCGCGGGACGCGGATGCGGGGCGGTGTCGGTCTTTTCCGGGTCGGTCTGTTGCATGGCTGCTCTGCCTGATTACGCTGCCAAGACTGCGCTTGGTATACCGAGACTACGCGGGACCGGTTGCGAGCGGACCTCAACTTTTCTTTCAGCGTCGTGTTCGTGGCGGCCTTGCCACAGGCGCGCGATCCGGCGCGTGGGGGCATTCCCCTTCCGTGGCGTGATGGTCCGGAACGGCACCGGGGGCGGTCGGCATTGGGTCCGTGACGCAGCAAGCGAACA
>JAUIGX010000287.1 GCA_030432435.1 Alphaproteobacteria bacterium
AGGAAGCAGGCCAATTGGCGGTGCTGCAACCCCAGGCCTTAAAGGCCCGGCTTGCCGGGCAGGTCCGGGAACTTATGAGTGCAAGCCCGGCTTTGCCCGAAGAGAAGCTCGCGCAGGAAGCCGCGCTGCTGGCCGTGAAATTCGACATACGCGAGGAATTAGACCGTCTAACGGCGCATATTGTACAAGCTCGGGAGCTTCTGTCGAAAGGCGAGCCCTGCGGTCGCCGTCTTGATTTTTTATGTCAGGAGTTCAATCGAGAGGCTAATACGTTATGCTCGAAATCTCCGGATACCGCACTCACCCGGATCGGCCTTGATCTCAAGTCCACAATTGATCAGTTTCGCGAGCAAATTCAGAATATCGAATAGCACCAAAAGTACTTTGGCAATGCGAGCTACGATCAACGCCATAGCAAGGGACTCTAAGACTTAATGACTCAGCCTACCATCACAGGTCGCGGCCTTATGCTTGTTCTCTCATCGCCTTCGGGCGCGGGGAAGACAACCATATCCCGAGCTCTTTTGAGGGACGGGGCGGATGTCGTGATGTCTATTTCCGTCACCACCCGTGCGCCGCGCCCCGGTGAAGAAAATGGCAAAGACTATTATTTTGTCTCGGAAAGCGAATTTCACGCCATGGTAGCGGCGGGCGAGTTGCTGGAGCACGCGCGCGTGTTCGACAATTACTACGGCACGCCACGCGCTCATGTTGAGAAGGAATTAGAGGCAGGCCGGATCGTTCTCTTCGATATCGATTGGCAAGGAACGCAGCAACTCAAGTCCAACGCCCGCGATGACCTTGCCAGCATTTTTATTCTCCCTCCCTCGCTGGAGGAACTGGAGCGGCGGTTAAAAGGCCGTGGTCAAGATGCGGATGATGTCGTCCGGCATAGGATGAGTCGCGCTGCCGGTGAAATGAGTCACTGGCCTGAATATGACTACGTCATTGTCAATCGTGACGTTGATCTGAGTATCGCTCAGACACGGGCTATTTTAACGGCGGAGCGCTTGCGACGTGATCGCCAGACAGGGCTTGCGGCTTTCGTAAACTCTATGCGCGACACCTAGGTTTTACGGCGGATTGGATATAGCGTTTGCCAATTTGCAAAACTGTTCAATCGACAGTGTTTCAGCCCGAGCGGTCGGGTCTATATCTGCAAACCGGCACAGACTTTCAGTATTTGCCCAAGACGTTCCTAAAATAAGCGGCATAAGACTTTGGCGGAGCATCTTGCGGCGTTGCCCAAAGCCGGCCGCAGTCACTTTTTCCAACATAGCGCGTGAAGCCGGGTGGCGCGGTTCTGGCAGCGGCACCAACCGGACGACTGTTGAGTCTACCGAGGGCGGGGGCAAAAACGCGCGGGGGTTTATGTGAAAGAGTATTTCAACATCGCATTGCCACTGGGATATTACGCTGAGTCGCCCGTAGGCTTTCGTCCCCGGCGGAGCGGCGATCCGCCCGGCCACTTCGCGCTGAAACATCAACGTCAATGATTCAAAGGCGGTAATGTCTTTTAGCCACTGCAACAGTAATTCAGTCGCCACGTTGTAGGGAAGGTTAGCGGCAATACGCCGTGGCGATGGACCAAGGCGCGATATTTCTATGGCCATGGCATCGGCGGGAACGATCTTGAGGCGCTCCGGATAGACGGCTTGCAGGTCCGCGAGGGGTCCGGTAAACCGGTTGTCCTTTTCTATGGCGACGACCGTTGCGCCGGCCGCAAGTAACGAGCGCGTTAGCCCACCCGGGCCGGGACCAATTTCGATGGTCGTCCCTGTGGAAAGATCGCCGGCGGCGCGCGCAATTCGGTCAGTGAGATTCACGTCGAGCAGGAAGTGCTGTCCGAGAGATTTGTTCGCCGTAAGTCCGTGCTGTGCGATCACGTCGCGAAGAGGAGGAAGTGAGGGGGGGTTAGTCATTATGAAGAGCTTCCGCGCGATGGGTTGCTATGACCTGGGCCATCCGCAGGGCCGCGAGTAAACTGGAGGGATCAGCTATGCCTTTTGCCGCGATATCGCATGCGGTGCCATGGTCGGGGGAAGTGCGGACAAATGGAAGCCCCAATGTGACATTGACGCCGCCTGCAAAGTCGATTGTCTTCAGGGGGATAAGAGCTTGATCATGATACATGCACAGCGCGGCATCGAACTGTTGACGTGCGCTTGCATGAAATAAGGTGTCCGCAGGGGCTGGCCCAAAGACGTGAATGCCTTCCTCTTTTAATTGGATGATGGCAGGCATGATAACGCTTGTTTCCTCGTTACCCATGCGCCCGTTCTCGCCGGCATGAGGGTTGAGGGCTGCTACGGCGAGGCGCGGCGACTGAATGCCAAAATCCGAACGAAGGGCAGACGCCGTGATACGTCCACAGTGAACTATAGCTTCTGTGGTAAGGGCCTGCGCTACATCTTTTATGGCCATGTGTACTGTTACGGGGACAACCCGAAGGCCGTCCACGGCCAGCATCATCACGGGCGTGCTGTTTCCGGCAAGGTGCCCGAGGTACTCGGTGTGTCCGGGGTATGGAAACTCGTCTCGACGTAAAATAGATTTTTGTATTGGGTTGGTGACCATGGCGCCGGCTGCCCCCGCGTTCACCAAGTCTACAGCCTGTTTGATGGAGGCTATTACGGCGGTGCCGGTTTCGGCTGTCGGCACACCTAACGTTACGGCGCTTTCAATCTTCCGTGCGACAGGGAAAACGGGAAGTGCCGTTTGGTATGCACTGACGATCGCATCGGGCGAGGTAACGGCGGTCACGGGACAGTCAATGCCAAAGCGGACCGCTAATGCCTCAAGGCGAGCGACATCGTCTATAACGAAGAACGGAGGCGTCTCGTCTCGTCTAGATGCCCACGCTTTGAGCGCTATCTCTCCGCCGATGCCTGCGGGTTCCCCCATGGTGACGGCGATCGGTCGGCGCAAGAAAGACTTCTTCATTGCGCGGCTATCACGATAAATTTTTATAGTCTGATGTCGATAAGGGCTTGGCGCCGTAAATCGCGAAGCTTTTGCCGCGCCAAGTTCTGAAGCTTGTCGTTCTCAAGCTGTGCAAAGACCTCTCCTGGAGTTGGTAGGCCTGTGTCGTCCTGTCGTTGGCAG
>JAUIGX010000048.1 GCA_030432435.1 Alphaproteobacteria bacterium
GGCTGCAACGGCTGCGACTAAGATCTCGGCGAGAAGTTTTGTTTTGCCGCGCAATCCGCCGGATGAGCGACGTGTGACTTTTAGATAGTCATCTAAAAACCCGATGATGCCGTAGCCAAGCGTGACGAGTAGAGCAATCCAGACATAGCGGTTGCTAAGGTCAGCCCACAGCAACGTTGCCAGAGCAATACCCAGCAACATCATCACGCCGCCCATGGTCGGCGTACCCTGTTTGGTGAGGATATGACCTTGCGGTCCATCGTCGCGGATGGGCTGGCCGTTTTTTTGTTTTGTGCGTAACCAACGAATGATCGATGGTCCAAATATGAACGCAACCGCCAACGATGTTACGACAGCGCCACCCGCCCGGAACGTCAAGTAGCGAAAGACGTTAAGCACTGCGTACTGATCAGAAAACTCGGACAGAAAATAGAACATTGGCTCTGGGTCCCTATTGTCCGTTGACGGCGCGCCGCGCCGGTTCGGTGTGTCCGCTATCGTGAGCTTTGATGGCCTGCACGACGTCACCCATGCGGCTGCTGTGCGACCCTTTAACCGCGATCACATCTCCGGCTTGTAGGGCGTCGATCACGATGGGTGAAAGTGCTGCGGCATCAGGCGCATGACCGCCGCGCATGCGCTTGGGCAATGCGTTGTGCAGACTCTCCATAAGAGGGCCCGCAGTATAAATAAGGTCTATGGAAGCTGCTTGAAGACTGGTCGCGAGATCTGCATGCAATGCGCCTGCGGCGGGGCCGAGTTCCAGCATATCTCCCAGGGCCATTATAAGGCGCCCGCTTGTGCCGCCGACGGGTTGATGCATTTGCGCGAGAGTTTCGGCTAAAAGCCTTACGGCGGCGGGGCTGGCATTGTAGCTCTCGTCAATGAGCAGAACGGACCCACCCGGCACCAGAATGCGCGCGCGCGCGCCACGCCCTGCCGGTGCGGCCAATTTAGCGAGAGCAGCAGCGCCCATATGGAGGTCGGCGCCTAAGGCATCAACAGCGGCTAAAGCTGCAACGCTATTTAAAGCCCAGTGACGGCCGCTAACAATCATATCGTAAGTAATGCGGCGTCCCCCGAATTCGGCAGCAACTTGGGTGCCGTCCGGCGTTAGTGACCACGCAACCAGTCTGGCGGCTGCGTCACCGCCGGTACCGAAGCTGACAGCGTGATCGCAATTATAGGTCGCGACCGCAGCGGACAATCGCGCGTAGTGGGGATTGTCACGAGGCAATAGCACTGTGCCGCCCGGTTCGAGTCCGGCCATGATCGCTGCCTTTTCATCAGCGATATCGGCGACCGAGGCGAAGAATTCCAAGTGCGCGGCCTCGACGTTCGTAATCACGGCGACGTGCGGCCGCACTAACTTTGAAAGTGGGGCAATCTCGCCAGCATGATTCATGCCCAATTCAAAGACGCCAAATTTTGTTTCGGCAGGCATGCGAGAGAGGCTTAGAGGCACTCCCCAATGGTTGTTCAGATTACCTTCGCTGGCATGTGTTTGGCCTTGTGCCGCGAGACTTAACTTCAGCGCTTCCTTTGTGCCGGTTTTACCGACACTACCGGTGACCGCGACAATGCGTGCCTGGGTGCGCGCCCGTGCGGCTTTGCCCAAATCTTGCAGCGCCGCAAACGTATCCTTAACCATTACCAGCCTATCGTGGTAACTGTCGGAATCCTTAATCGGATCTTGTACAAGTGCTGCAGCAGCGCCTTTTTCAAGTGCGTCGATAACGAACTGATGCCCATCGAAGTTGGGCCCCTTCAGCGCAATAAACAAATCACCTTTTTGTACGGTACGGCTGTCGATAGACACACCGGACGCATTCCAAGCGCCGGGGCTGACACCCCCGGTGGCGTTCAAGACGTCAGTTGATGTCCACAATGCGGTCATGAGCGGGGCCCGCCTTGGCCCAGAACTTGACGCGCGATCTCCGCGTCATTGAAAGGAATGATGGTAGTGCCGACAATTTGACCGGTTTCGTGGCCTTTGCCAGCAAGCAGCAGAATATCTCCGCTACTCAAATTCTGAACTGCGGTAGATATGGCTTCCGCTCTATCGGCAATTTCGACGGCGTCCGGGCAGCCTTGTAAAATTTCTGCGCGAATAACAGCGGGATCTTCACTGCGCGGATTATCATCTGTCACGTATACGGTGTCGGATAAAGCTGCAGCTTTATCGCCCATCATGCGGCGTTTGCCCTTGTCGCGATCACCGCCGCACCCAAAGACAACACATAGCTTACCGCTGACATGGGGGCGTAAGGCTTGCAGCACTGTTTCAAGAGCGTCGGGTGTATGCGCGTAGTCTACGTACACTGGCGCGCCGCTGGGATGTATACCGACGCGCTCCAAGCGGCCGGCCACGCCTTTAAGGCGCTCAAGAGCTTCCACGGCATGAACCGGGTCGGCGCCACCAGCAAGGACTAGGCCAAGGGCGCAGAGAGCATTGCTAGCCTGGAACGTTCCGGCCAGTGGAAGGCGCGCACGGTGAGATTTGCCGAGGACAATGAGGTCTAGCGTTTGCCCATCAGCTTCGGCCTGAACGTCGACAAGCTGTATCGCCGCGCCTTTGCGGCCGTAACTAAGAACTTTATGACCGCGCATTCTGCAGGCGGCGTCGAATGCTGCGAATTCAGAAGTATCGGCGTTTAAGACTGCAACACCACCAGCCATCATGACGTCGGAGAACAGACGCATTTTTGCGGCGAGGTAAGAAGCCATCGAGCCGTGATAATCGAGATGATCGCGCGAGAGGGTTGTGAACCCGGCAATCGCCAAACGGACTCCGTCGATCCGAAATTGATGCAAACCATGGCTAGAAGCTTCCATGGCAAGATGCGTAACGCCTGCCTTGGCCATTTCCGCCAGCATGCCATGTAAACGTACGGGGTCTGGCGTAGTGAGGCTGCCTTCAATCTTCATATCGGGGGTCGCCGCGCCAAGTGTGCCCAGGTAGCCGGCGTTATGCCCGAGCGTTGCCCAGAGTTGCTGCGCGAATTGGGCCACAGAGGTTTTGCCGTTCGTACCGGTAACCGCAGCGACAGTATCCGGCTGTGCATTGAAGAAACGCGCAGCCATGAGCGCAAAGCGTCGCCGTGGATTGCTGTCGGTGATCAAACGGATGGGCAGGCCTGTGGCGTCATGCCGTCCGTCGTTCAAGTCTGTGCCCGGTGGAGCAAGAACGGCCGAAGCCCCACGCTTTACGGCTTCGCCGATATATGTGCGCCCATCTAGGTCGGTGCCGGGCAAGGCCGCGAACAAAAACCCAGGTTGCACAGCGCGCGAGTCCGCGGTGAGACCGGAGATGTCCAAATCTTTCAGCGCTTGTTGGTCCATGCCTCGTTCCTCAAGCAATTCACTGAGCTGCACCGTTGCCCCCAACACCCTGATTATTCAACGCGTCGATAAAGCTGCTCAGGTCGCCGACGCTCGGATTAGTGGAAACAGGTTGGGGTGGCAGATAAAAATCCGTCGTCGCTGTATGTTTGACGGCAGGATGCCCAGTCGACTGCGCCAGTCGAAGCTGCGCATCCGGATGTTTGCCGTCGCCATAAATTTGAACCAGCGTTGTCAACGGCTGAAACTCATCGGAATGGCCCATCGGATAAACGCCCAGCAGCGGCGCAATGTTTGCGATAACGTTTGCAGCAGTGGGCGCCGCGTTCCAGCCGGCCGTTGTGAAGTTGTATGTCTCTTTGAGACCTTGCGGCTCGTCGAGCATAATCATGACCACATAACGCGGTTTATCGATGGGGAAGGCTCCAACGAACGATGTGCGCCTGGACGACTGGGTATATCCACCTTGCTCGGAAACTTTTTCCGCCGATCCAGTTTTTCCGCCGACGAAGTATCCGCTTACATCCGCCTTTGTTGAGCCTTCCTTCACGACGAGACGCATAAGGGCACGCATAGTCTCGGATGTGTTTTCGGAAATGACCCTGTGCCCTTCGGGCTTAGCCCGACCTGCACGCCGAATAATAGTCGGTGGATAGAAGGTGCCGCCGTTGACGAGAGTGCTGACGGCTGAAGCAACATGAACCGGAGTGACTGATATACCGTAGCCGAATGCGACGTTCATTGTATTGGAGGTGCGCCAGACAGACGGATAGTTGGGGCTGCCGACTTCCGGCAATTCCAGATGAAGGGGCGACATCAAGCCGAATTTCGTAAGAAATTCTTGTTGCACTTCGGGGCCGAATTCGAGCGCAATTCTGGCTGCGCCAATGTTTGAAGAATGAATCAAAACTTCAGGGACGGACAACCAACGTTTCTGCCCGCGAAAATCATTGATCTTAAATCGGCCGACACTAATAGGCTCGCGGGTATCGTAAAAAGAATCTAGGCGCGCCGTTCCGGTTTCGAGCGCTATGGCCGTGGTGAATAACTTGAAGGTCGAGCCCATTTCGTAGAGGCCGAGTGTCGCGCGGTTAAACCGAGCGTCGGGGGAGGCTTGTCCCATGGACTTGGGGTCGTAGTCGGGCAGAGAAACTAAAGCGAGAATTTCGCCGTTGCTGGCATCCATAACGACGCCGCTACCTGCCTTCGCCTGAAACTTTGAAATACCCGCGGCGAGGGCTTCGCGCACAGCGTATTGCACTCGAGCATCTAGCGACAAGGCTATGGGCGCGCGCCCTTCGCTTAGAATATCGTCAAAGGTCCGTTCGACGCCTGCAATCCCGTGATTGTCGGGATCAGTGTTGCCCAGAACATGCGCAAGCAAAGCACCTTGCGGATACACACGGCTTTCAGATTCTTCGAAATACACACCGGGAATACCAAGGCGGTTAACAGCCATTTGCTCGGTTGGAGTCAAATTCCGGCGCAGATAAATGAACCGTTGGCCGGAACTGAGTCGTTTCATGACATCGCCGTACACGAGATCTGGCAGTGTCGCGGTAAGTTTGTCCGTAGCTTCTTTGGCATCCAGTACCAGCTTGGAATCAGCGTAGAGGTTTACGGTTGGAACATTGGTGGCAACAACAACGCCATTTCGGTCGGTGATGTTGGCACGATTGAACGGCGGTGGGGTCTCGGCTGCAACGACTGCAGGTGATTGCGGGTTTGAGCCCAGTACCATGAGATCGACTAACCGCGCGCCGATCATTGCAAAGGCCAGTCCAAATAGACTGGCAGTAACGATTAAGCGCATGCGACCCGTTTCTACGGCGCGCGCGGACGTGCCCTGTATACGGACTTTGAGCTCCCTCCGGAGCTTGACCTCGTCGCCGGGGTACAGAAAGGGCTTGCGTCCTGAAGGGCGGACCACACGCATCACGGTGCTCCACCAGAGGTGTAGGGTTCCTCAGCGTGAGCCGGCATCAGGTAGCGCTGAATACGGGCGAAAAATACCGGACCGACGCTGAGGGATCTTGTTGAGTTCGCCGCCATCGCTTGGTCTGTTGGCGCGCGCTCTGGGTTGGGGGGGCGCACAGACGATTGAAGCATCGGCGCGGCGGTTTCTTCTGGAGATTTCGATAGACGCAGAATTCCTTCGCGGAACGGCAGGGCTGCAATCGTCTTCACATGATCTGCCGATGGCTGAACAAAACCAAGGTGCTCTGCCGAAAGGCGACGCAGCCGGTCGGGATCATTGAAGTAAGCCCATTCTGCTTCCAGAACCCTTATGGCGTCCTGGTCCTGCGCAATTTGCACCTGTTTGGCGACAAGCTCTTCTTCGAGCGATTGCACTTTATATTTGAGGAGGAACATGGACACGCCGACGGCTACTGTCAGGGCCAGCCACATCAGGGTTGAGGCCTTCATGCCAGACCTCCCGTCACGGCAGTGAGGCAAGGGGCGCTGGTTCGCTCTGCAATACGAAGACGTGCCGAGCGCGCGCGCGGGTTTTTTGTAGTCTCCGCATCTCGAGGTGTAATGGGGCGGCGAGACAAAGCCGTAAAGGTCGCTACATTTTGCGCAGGGCTTAGGCTGGCGGGCGCGTGCCGTGAGGGACGAGACGCCATGCCCGAACGCGCTTTCAAAAAAGTTTTGACTATGCGGTCTTCTAGAGAATGAAATGAGACAACGGCAAGGATACCGCCAGGTCGCAGCAATCGCTCCGCGCTTTGCAGGCCGCGCTCGAGTTCTCCGAGTTCGTCGTTTACGAGTATGCGCAACGCTTGAAAGGTGCGGGTTGCCGGATCAATTCCATCGTGTGAGCGGCGCACCTCGGCTCGGATGACGTCGGCAAGACGCAATGTGCGCGAAAATGGACGATCTTGGCGTGCTTCGACAATAGCGCGCGCAACACGGCGGGCGTGCCGCTCTTCGCCGTAGGTTAGAATGATGTCCGCCAATTCTTTTTCCGACATTGTGTTGACAATGTCGGCGGCGCTTCGGCCGCTGCGCTCCATGCGCATATCTAAGGGGCCATCGCGGAGAAAAGAGAACCCGCGGCTACGGTCTTCGATCTGCATTGAGCTGACGCCAAGATCTAGGGCAATACCGTCAACGGCTTTAACGTCTTGGTCGGACAGCAGTTCGGCCATGTCACCGAAGCGTCCTTGAACGAGGTGCAGGCGGCCGGGGAAAAGTTTGGCCAGCACTTCGCCGCGCGCGAGGGTTTCAGGGTCGCGGTCTATAGCCCAGACCACACATTCTGCGGTTTTAAGAAGCGCTGTTGTATATCCCCCCGCGCCGAACGTGCCGTCCACATAGTTGCCACCCTCTTTCGGTCCGAGCGCTTTGACGACTTCATTGAGGAGGACAGGTATGTGATCTGGCCGTGCAGATGTGGCTTCGGCCTTGCTCATGGGGTGTCACCCTCGCTCGGCCTTAGGTTTGCAGTAACGCGGCGCAGCTTGGCTTGCTTCACCACGGCGAGTGCGGAAGGCTCCCACAGCTGGAACTTCCAGCCGCGGCCCACAAATGTGGCTTGATCTTTCAGGCGTGCTTTGCCGATGAATTCGTCAGGGAGAACAATGCGTCCATCGCCGTCCAACGGCAGTTCGCGCAACTCCTCCATGATGAGTTCGGCTGCTTCATCCCTCGCAGCGGGCACAAAGCTATCGGTAAATCCAGAGAGAAGATTTTCGAACCGATCGAAACCGGCGCCTTCCAGGCAGGTCTCGAAAAGGGAAGGGTGTAAGGCAACGCTGGTCAAGCCGCGCCCTGCAATGACCGCGCGAAAAGGCGCGGGCACGGAAACGCGCCCCTTAGCATCAATCTTATTCGTGAACGTTCCAAAGAACGCTTTCATAGCCGAGCCACCCTCTAGCCCGTTCCCCTGCGCCCGGGCTCCTGGCACATCCGCAATGTCCCTAAACCGTAAAGAACCCGCAGCGCCGCGAACTTGGACCTAAATGGTATCTCATGGGAATTTATGGGTGTCAATGGGATAAGCCCCTAAGTGCTTGGGAATGTTCTGTTTTTGTTCCAACTTCATGGGTGGGTGGAAGGGCGATTTCGCGAAATAATATTTCGTGCCTAGGTAATTTCTGATCGCACATAAGGGTTAGTCCCCAGGAATGGCCGGCCGGAGGCCACTCCTAGGTTTTTTTAGGGCAGTCGAAGGAGAGGAAACTCGCTGAATTTTGCGGAAAGTGCGCCAGATGGCCTATAAGCCGGGTTCTGTCCTCGGTGTTTCCACCGATGTATGGCCATTCCTCTGGGACGAGTGTCGCCACCCGCCTCACGCGACCTACCCGGACGGCAGCTCGAAAACTCGCTTTTCGCCCCGGCGAACCGTGCGAAAGGCCGTCCCTATTTGGTCTTGCTCCAGGTGGGGTTTGCCCTGCCACCACCGTTACCGGCAGTGCGGTGCGCTCTTACCGCACCTTTTCACCCTTACCCGCGCCGAAACGCCGGGCGGTTTGTTTTCTGTGGCACTTTCCCTAGGGTTTCCCCCGCCGGGCGTTACCCGGCACCTTGTTTTCGTGGAGCCCGGACTTTCCTCTGCTCGAACCTAAATTCGGACAGCGGCCATCCGGCCATCTGACGCCGGGGCAAAATGAGCGCCTTGCGGCGTAAGGTCAAGAAAAGGCAGCGACGGCTGCAATCAGGCTGGCGGTTTCCGGATCTAAAACGCCGTCAAAGCGGGCAGGGCGGTAGCGGCGTTGAAAAGCGCCGATCACCTCTAGATCACCGGTTTCAGAAGACAGAATATCCGCACCTTGCTGCGGTGATAGGGGTACCGCATAGCCAATGTCAGCCAACTGACCTAGCGCCTCAGTCATAGAGGGTTCGCCGTTTAGGAAAGGCGCATTGTCGGGCCACGCACCGATACCCTCAGTCGCCAAGCGTTTCCACGGGAAAAGTTCTCCGGGGTCAGCTTTTCGGCCCGGCGCTATGTCGGAATGTCCGAGAACATGGGCAGGCAAAATATCGTGGCGTTCCATTATTTCATGGGCAAGGTGGGTAAAGGCTTCCGTTTGCGGGTAAGGAAATGGCCGATAGCCGTGGTCGTGGCCTGGGTTGACCATCTCGATACCGATGGAAGTGCTGTTAAGGTCGCGTACTCCGCTCCAGAATGAAACGCCCGCGTGCCATGCGCGCAGGTGTTCCGGTACCATGCGGTAAATTGAACCGTCTTCATCGATAAGATAGTGAGCGCTGACGCTGGCCACTTTATCGCACAACCGGTCTAATGCCTGATCGCAGGACTCCATACCGGTGTAATGCACAACTAGATGGCGTACACGCGTGGACCCGTTCACGGGCGCACGCGCACCTCTGTTTGGTGATGGCCGATCAATGAAGGTATATGTCATGTGCGCGTACCGCGAATTGCTCTAGTTGTGTAGAGCAATCGCGGCAGCGGCGCAAACGTAAGACTTTAGGCTGTACCTAACGCGTCGGGGCCAGCGGGGCCGGGGCCGATCGTCTGCTTAATCTTTAAGATCGCCTTCGCTTCGATTTGCCGAACACGTTCGGCCGTTAGGCCGTAGAGGCCCGCCAATTTTGCCAGGGTCGCGGGCCGTTTCGCGAGGTAGCGTCGCGTGACAATTTCTTTCTCGCGCCGATCAAGGTGTGACATGGCGGCGTGTAGAATTTCGGTTTTGACTCTGCGTTCCTCTGCTTCGGCGACGATTTCTTCGGGATTAGGTTCGTCGTCGGCGATCGAATCTCCAAAGGTCAAGTCATCGCTGCCGGGTACGGGCTGATGTAATGAAATATCGTTGGCGCTCATGCGTTGATCCATGGCGATAAGATCATCGCGATTCACCTTGAAATGTTTAGCAAGCGCGTCGACATCGGTTTCGCTCATATACCGCTTGCCTTCAGCACTAAGGTTTTGCTTCGCCCGCCTCAGGTTAAAGAACAGGCGTTTTTTCGCGGCGCCGTTGCCGACCTTAATGAGCGACCATGTCTGTAATACAAAATTGAGTATGGCTGCGCGGATCCACCATCTCGCGTATGTCGAGAAGCGAAACCCTTTCTCGGGATCAAACCGTTCGGCCGACTGTAGCAAGCCAATGTTGCCTTCGCCGATAAGATCGCCAATCGGAATACCGTAGCCGGAATACTTCTGCGCCATTTTAGGCACGAGGCGCAAATGGCTCCCAATCAATGCGTCAAACGCCTTGCGGTCGCCCTTGGAGTACCACTTTCGCACCAGCTCGCGCTCTTCGGCCTCACTGAGGACAGGGTAATTTTTGATTTGTTCAATATAGGCGCTATGCTCAGAGCGCGCGGCGGCCCCGCCATAAATGTAGGCTGGGTTCGATCTTGGATTGTGCGCAGTATTGGTCATGGTAGCGTCCTTTCGTTCGCCCCCGTCGCCCTCGCTAACCCCCGGTTATTTCCTAGATGCTATAAGAGACTATTTTAGTCCTATTTTCAAGGATAAATATAGGACTATTTCAGTACTATTAATGGCGATGTTATCCGCGATGTAGAGAAAAACCTTAGTCAAAATGCGGCAAAAACTGAGTTTTCGCGGCACGTTGACGAAGTGCGGCAAAAGATTAATTTACCTCCACGTATTTACAGGGCGTGACGTCCAGGTGAGAAATCGTGCCACCGCGCATTATGACCGAACATTTTACTAGGGCAGGAAGATGACGACTTACACGGCGCCTTTACGCGATATGCGTTTCGTATTGCATGAACTCTTCGATGTGCCAGGACAGCTTTCGGCTCTTTCCGGTTTCGAGGAGGCCGGTGCCGATGTGATGGACGCCGTGTTGGAAGAGTGTGCCAAGCTCTGCCAGGAAGTTCTGCATCCTATAAACCAGAGCGGCGACGAGGAAGGCTGTGTGTTCAAGGACGGCACTGTCACGATGCCGAAGGGATTCAAAGAGGCCTATAAAAAATATGCGGACGGTGGATGGTGCGGCCTCACTGCAAGCCCGGAGTACGGTGGACAGGGGCTGCCCGAAGCACTCGATTACTTGGTCGCCGAGATGGTGGGTTCGGCCAATTTGTCGCTTGGGCTTTACCCGGGATTGACCCAGGGAACGATCACGGCTTTGACGGCTTTAGGCACAGACGAGCAGAAGAGCACCTATCTGCCGAAACTCATTAGTGGTGAGTGGCAAGGGACAATGTGCTTGACGGAATCGCATGCGGGTTCCGACCTCGGACTACTGCGCACTAAAGCAGCGCCGAACGACGATGGCTCGTTTAGTATCAGCGGCACAAAGATTTTTATATCCTCGGGCGAGCACGACCTCACCGACAATATTGTTCACCTCGTCCTAGCGCGGCTTCCCGATGCGCCGGAAGGCTCGCGGGGGATTTCATTGTTTCTCGTTCCGAAAGTCTTGCTGAAGGATGATGGTTCCTTGGGCGAACGCAACAAGGTGGCGGCGGGTTCCATTGAACACAAGATGGGCATGAAAGCATCAGTCACCTGTGTCATGAACTTTGATGGCGCAAAGGGATGGCTAGTCGGACAACCGCATAAAGGCTTGGCCGGCATGTTCGTTATGATGAACAAGGAGCGGTTGTTTGTGGGAGGGCAAGGCATCAGCATTGCTGAGCTTGCCTACCAAAATGCGGTGGCCTACGCGAAGGAACGGCTGCAGGGGCGCGCCGCTGACGGTGTTGCTTGTCCGGATAAATCCGCCGATCCGATTATTGTTCACCCTGATATTCGCAATCGTTTGATGTTCTCTCGATCAATTATTGAGGCGGAACGAGCGCTCGCGGTGTGGACCAACATGCAAGCAGATCTTTCGCATAAGCACACCGATGCGAACATTCGTCAAAAAGCCGATGACATGGTGGGATTGATGACTCCCATTGTTAAGGCTGCCAGCACAGACTTCGGTTCTGAAATCGCGAACGCTTGTCTTCAGGTGTTCGGTGGCCATGGCTACATACGTGAACACGGCATGGAGCAGATGGTGCGCGATGTGCGCATCACGCAGATTTATGAAGGTACGAACGCTATCCAGGCGATGGACCTTGTGGGCCGCAAGCTCGGCTTGGATAACGGACGTCTTTACAATGGCTGGCTAAGCGAAGTTGAAGCGACTTTGAAGCGGGTAGATGGTCGCAATGACATGGCTGAGTTTTCCGGTCCGCTGAAGGATGCGCTGGAACGATTGAAGTCTTGCACCCAGTGGCTCTTCGAAGATGCAAAAAGCGATCCTAACTCTCGTAACGCTGCAGCTTGCGACTATCTACGATTATTTTCTTTAACCGTGTTTGCGTGGATGTGGACGCTTATGGTTGAGGCGGCGCTTGAGAAAAAAAATGGCAGCGATACCTTTTACGAAAATAAAATCCATGTAGGCCGGTATTTCATGCGGCGTGTTCTTCCGCAGACCACCGGGCTGGATGCGGTTATTCGCGCTGGGAGCAATCCCATGATGGCGCTGGCGGAAGCAGCATTCTGATCACGTTTCCACGCATAAACCGAACGCAGAAGGGACTGCTGGGCGGCCTCGTTGCACTGATAGTGCTCGCGGCGGGTATTCTCATTGCGCCCAATTTCGTCGATTGGAATGGATATCGCGGCCTGTTGGCCGGGCAATTAAGCGCTGTCCTTGGGCGAGAGGTGGTAATCGCCGGCGATATGGATGCCGCTTTGTTACCCCGTCCGGCATTCCAGGCTGCGGACATACGCATTGGGCCAGCCCAGTCAGATGAGTCTCTGACGATCGAAGCGTTAGATGCGCGGCTTGCGTTGATGCCGCTTCTAACCGGGCGGCTGCAATTCCGCGAACTGGTTTTTGTAAGGCCGACCGCACGCATTACTCAATCCGACGATCGAGCGTCTCTGGATTCTTTTCTGGAGTCCTTGCGCCCACCCCCATCGGTGTCGGCTGGGCCTCAATTGAGTGATCGAGCGCCATTCGACCTGGCAGTAGAGCAAATAGAGATTGTGGACGGCGCCGTTCAGGTGGACGGCGGCGCGCTAGGAAATGAGTGGGCCGTTGCGGCTATTAACGCCAGCATAAATGTTGCCGGGCGAGGAGTGATCGCAGCTACAGGGTCGTCGAACGTTCGCGGTGTCCCTGTGATCATAGAGGCGACATATACACCGATTGATGCAGCGAACGCTGATGGTATCAATATTTCCATTCAGCTTGTGGAAGCGGAGGCGACGGCCAAGTTTATCGGCACAGTTGATCGCTCTCCTGAACGCGATTTCCGCGGGGACCTATCCGTGTCCGGCAGCAGTAGCCGTGCACTGCTCGCAGTGGCGGGCTGGGCGGGGCCGCAAACCTTGTTGCCGACGGCGCTTTTGCAACCGATGACTCTAACCGCGAAAGTAAGAGGGTCGTCGGGCAATATCGCAACGGATAATTTGGTAGTAGATTTTGGAGGTACCGGCGCAAGCGGTGCTGTTGCTTGGACGGGCGGTTCTACGCCCCACCTTGATGTGGATATTGAGTTCGCGACCGTTGATGTCGAAAAGTGGAAACTTTCTGCATTGTACCCTGCAACGCTTCCATCACGAAACAGATTTGCGGGACTAGGCGACCTTTTCCGGCGTGCTCATGCAGCTGAAGCAGAAGGTGGAAATCTGAAGTTTTCACAATCGTCGACAGCTTCGCTGCACGTTCGCGCACCGTTATTGTCCTATGGCGACGATGTGTTGCGTAACGGCGTTCTCAAGATGTCGCTATCAAATGGTCAGTTGGCGGTACAGGAAGTCGGCGTCATCCTTCCTGGCGCGACACAAGTAAGGGCATTCGGATATGTTCAAGATGGCGCAACACCAATTTTCGATGGTGCGCTTGAACTCGATACGCAAAATTTGCGCGGAACTTTAGCTTGGCTGGGAGCCGAAGAAGCGTTGGGTCAGGTGCCGCGTGGGCGGTTGTCGAAGGCTTCGTTACGAACTGCTGTTCAAGGGACTTCGTCACGTTTATCTTTCGGCGATATTACGGCAAACGTAGATACGGTTAACGCCACCGGAAGCGCTTTTTTCGCGCTGGGTGGACGCGCGGCCTTTGGTGTTGATCTGGCCGTTGATGCACTCAATCTTGACACCTACATGCCGGTTCTGACTGACAAAGGGTTGCGCGCACTGTTTTCAGGCGGCACCGGCGCTGACGAGCGAAAAACTGACGTGTACGGTGTCACGCCGGTATTTGATTCACTCAAAAGCCTGTCGGATTTTGACGCGGAAGTGCGCTTGACCGTCAACGCGTTAACAGCCGGCAACGTACCAAATGGTCGTGTTGGTCTCGACCTCGGTTTAAGAAGCGGTGTCCTCGATATTCGCAGCGCGTCTTTTGACAACGTCGCAGGTGCGACAATTTGGTTTAGCGGAAGCCTCGCAGGTTTCGGAACAGCGCCGCAGTTCCAGGGTTTTCAATTTGATCTTCACACTGATGACATGGGGCGATTTGGCCGGGCCTTCGGTGTTGGTATTCCGCCGTCCATCCGTAATTTAGCCCCCGTCTCCCTAACCGGCATGATCAACGGTGGGTTATCACAGGCCAATTTGGTTACGACTGCAAAAATCGGCGGCACGACAATCCAGGCTACCGGCCACGGGCTGTCTCTGGATATACAGCCGCAGCTGACGCTAGTCCTGGACGCGAGCCATCCTAGCTTTGCCAAATTGATGCAGGATTCAGAATTGTCGTGGTCCGCAGGGTTAGTAGATCCAGGCCCTGTAACGCTGACAACGCTTGTCACGCGATCCGGCACAGTAACAACGGTGGAAGACCTTAACCTATCCATTGGGAATAAACATGTAGCAGGGCGCGCGACCGTGAATGACGGGGCAGACAGGCTGCATATATCGGCGGCGTTCAGCGATGTCACGTTAACGCTCGATGAGCTCTGGCCGAAAGACCCGACGCAGCAATTCTCTGGGCCGGATAGAGGCGCATCGTCCTCACGAGAAACTGCGTCTGTTTCAAGTGTTTGGTCCGATGAAGCATTCGACTGGGCCGCTCTGACTGAGTGGGACGGAGACGTCACCGTGTCCGGTTCGCACCTCAATATACGCGGTGTCGATATGCGCGATTTTAGCGCTACGATAACTGTGGCAGATGGCACTGCGGAAATATCGCAGTGGAGCGGCTACTTATTCGGTGCGCGCGGAGACTTGTCTTTGCGGGCCATCGCTGGGTCCGAGCCGTCCTTGCAGGGTGAAATGAGCTTTGCGGGAGGTGATTTTGCATCCGTGGCGACCGCCATAAACGGCGGCGGCTCTACAGGATTAAAACCAAATGCCGGTGAGGTGGATTTCGCGGGTGCTTTCACTGCTTCAGGGGTTTCGCCGCGGGCGTTGGCCGAAAGCTTTTCGGGTAGTGGCACACTCAGGCTCCATACAGCTTCAGTGGGTACTGGTGTTGTGGCCGGCCTTCTGGGCGCGGTCTCTGCAGCGGCTCATGCGGAAAGTGTCGTGCCTGGCGGACAGAACACACCTGTTTCTATTGACGCGAAACTGGTGGCGGACAAAGGTCGGATCGAAATTGTCGACGGCGCTATAAAATCGCGCTCATACGGCGGTGCGTTCCTCGGCGTGATAGATCTCCCGAACTGGTTGGTGGATGTGTCGGGCCGTCTTCGCTTGGAAAAGCTGCCCCGCGCGGATGCCGCCACTCAGCGCACGTTGCCTACATCCGTGCCGATTACTGTGCGCGGACGACTCGATTTGCCGAATATCATTCTTGAGCCGTCCTAGGTGCGGGTTTGGAAATCTTTTAGGACATAGAGGCGTATGGCGCTGGAAAGGTTGCCGTCGCGGGTCCGGTCTATTCCGACGATTAATTCGCTTACCGATGTCTTTCTACGTGCAGCGATGTTTTGCAGCGCCTCCCAAAACGGCTCCTCCACGGAAACGCTGGTGCGATGGCCCGCGATGTCTACAGAACGTTTGCGGATGCCGGCTGTCATGTTTCATCACCTGTTTGATCGCGGCGCTTCAAGACGGATGCGTCATATCGACGGGGTCTATCCAGGTGTCGAACTGCTCCGCCGTTACATATCCTGACTTTGTCGCGGCTTCCTTGAGCGTCAGCCCTTGTGCATGAGCGTGCTTGGCAATTTCTGCCGATTTGTCGTAGCCGATGTGCGGCGTCAGTGCTGTGACCAGCATAAGAGAGTTTTCCAGATGGCGAGCAATAATGGCTTCGTTGGCCTGAAGTCCACGCAGACAATGCGCGACAAAACTGTCGGTTGCATCGGCTAGCAGCCGTACCGATTGTAGTACATTGTATGCGATGACCGGTTTAAAGACATTGAGTTCTAGGTGTCCGTGGGAGCCTGCAACCGTCACGGTCGTATGATTGCCCATCACTTGTGCGCAGACCATGGTAAGGGCTTCGGCTTGAGTGGGGTTCACCTTGCCGGGCATGATGGAGGAGCCGGGCTCATTGGCAGGCAAGATCAACTCGCCTAATCCTGAACGCGGGCCCGAGGCCAGTAATCGAATATCGTTAGCAATCTTCATTAATGATACGGCGATGGTATTGAGTGCGCCGGAGCATTCGACCATGGCATCGTGGCTTGCTGAGCTTTCAAAAAAGTTGGCGGCAGGCCAGAACGGCAACTCTGTAATCTCTCGCAAATGCTCACAGAATTTCGCGGCAAACGCCTTTTTGGTATTGAGTCCGGTGCCCACGGCCGTTCCACCCTGAGCGAGGCGGTGTAAGCGGGGCAGGGTTGTTTTTATCCGATCCAGCGCAAATCCGGCTTGCGCAGCATAACCTGAAAACTCCTGGCCAAGAGTTAGCGGTGTCGCGTCCTGCAAATGGGTGCGGCCTATTTTGACGATATTTGCAAATGCGTCCGCGCGGTTCTCAAGTGTCGCCTGGAGTTGGTCGAGCGCCGGCATTAGCCGGTTGGAGACTTCCATAGCCACGGCAATATGCATAACTGCCGGAAAACTGTCGTTGGACGATTGGCCGCGATTCACATGGTCATTGGGGTGAACCGGCTCTTTGCCGCCTTTGGTGCCGGTCAATAATTCGTTCGCGCGCCCGGCGATCACCTCATTGGCATTCATGTTGGTCTGAGTTCCGGAACCGGTTTGCCAAACCACCAAAGGGAATTCGTCGTCCAATCGGCCATCCCCGACCTCAGTTGCAGCGAGTACAATGACGTCAGCCAAATCCACGGGAATTTCGCCGAGAGATTTGTTGGCCAGCGCCGCTGCTTTTTTCTGCAGACCGAATGCATGAATAAGCGGAGCGGGCATACGTTCGCCGCCGATCTTGAAATTCTCCAGGCTGCGCTGGGTTTGCGCCCCCCAGTAGTGCCCGGCGGGAACTTCAACGGCCCCAAGGCTATCGGTTTCTGTACGGGTGGACATAATGGCCTCGCTTTCAGTGTAAGGCTGAAAGGAATGCGGCGGCTGCGTCAAGAGCACCGGTCAAATTTTGATCATGGGTACGCCCCGACGCCTTGCGAGGTTTTAAATCGTGATCGCCGTCCTCAGCCCAGTGCATTTTTATGAATTTTGAGAGTTTGAGGCCAGAGACTGTCTCTTTGTTACCCATGGGGTCGCGCGTACCCTGGCAGATGAGAGCCGGGGTCTTGAGGGTTTCCAGGTGGGCCGTACGGGGTTTGTCGGCGCGTCCGGCGCCATAGAAAGGGTATCCTAGGCAGAGCAAGCCGCATACCTTGGATAGGGCGTTATCGGCCACCATTGTGGCCATACGTCCGCCCATGGACTTGCCGCCGATCACCAG
>JAUIGX010000049.1 GCA_030432435.1 Alphaproteobacteria bacterium
ACCACTCTCACTATTGAACAGCGACAGCGGCCATCGCCCGCTTCACGAGTTCTCTCTGGCCGGAAGGCAGGCCCGGCGGCAGATCTAAGGGGTCCGCGAAGACAGCCTCAAATATTTCATGGTTGAAAGATGTCGTCTGGCGACTATCGATTACCCCCATTACAGCGACCTCTAAGTGCCGGCGGTTGAGCGATCTGATCGAAAGAGTTTGGGCCGATCCAGCCGACAGCGAAGTTTCTTCCTTGAGCTCGCGCAGAATTCCGGCTTCGGGTGTTTCGCCTGCATTGATAAAGCCTGCGGGCAATCCCCAGGGATGGTGATGACGATAGACATGGCGCAGGACCAAAACCCGGCCACGCTCATCAAAAAACACGCCGACCGCAGTCACGAGAAACTTGGTCTGGGTGAGACGCAGTCCCATCTTGACCAGAGGCACGGGAATACAGCGATAGAGTCGCGCCAAGAAGGTCTTCACGGTGCCTTACGGACCATCCCAGGTCCGCGTGCTATCCGCGCCAATACGGTCGTAAAGCGCGAGCATACGTTCGAACCACGGAACAATAGGGTCACCCACCTCTAAAATGCGCGCGGGCGTGACTTCACGCGGCCAGTGCAATTGACCGGCGAGAATATAGTCGACATGGCGCGGCACATCTCCGCTGAGAAACGGCTGCGTTTGCAATACAGCCCGGGCCGGTTCCAAAGCCGCCCTCACGGCGGCAATCCGTTCGTCGATCGGACCCGCCGCGATTTCTTCCAGCGTCATACCCAAACGCTGTTCGCGAACTTTGCGGAAGTTTTCCTGCTCATCGGGAGGTATCCGGTCGTAAACATCGAGAATGATCGCCTTCATCATGGGCTTGTGAAGCGCGTGCAGACACCAATTTTGTATAAAGAATGCAAACGCCCGTCCCTGAGCATCTCCAAAGAGCGAGGGCCTGTCGGGGTAGGTATTTTCCAGATCGTTGGCGATGTCCCAGCTGTCGCCAACGACGCGGCCGACTCCGGCATCGGATATTTCCATGACCGGCACGGTTTTCTGGCCCCCTCCGGCGATGCTCGAAATGCCGGCAAAAGAAGTTGCCATGACACGATATTCGAGCGCCTTGTGCTCCAAAGCGTACCTAACCCGCCAGCAATAAGCCGACGGCCGAAGGCCACCGGCCAGGGCTAGTTCATGGAGGACAATACTCACGATAACTTACTCATGATGATGTTCACGCATCGGCGGTGCAGATTTCTCGGGCTTGGTTTCCACATGCACTGACACATCGACCGATCCGGCACGTTCGAACTGCAGGCTCAAAGGAAAGCTGTCTCCTTCTTTCAGCGGCGCGGCCAACCCCATCAACATGATGTGCAGGCCACCTGGAACGATTTCCACCGACTGACCGGGCGGAATTTCAACGCCATCCTTCACCGGACGCATACGCATGACATCGCCGTCCATCAGCGTCGCATGCAACTCCACGCGCCCCGCCACATCGCCGCTCACGCTCAAAAGCCGGTCGGCTTCTTTTCCGTTATTCTTGACGATCAAGTAGGCGGCGCCGTTAGGACTTGCCCCCAATGAGGGTCGCGCCCAGGGATGCTCGACCATCAGCTCGCCCACTGTGAACTCATGGGCCCATGAGGGTGCGCAGCCTGCAAGCACGATCGCCAGGGCAATGAAAGTCCGCTTCATCTGTATTTCCTTCTCATAGTACGCTGCATATAGGCGCAGTATTTCATTTCAGCGGCCAAAACGCGACCGATTCTAAGACCGGAGAGATCACGTAGTGCGCGGAGAGACCGCGACATAAATAGTGGAGGCCGACTCTTCCCCCGTCATCGGATTGCGGAAACTGACCACCTGCGCTTCGGTTTTCATGAATGCCGACCCAAGGTCGCCGAGAAACTGATCTGTCGGCGGATCGTTGGACCACAGTGCAAAGACGCCGTTGGGCCGGATATAAGTTGTTAAACGCTGCAATCCGGCCGGTGTGTAGAACGGAGCGTTGCCCGGATCGAGCAGGTTCTCCGGCGAGTGGTCGATGTCCAGCAGGACAGCGTCGAACTTCCGCCCAGGAGACTCCGGATCAAACCCCGAGCTCAAAGATCCGGCCATCGCAAAAAAATTGCCGTGAACAAACCGGCATCTAGAGTCCGACGTGAGTTCTCTCCCCAACGGCACCAGTCCCTCTTGATGCCATTCAATGACCGGCGCCAAAGCATCGACAACAACAACAGACCCAACACCAGGAAATTTTAAAGTAGCGCGCGCCGTGTACCCCAGCCCCAGCCCCCCGACGACAACGTCGGACGGGGTTCCCCCATGCGCCGTCAAAGCCGTTAGACCGTGATTGGCCAGGGCGATCTCGCCTTCGGTGAACAGACTAGACATCAGAAACTCGTCACCGAGTTTGACTTCAAAAACGTCCTCATCGGTGACGGCGGGAATTCGGCGGCGACGGAGAGAAATATCGCCTATAGCGCTCGGACGATGATCTAACTCTTCAAAATTTTTGCCCAAGCTAAAGCCTCCTGAGTACTCAGCGCACCTGCGACTGAAGCACTACCCTAACAACATATACATCTTGAGCGAAAAAAAATGGTGGGCGCACAAGGACTCGAACCTTGGACCCGCTGATTAAGAGTCAGCTGCTCTACCAACTGAGCTATGCGCCCCCTGTGGGCGGCTATACAGCTTAGCCAACCCGGGAAGGGCCGTTCTTATAGAACCTATGCGCGCCGGGGGCAAGTCGGCGAATGCCTTGAAAACAAAGGAGAAAGCGAGGGGTCATGCCCTGGAAACCGGTTCAATCGCCGAAGCCGCCGCGCACGCCCATCTGGACGTCGCGGTGCACATAGATATTCATAAGCAGCCCCATAGAGAACATGAGAGTGAGAAGCGACGTTCCGCCGTATGAAATAAGCGGCAGCGTTACGCCAACGACGGGGATCAACCCCATCACCATCGCTATGTTGATAAAGAAATACAGAAAGAAGCTCGTCGTCAGCCCAATCGCAACAAGCCGCCCAAACTGATGGCGACACCGAAACGCGATAGCGTAACCATAGACGAGAATGATCATATACAACGCCAGCAATACAAGTCCGCCGATCATGCCGAGTTCCTCGGCCAGCATTGTAAAAATAAAATCGGTTTGGCGTTCAGGTAAAAAGCTTAAATGGCTTTGCGTGCCGGCCATAAAGCCTTTCCCGAAAAGTCCGCCCGATCCCAAAGCAATTTTAGACTGAAGAATGTGGTACCCCGTGCCCAGTGGATCTTGCTCGGGGTTGAGGAAGGTCAGCACTCTATTTTTCTGATATTCCCGCAGCATGCTCCAAACAATGGGTATAGAGCCGAGCCCAATCACCCCCACGACGGCAAACTTCCAAATTCGCACGCCGGCCATGAAGAGTAGCGCTGCCGAACTCATAAGGATAACGAGCGCCGTGCCGAGATCAGGCTGCAAGTAGACCAAAAGAGCCGGGCTCATAATCAACAGAAGCGGGGCAACCAATGTTGCCGGCTGGCCGATCTCCTCCAGCCCAAAGCCGTGAAAATAACGCGCCAAGGCCAAAATCAGAGCAGGCTTCATGAGTTCAGAGGGCTGTAGATTGAAAAAGCCGAGATCAATCCAGCGCTGCGCACCGCCGCCGACAAAGCCTTTTATCTCGACACCAATAAGAAGGGCGAGAACTATGAAATAGAAAACGTAGGCGTACTTGAGCAACAAACGGACGTCGATAACCGTAATACCGAAGAGGATACCCAGCCCGACAAAAAACCGCACAGACTGGGAGCCAGCCCAAGGCTCCATGCTACCGTTTGCGGCGGAGTATAGCATGGCAAAACCCAGCGCGAAGATGCAGCAGATCCAGAAAATCAGCGACCAGCTCATTTGCCACAATTTCTCTGTGGCGGTCATGTCGCCCCGACGCAAACGCGCGGAAAGAAAACCCAACTCACTCATGGCCCGCCCCCCCAGTAGAAGGAGACACCGCAGAAGCGACTTGGTTTTCATCGATGCGCGGACGGCGCGATGGGTCAAGCCGCAGAGTCTCCTCCATGATATCGCGCGCAATCGGCGCGGCGATCGTACCCCCGCCGCCCAAGGCATGCTGCACAACAACGGCGATGGCATAGCGTGGTTGATGCGACGGCGCATAAGCCACGAACAAGGCATTGTCACGGAGGTGCCATGGCCGGTCTTCGGGTTTCCGCTCGCCCGCTTCTCGTTCAGCCGCGCTGATCCGGTACACCTGAGTGGTTCCGGTCTTACCGCTAAGAGTCCAGTCTTTCATCTCCGGGTCTTTAAGGCGGAGTTTACCAAACGACGCAGCGGTGGTTGCCCCCGGCGGGCCGTTCACAACGTCGAACATGCCTTGTTTCACAATGGCGAGATGCTCTGGGTTAAGCCCGAGCGACTCAAGCGCCTGCCCGGCCTCGCCCGCGCCATCAGTTGATGCTGATTGCGGCGTAGGCCGGACCAATCTTGGATTTACAGCCAGCCCGCCATTCGCGATTCGCGCCGTCAGGGTCGCCAACTGCATCGGCGTGACCAAGACATCGCCCTGACCAATACCGACATTTAAGTTATCGCCCGGCACCCAGGGCTCGCCGCGAGCGGCCATTTTCCAGGCTTCTGTCGGGATAAGACCGCGTTGCTCGCCGGGCAATCCGATTCCAGACGGAGCGCCCAGTCCCAAACGTCTAGCCATTGCGGCAATTTTATCGACACCCAGCCGGCGGGCGACCTCGTAAAAATAGACATCGCATGATACGGAAATTGCCCGCACCATATTCACGCTGCCGTGAACTTTATGGCAGCGCTTTACATAGCGGCCGAGCTTATAACGCCCATTGCAGTGAACAGTTTGATCGGGCGCAATGATCCCATGTTCCAGCGCCGCAAGCGCCACAACCGTCTTGAAGGTCGAACCCGGCGAGAACTGTCCGGCAATCGTTTTGTTGATAAGCGGTTTATGATCGTTCGTGGAAAGCGCTTTCCACTCTTCCGTCGTCAACCCGCGTGCAAACGCATTCGCATCAAAGCTTGGGTTGGACACCATCGCCAGCAAGTCGCCGGTGTGGATGTCCATCAGCACAACTGCCGCACTTTCAGCATCAAGCCGCTTTGCAGCAAAATGTTGCAGGCGCTCGTCTATGGTAAGAACCACGTCTGCGCCGGGATTACCCTCTTTACGTTCCAACTCGCGGATAACGCGGCCGTAGGCATTCACCTCCACCTGACTGGTCCCACCCGTGCCCCTCAGCGTGGTGTCATAAACCTTCTCGATTCCGTCCTTGCCGATCCGAAACCCCGGCAACTGCAACAAGGGATCACCCGTCAAGTCGCTCTCATCGACCGCTGCGACATACCCGAGAAGCTGCGCAGCGCCCTCGCCTTGCGGATAGAATCGTGTTTGCGCTTCGTCGATCACAACTCCCGGAAGATCCGGTGCATTGACTTGAATGCGGGTCATCTCGTCCCAAGTCAGATTCTCTTTGACGGTAATCGGCACAAACCCACGTTTGCGGCCAACTTCCTTTTTTATGCGTTCGCGGTCGTGTTCGGAGAGGTCAACAAGCTGACCAAGATCGTCTAGCGTTTCATCAAGCTTACGAACCTGTTCCGGTATAACCAGCGCCCTAAATTGCTGCTTGTTGATGGCGAGCGGCTCGCCGAAGCGATCTACGATACGGCCGCGGGGCGGCGGAATGAGTTGGATATTAATCCGGTTATCTTCCGCCAACATGCGATAGCGGTCGGCCTGAACAACTTGCAAATAGTACATGCGCCCGACAAGGGTCGCGACAAGAGCGGCCTGAGCGCTGCCGAGAATAGCGGCGCGCCGATTGAACATTTTCGTCCAGTCGCCATCACGTGTGATCATCATGACAGACCACCCATCATATATCCGCCAGTAGTTTCATTTGGGTTTTCGCAAGCAGCCACGCGATCAGCGGATAAATGGCGACGCTGATGAAGTACGCCGTCAGCATGTTCCCAAGCGGGGTAAATCCACCGGACGCGACGAAACCGACACACAGCCAGCGAATAATGGAGGCGCCCAGTGCTATGAGCGCAAAGGCCATCCAGGTCACGACGAATGGTTTCGAATAGAAGAACTTTTGCTGTTGAGAAATAAACCTCTGGCAAAGCAGCAAGACCAGCGCACCGGAGCCAAGAGGCGTCCCCATCAGCAAATCTTCAAGAATGCCGATCCCAAACGCCGCCCCGTACCCCAACAAATCGGCTCGATAAATCGACCAGAAGTAAACACTCATCAAGGTCAGCATCGGCGTTACGTCGGCAAGGCCCGGCACGTACGTCGGTGTCAGCGCGAACAACATCAAAATCAACGTCAGCCCGAAGGGAACCGCACGGCGAGCAGCACCATCCATATACTGAAGAGATGTGAGTTGCATGATCGGCTACCCAATTACCCTTCCGGAGCAGCGGACTCGAGGATGCCGGAAAGGCCATAATCTACAATGCGAACATGTTGGAGCTTGTCGCGCGCGGCATAGGGCTCGACTTCCATAACGCCGTCGTCAATCTTCACCACTTGGCCGACCGGCAATCCCGGTGGGAAAGCCTTGGCATCGCCGGACGTCACCACCTTATCGCCCGGCACGGCCGCCGCCGCCGTTCCAAGAAAAAGGAGACGCGGACGACCGCTGTTATCGCCCGCCAAAATAGCGCGCTGGCCAGACTCTCCCACCAAGACCGGTATGCGAGAGTTAATGTCGGAGATCAGCAAAACGCGCGAGGAGCTATTGCCCGCCAGCATCACACGTCCGACAAGGCCGTTGCCGGTTATAACAACCTGACCTTTTCGAACGCCGTCGGACCGCCCCGCCATCACAATAACAGATTGCGCGAATGCCCCGCCGGCATCAGCAACGACACGGCCCGTTACGAAAGACGCCGTGGGTTCGGGCGTAAGCGCGAGAAGCGAGCGCAAAGATTTGTTCTCGGTTTCGAGCTTTTGGGCCACGGATTGCCATTGCAACAAACGCGCATTGGCTTCACGCAGTTCCGCATTCTCATCGCGGATGCCCGCCAGCTCGCGAACATTGCCGATAACATTCGACACCGCGCTAGCGGGTTCGGACATTACCCTGAGAATGGGAGCAACCGTATCGGTCACCGCAACACGCGCCCGTTCCACGAGCACCGTGTCTGCCTTGCCGATCAGCATGAGCGCGAAGGTCAGCCCAACAAGCGACAAGAACGCAAATCGCTGAAAAAGCGATTTGAGTGTTCCGAAACGGGAAATTTGCCCCGTTGATTGCCGCACGATAGCCCTCCGTTATTTAGTGAACGCGCTAGTACATCTGGGTTAGCACGTTCTTTAGCGTCTTTATTTCTTCCAGTACCTTACCTGTTCCCATGACCACGCACGTCAACGGATCGTCGGCGATAGACACAGGCAACCCGGTCGCGTGACGCAACACGAAATCAAGATTGTGCAGCATGGCGCCGCCGCCGGTCAGGACGATGCCTTTGTCGACGATGTCCGCGGCAAGTTCAGGCGCCGTATGCTCCAAGGCAACCTTCACCGCGTCGATGATCGCAGTAACCGGCTCGGCCAAGCTTTCCGCGATCTGACGTTGGCTGATCACAATTTCCTTGGGCACGCCGTTCATAAGGTCGCGCCCTTTAATTTCCATGGTCTCGCCGTCGCCTGTTTCAGGCGGGCAGGCGCACCCAATTTCTTTCTTGATGCGCTCGGCCGAACTTTCACCGACAAGGAGATTATGGTGACGACGGATATAGTTGATGATGGCTTCGTCCATCATGTCGCCGCCGACACGCACCGAGCGGGCATATACAATGCCGCCAAGCGACAACACAGCCACTTCGGTTGTACCACCGCCGATATCCACAACCATGCTGCCGGTCGGTTCGGTCACCGGCAAGCCGGCCCCGATCGCGGCCGCCATTGGCTCTTCGATCAAATAGACCTTACGCGCGCCGGCCGCTTCCGCTGATTCCTGAATAGCGCGGCGTTCCACAGCTGTAGAGCCTGACGGCACGCACACGATCACCAGCGGGCTCGCAAAACTGCGCCTGTTGTGGACCTTGCGGATGAAATGCTTGATCATTTCTTCCGACACTTCAAAGTCGGCGATTACACCGTCCCTCAATGGCCGGATAGCCTGAATATTTCCCGGCGTTCTGCCAAGCATCAGCTTGGCCTCATTGCCGACGGCTAGAACCTGCTTGCGTCCTTTGACTTCCGCCAAAGCGACCACAGACGGCTCGTTGAGAACGATGCCGCGACCCTTCACGTAGACCAGCGTATTCGCCGTCCCGAGATCAATGGCCATGTCGGCCGATAACCACCCCGTCAATCTGGAGAACATGCTGACCTATTCACCCCCGAATAAGATTTTAAAAAACATAACGTCCTATCTTTCATGCTTGGCATCACATGCCAAAATTCGCGTTTAATATTTTGCCCCGGCCCGACCATCCAAGCGACCGGGCCGGGGCAATTCTCTATGCTATCATTGCTGCCGGTTCGGTTTTCTCTCTCTTCACCAACAACTTGTTCAAAGCATTAATGTATGCACGAGCCGACGCAACCAACGTATCGGTATCCGCGCCCTGACCCATTACCGTTTTGCCGTTCTCTTCAAGCCTGACCGTCACTTCCGCCTGAGCGTCAGTGCCGCCGGTTATAGCGTGGACATGATAGACCTTTAATCGCTGCGTATCCGTTGTCAGGTCTTTGATCGCGTTGAAGATCGCGTCTACGGGCCCGTCACCGGTAACTTTGATTGTTTTCAGCACGCCGTCGATTTCCAGCTCCATTTCCGCGGTTTGCTTTTTGACCCTCGTCCCGCAAACCACTTCCAGCGACACGAACTTAATGCGGTCATTTCCGCGCACGACCGTATCATCCACCAGCGCGACAATGTCCTCGTCATAGACGTCCTTTTTCCGGTCCGCCAAATCTTTGAACCGCTTGAACGCATGATTTATCGCATTGTCGCCCAACTGATACCCTAAATCTTCAAGTTTGGCGCGAAAAGCGTGACGGCCCGAGTGTTTGCCGAGCACCAAATTCGACGCTTTCAAACCAACCGATTCCGGGCTCATGATCTCATAGGTTTCGGCGTTTTTGAGGACCCCGTCCTGGTGAATTCCGGCTTCGTGCGCAAACGCATTGGCGCCGACAATCGCCTTGTTGAGCTGTACCGGAAAGCCGGTGATCGTGGATACCAAGTGGGATGCCCGGGTAATGCTTTCAGTCCGGATATTGGTCTCAAATGGCATATGATCCTTGCGCGTGCGCAGGGCCATGACGATTTCTTCCATTGCGGCGTTGCCCGCGCGCTCGCCGAGGCCGTTCACCGTACATTCCACTTGCCGCGCACCGGCCTGGACAGCCGCCAGAGAATTGGCGACGGCCAGGCCAAGATCGTTGTGGCAATGCACCGAAACGGTCGCCTTATCGATATTCGGCACCCGGTCGAAAAGCATTCTGATAAGCGCATGAAATTCATCGGGCACAGTATAGCCGACCGTGTCCGGAATGTTGATTGTGGTTGCGCCCGCATCGATGGCGGCCTCAACGCAGCGGCAGAGGAAATCCTTGTCGGTGCGGGTGGCGTCTTCCGCGGACCACTCCACATCGTCGGTATAGTTGCGCGCGCGCCGAACGCTATCTATGACCGCCTGATAGACGGCATCGGGCTCCATCTGGAGCTTAACCTTCATGTGCAGCGGGCTTGTGGCGATAAAGGTATGAATTCGGCTGCGTTTTGCCGCCCGCAAGGCTTCCGCCGCACGGTCAATGTCTGGTTTTCCGGCCCGGGCCAGGCCGCAAACGACACTTTCGGTGATTTCTTTGGCAATGGCTTCGACCGCATCAAAGTCGCCTTGCGACGCGATCGGAAATCCGGCCTCGATGACATCCACCCGCATCTCTTCCAATACCTTGGCGATGCGGATTTTTTCTTCGCGATTCATCGACGCTCCGGGAGACTGTTCGCCGTCCCGCATGGTGGTGTCGAAAATCAATACTCGATTGCTATTCATGGTTTTTCTCACGACTGGGGTCAAAAGTACGGTTCGTGAGCGACCCACTTGAACACCATCCCCTAAACGCCTGCCGCTCGATAAACGCGTTTAGGGGTGGATAAGTCGCAGACCCCGGTCCGTAAGACGCAGCGCAAGGCCCAACGTGACGTCCGCACGCAGCAACGCAACCGGAACCACGGCGAATGCCGTGCCAGATATGTCGCTGGTCTGTGCGATCGTATTCACCACAAAGGAACCTTCTTCCGAACGCCGCGTTTCTTCCCACAAATCAATGGCTTATGTCTCAGTCTTTAGAAACAGCCTTTCCAGGCCGCTTAGAAGACTAAAATGACGCAGCGAGGGTTAATTTGTCATGAAGGATTGCGTAAGGGAAGGGCCGCAACCGCTAAAAACTAAAGATTTTATACCGCCGCCGGCTAACTAAGAGCGGCCATAAAAATCTCTCAAAGCGGGATTATTATATACATTGCTAATTATTGGGGAAATGCGCACGTGGTGGTCATGTCAGTGATCACGCCGGCCTCAACATTGTTGACCAAATGCTGCAAAAAGCCGGTCAGCGACGGATCCGCCTCAATAACGTAGTGAAACTCCCCGGATGCCGGCGCGAGCCCCAGCGCAGTCTCAATAGTTAGAACCGGCACCGTGAGGTGTCCTTTTGGCGGCACCATGGCGGACGTGTACGTATTTCCACCAAGCATGGCGCCTGTGTTTGCATCATAGACGGTGAGTTTTGCTGCAACCGCAGCATCGCCGGTATTGTTGATCACAATCGAACTGGGAAAGCCGTTCTCGAGAATTGACGAATGAACACCGCTCAATGCGCGCGGCGCGGCGGTCACACCGACGCGGCAAGTGCTGAGGTTGGTGAGGGTTCCGTCGATTGGCCGGTAAAGAGCATGCTGAAGATACCCCGCCGCATTTGATTGAATGCTCAAGGAATAATAGTCGGGCTTAGGTTGTGGAAGATTCAACGCGCTCTCGACCGTCCCTATCCCGAATTGCACTTCGGCATTCGGCGCCACTTCAGAACTCGTCCATTGGCCCAAAGACTGCCCGGTCAGAAAGTTACGCGCCGTCGCAGTGATTGTGCCGTTGCTTGTGCCCGTATTGTGAAACCTCAAGTAGGACTGAGACGTGGCTTGCTGCGTCGAAAACACAGCGCCGAGACGCAAGGCTGAGGTGGCCGCAACGGCTGTGGACCCATCCAGAGCACACGCTGTTGTCATGTCGGTAATAACACCCTGCCCGGTATTGTTGACGAGGTGCTGCAGAAACCCGTCAAACTGCCCCTCTGCCTTGATCACGTAGTGGTACATATTTGACGCTGGCGGTACGCCGATACTCGCCTCCATCGTCGTCACCGCTACGACAGCTTGCCCATTCGCGGGAATAGAAGGGCTGATATAGGTTCCGCGTTTAATACCCGTGAGCGCGTCATAAATACCCAACGAAACCGAGGTCGCGAAAGACGCTGTATTATTGATAACCACGGAACTGGGAAAGCCTTCCGCGATAAGCGAGCTATGAACCCCGCTAAGGATCGTGCGGTCTGCGGTCACACCTGCCGAGCAGGTACTTAAATTGGTAAGAGTGCCGTCGTCGGCCCGATATAAGACATGTTGCGTATAACCTTGGAAGCCCGCTCTTACACCGACGGAATAATAGGCCGGCTTTGCAAACGCTGGAACGATTTCGGCTTCTATGCTGGTAACCGAAAATTGAAGTTCTGCATCCGGCGCGATGTCGGGACTGGTCCACTCTCCCCAGACTTCACCTGCCTCGGACAGAAATGTGATCGTCGCGCGGCCCGTCGCAGTGCCCGTATTTAAAAACCGCAAGAATGAGCCCGATAGGGTCTGCAAGCCCGACGACACCCGCCCCATTCGGACAAGGGGCTCTGGGGTTAAAACGGTATCGAACTGTGAAACGACTTGCGCGATCTCACTAACCTTGCGCGCACTGTTCGCGGCCGTCGCTGTCGTGTCATCAACACCCGTGGAACGTCCGTCTAAATTGACGTTCGGATTGCTGAAGTACTGAACGGTCGGACAGGACTGACCTTCCTCAATGCATTGATCGTCATAAGCCATGATATCGCGGAAAAACCCGAGATCGACATAACCGTAGTTGTACCCTTCGGGGCCTGCCACGGCGTCCTCAACGACGAAACGATCATGGTCGGACCCAAGATTATGGCCGAGTTCATGAGCGACGGTATCCGTGAGGCAAGCGCCGCCGAAATCAGTTGTAACGACGGATACTCCGAAAGAGGCCTCAAACGTCAAACTTCGGCCAGGCTCGTCCGCATCAGAGAGTAAATACCCCAGTCCGCAGTTGTCCGGCGAACCGTTTGTCCCGATCCAAAACTGCACCAAGTCCGCGCCAAGATTCGCGCGCAACGTTTGGATCCGCGCGTAATCGCCGCCACCGTCCCGATAGTCCGACAGTAGCGTCCCCATCTCAAGCTCTGCCTCGTCTATATCAACCGTAGCAATTCCGGCGAGGCTAAACTGAACGTCCGTTTCCGAATTGCTAAGAGCAGTATTTGTATACGCCACGGCAAGAGAAGCAGCTGCGCTGATACTTTCCACCTGGGCCGCAGCCGCAGCCGTGTAAACAATTAAAAGCTTTATCGTGGCCGGCGCGGTGGCGGCGGCTGTTTCGAAACCAGCAGCCGGTGCGTTTGACGGCACCTTAACCCCCGGCGACTGCATTGGAGGAGCCGCAGGTAGCGGAATGGCATCGTTGCGGTCTTGGCGGCGAGCCGTTGGGTCAAATTCAACAACGCGATGTCCGCCGCGCTCCGGATGAATGCGGAAAGATTGCGCGCCTACACGCACAGCGCCAGTGATTTGTACTCCGTCAATGACAAGGGTAATCTCGCCTCCGCCAACAATAGCCCCGCGCAGCACCGTATGACCCAGTTCGTTCTCGGTCATCTCCAGCTTCACAACGCGAACGCTAAAGTCGTCGAAGAGCGTCAGCGAATATGTTGCCGGCGTTCCGGCCAAGGTACCATCGGCGTTGACGCGCAAGGAGTCCGCGGCAATCAGACTTGCCAGATCATCGGCAGACACGACCGCGCGGCGTGATCGCGCAAACGTTGTGTTCGTACTCGCTGGCGCTTCAACGGTTGGCTTTCCGGAGTCTGGAGTCAGCAATCCACCGCCAGGCGCGATCGGCAAATCTTCCAGATCTGAAGCCAACTCCGACAATTGCGCTGGCGTTGGAATGTCCGAGGAGCCACCCGGCGCCGTTTGCGCGGCGCCGGGAATTGGCGTCCCCGCGCTTAAGGCGAGCACTGCCAAACAACAAAATAACCCGCGCAATGCCATGGAAACCTCCTAACCTAAATGTGACACTGACCATGCCCCTGGATAGAGTACGCGTGGGACAATGTGCCGTTGCAAGTATCGCGCGGGGCGCTGGCCAATGCGAGGGGTCAGTTGCGGGCTTTATCGACCAACTTTCCGCCCTTGAGCCAGGGCATCATCCCCCGGAGCTTGGTGCCGACCTCTTCGATGGGGTGATCCGCCCAATTCCGGCGCATGGCCTTAAAGCTGGGCTGTCCGGCCTTGCATTCTGTCATCCAATTGCTGACGAATTTGCCCGACTGAATATCGGCCAATATCTTCTTCATCTCTTTCTTTGTTTCGTCCGTCACAACACGCGGGCCGGATACATAGTCGCCGTATTCAGCCGTATTCGAGATGGAGTAGCGCATATCGGCAAGGCCGCCTTCGTAAATAAGATCTACGATCAGCTTCACCTCGTGCAAGCATTCGAAATAGGCCATTTCGGGCGAGTACCCCCCTTCAACGAGGGTTTCAAATCCGGCGCGGATAAGGCTTGTTACACCTCCGCAAAGCACGGCCTGCTCGCCGAACAAATCGGTTTCACATTCTTCCTTGAAATTCGTCTCGATCACACCGGCGCGGCCACCACCAATGGCAGACGCATAAGACAATGCAATCTCCATCGCGTTCCCGGAGGCATCTTGTGCAACCGCCACCAAGCACGGCACGCCTGCGCCGCGCAGATATTCAGAGCGCACGGTGTGGCCCGGGCCTTTAGGCGCAATCATAAAAACGTCCAGGTCGGGACGTGGCTCAATCAAATTAAAGTGCACGTTAAGTCCGTGTGCAAATGCCAGAGCACCGCCCTGTTTCAGGTTGTCCTTGATGTCGTCCTTGTAGAGATCCGCTTGCAGTTCGTCCGGAGTTAGAATCATCATCATGTCAGCCCATTTCGCCGCTTCCGCAGGCGTCATGACCTTCAGATTTTCCTGCTCGGCTTTAGCACGTGTAGCTGACCCCTCGCGCAAAGCGACCGCAATTTCCTGAACGCCGGAATCGCGCAGATTGAGCGTATGTGCGTGGCCCTGGCTTCCGTAGCCGACGATAGCAATTTTTTTGCCTTTGATGAGATTCACATCGGCGTCGCGATCATAATAGACTCGCATAGCAATCCCTTTCCGTTTTTTCCTTGCGGCACCGGCCGGATGAGCCCGCACCTTAAACTGTTAACCTTCAATACCCTCAGCGCCGCGGGCAATGGCCGCAACGCCCGTCCGCGAAACCTCAAGCAAACCAAGTGGCCTCATGAGATCTATAAAGGCGTCCACTTTTTCCGTGGTTCCGATCACTTCAAATACAAAAGACTTCGTACTTGAATCGACGACGTTCGCGCGAAAAATATCGCCGATGCGCAGGGCTTCGACACGCTTCTCTCCCACCCCTACAACTTTGATTAAGGCGAGTTCACGCGCGACCGACGGCCCGTCGTCCGTTAAGTCTCGAACGGTATGGACCGGCACAAGCCGGCCGAGTTGCGCTTTAACCTGTTCAATGACTTGCCGCGTGCCCGATGTGGTCACGTTGATACGCGACAGGTGTTTGCCTTCGTCCACTTCCGAAACGGTCAAACTTTCGATGTTGTAACCGCGCCCGGAAATCAAACCGATGACACGCGCAAGAACACCCGCCTCGTTGTCGACCAGCAACGCAATCACATGGCGGTAGATGTCTTTATCTTTAAGCCGTGCAACCGGCACCATCCCCTCATAAAGATTAGAGGACTGCGCCACCTTGGTTTTCGCAGGTCGTTTTGGCTTTGCCGTGACAGCTTTGCGGCCCGGTTTCTTTAGCGATTTTTTGACCATCATTTTCTGGCGAACGCTAAACTAGCGCTTTGCCAGCCCCCTCAATTGCAGTGCTTGCACCTGCGCCCGGCCCCAACAACATTTCATTGTGCGGCTTCCCCGAAGGAATCATCGGATAGCAGTTTTCCTTTTGATCGACGCGCACATCACAAACAACAGGTTGGTCGATGGAAATCATTTCACGAATAGTGTCATCAACCTTGGTGGGGTCTTCAACGCGGAGTCCGACACATCCGTAAGCCTCTGCCAGTTTCACAAAGTCGGGCAACGATTCAGTGTAGCTTTGGGAGTAACGGCTACCGTGCAACAGTTCCTGCCATTGGCGCACCATTCCCATATACTGATTGTTGATAATAAATATTTTCACCGGCAAACGATATTGAACAGCTGTCGAAAGTTCCTGGATATTCATCAGGATTGAGGCCTCGCCGGCAATATCGACTACCAAACCGTTCGGATGCGCTATCTGCACGCCGACTGCCGCCGGCAAACCATAGCCCATCGTCCCCAATCCGCCCGAGGTCATCCATCTGTTGGGGCGCTCGAAACGGCAGAACTGCGCGGCCCACATTTGGTGCTGCCCCACCTCGGTCGTGATGAAAGTTTCGCGATCCTTGGTCAGTTCATATAAGCGCTGAATAGCATATTGCGGCTTGATCACTTTACCGCGCTGTTCGTAACTTAGGCAGCCGCGCGCGCGCCATCGATCAATTTCGCGCCACCACGTCTTGAGCGCTTTCTGATCTGCTTTGTATTTCCGCGCTTTCCATACCGTAAGCATTTTCTCAAGAACCGCAGCGCAATCTCCGACGATTGCGACGTCAACAATTACGTTCTTGTTGATGGACGATGGATCAATATCCGCATGGATTTTTTTTGAACCCGGGGAGAAAAATTCGAGATTCCCAGTCACACGATCATCAAATCGCGCACCGATATTGATCATCACATCACAGTCATGCATGGCCATGTTGGCCTCGTACATACCGTGCATCCCGAGCATCCCGAGCCACTGCCTATCCGCTGCGGGATAAGCGCCAAGACCCATCAAAGTCGAAGTAATCGGAAACCCGGTTAGTTGCACCAACTCGCGCAATAGCTTTGAGGCCCGAGACCCCGAATTGATGACCCCGCCGCCGGTGTAAAACACTGGTTTTTTTGCACCCGCCATAAGTCGGACCGCCGTTTCAACTAAACCGGGGTCCGGTCTGGTTTGCGGCTTGTAAGTTTTGTGTTGTGCGCTTCGCGCTCCGCGCGGCGCAGACGTATACGTGCCTTGCGCCATTGCGACGTCTTTAGGCAAATCGACCACGACCGGACCGGGCCGACCGGACCGTGCAACGTAGAACGCCTCATGAATCGTGGATGACAACTGCTCGACGTCGCGCACCAGATAATTGTGTTTTGTGCACGGCCGCGTAATGCCAACCGTATCGGCCTCTTGAAAGGCATCATTACCGATCAGATGAGTCGGAACTTGGCCTGTGAGACAAACGATCGGAATAGAATCCAACAAAGCATCTGTGAGACCAGTAACCGCATTGGTCGCCCCGGGACCGGATGTCACAAGAACGCACCCGACTTTACCGGTGGACCGCGCATAGCCTTCGGCTGCGTGGACCGCGCCTTGCTCGTGACGCACCAGTACGTGGCGAATGCGGTTCTGCTTAAAAAGCTCGTCGTAAATCGGCAGCACGGCGCCGCCCGGATAGCCGAACACTACGTCGACGCCCTGCTCCTCCAGCGCTTTGAGGAT
>JAUIGX010000050.1 GCA_030432435.1 Alphaproteobacteria bacterium
TAACGGAACGGCTGACGTTGGCATCCTTATTGGTGAGAAGAGCATTTGGGGACAGGGTTATGGAGTGGAAGCCTGGAACGCAGTGTGCCGCTTCCTACTCTTAAAACGCGATTTGCGGAAAGTGACAGCCGGAACCAGCGCCACAAATATCGGCATGCGCAATATAATGAAGCGGGCTGGAATGATTGAAGACGGCATACGTAAGCGACACCTTCTTATGAACGGGGATGAGGTAGATGTGGTTTACGCCGCACTGTTTCGCGACAATATCCCAACCTCGTAAAAACACGGCTCACACGGCGGGCATAAGCATGAACAGACTGTCGTCAATCGCTATGACCTTGACCTGAATGTTCGCTTCCATTTTTATCAATGCCGCTTGCAAACGCTCTCTCAGCTCGGCCGCTTCCAGAAAGAATTTATCTTTTACTGTGTCAGTTCGTGGCAAACAGCGAAACGCACCTCCGCGAAGAGGAGGTTGTTCCGTGACCGGAAATCTTGCCCCATAATCTTGCAATAGAGCGGCCAATCCACGAGCGATCTTTTCTCCGGCTTCGGTATCGTCCATCGCAAAATGGCCGCCAAGCACTTCAGCTCTCTGCTTTTGCTCCTCCGCGAGAGGGCCAGCGCCGAATGTGAGAAACTCCTTCATCGCAGAAGCAGCTTCTTGCCAGGTCTTAAAGGTCGGATTCACGCGATCGGTAACAAATCCAAACGTTGGATGAGGAACAGGGGCAAGGTTGACCACGGGCTTACCCATTAGGGCTGCCTCCAACCCCGTTGTGCAACTTGTATGAACAACCAATTCCGCGCCCAAAATCCATGGATGGGGGTTTGAACGCGGAATAATACGAACGCGTTCAATTCCACCAACTGCATCTTCCCAGAAATCGGCGATTTCTCCAGGGTGTGGGCGCAGCACTATATTTTTATCAGGAAACTCTTCGATCGCCGATTGCAGCAACTTCATCATCTCGTCGCGATTTTGCTGCTCCCAGTTCCACTTCGCCTTATATTCTTCGACACTGGCAGGGTCGTCTACATTCACAAGCCCAGCTTTCGCCGCAATAGCTACAACGTGATTACTATCGTTCCAGATACTGTTGAGCTGTCCGTAGTTGGTGTTGAACAGTATGTATGGGGCGTGGGCATCGGTTATTTTTTGTATCTCTCCCGCGAAGGACTCGCGGCGCATTGAGGACAGGAAATCGACACGTGCATTGCCCACCGTCTGAGTTCTTCCCCTTAGGGGCGGGAACGCGCGCTCCACCACTTCCCGGTGAAACTCGCTTTGGGCGAAAAAAAGATCGCAGTTTTCAGCCGCCGTCGGACTAAAAACTTCTAGGAAGCACCTGTCTTCAATGCACACCAGAACTTCTTCATCGGTCGCCGCCACCAAATGGCCCGCCGACCGGCACTTGGCCATAAGCCCCGCTTGAATATGATTAACCGTCTTAAAAAGGATGACCCCTGGGGGAAGAACTTTAGCGTTCGCAAACAATGCCCATTGCTGCCCAATAACCACGGCTACACCGGCTTTCAGCAGATGCGCGGCAATCAACACACGGGAATCAAGCTCTCGTTGCTTGATCTCCATAGCTAAATAGGCGATAGGTTCCATGAATTACTTGCCACTTTTCGGTCGGCGCACGCCGCCATAAACTGTTTCGGATTAAATACTCGTGATCCGCCGGGCGGAACTGCGATTGATTTGCGACCTATGCTTGTCAAGACAGACGGGAATGGACATAACAGCCTATCTGTTCACAGTTTCTATGGCACACTCGCCCACCGCTTATCAACACCACTAAAATCGGACCAATTGCATGTTTGATGACGCGAATATTCTTGTCACCGGGGGAACCGGCTCCTTCGGACACAAGTTTACGCAATCTGTTCTAGAGAAGTTCAAACCATCAAAGCTCATCATCTATTCACGCGATGAGCTCAAACAATCGCAAATGCAAGAGCGCTTCCCTCAGCGCTGCATGCGCTATTTCATCGGCGATGTTCGAGATCGTGAACGTCTCAATATGGCTATGCGAGGCGCTGATTTCGTTATTCATGCGGCTGCTCTTAAACAAGTACCCGCCGCAGAATACAATCCGATTGAATGCATCAAGACAAATATCAATGGCGCAGAGAACGTCATACATGCCGCCCTTGAAAATAAGGTCAAAAAAGTCGTTGCCCTCTCAACCGACAAAGCCGCCAATCCAATAAATTTGTATGGCGCGACAAAGCTTTGTTCGGACAAACTTTTCGTTGCCGCTAACAATCTCGTCGGCAATAGCCCAACGCGGTTCGCTGTTGTGCGATATGGAAACGTTGTTGGCTCACGCGGCTCTGTCGTACCCGCCTTCAAAGCGCTTATTGAGCGCGGAGCCGAACATTTGCCGATCACCGACCCTCGCATGACTCGGTTCTGGATTACACTTCAGCAGGGCGTCGATTTTGTCGCGGAAAGCTTCAAGCGCATGCGCGGCGGTGAGATTTTTGTTCCCAAGCTTCCGTCTGTGCGCATCTCCGACCTGGCCAAGGCCATGGCCCCGGATATGCCGACGCAAGTCATCGGCATACGTCCGGGCGAGAAGCTGCACGAGATTATGTGCCCCTCGGACGATTCGCACCTGACTGTCGAGTTTAACAATCATTACGTCATTCGCCCGGCGATTACATTCTGGGAGAACGCCGATGGCGACTACGAAACCGATGGAGCGGGTGAGTCCGGAAAGCCTGTTATTGAAGATTTCGAGTACAGCTCAGGCACTAATCCAGAGTTTCTGAGCATTGACGAGATTCGAAAGCTCAACGCCATTGCGGACGCCTAATTAGGCCACATTTAAACAGCGGCAGGAAACTCCAAGTCCTCCGCTATATACCGTGATAGAGGCGCGAGGCGTTCTTGGGACCTTTCGAAGAACAACCTGCGGCCATCAGCATCCAAGACTTTAAAGCTTTCGTATTCATCTTGGCTTGCCTGATTCAGCGCTGACATTGCCCTTTCTGCGGAAACCTGCAGAGCAACATCAGCAACAATATCAAATACGTGAGATGAGCTGTCCTCGATCACGTACCGAAGGCTTACATTTGCAATTAGACTGGGGTCTAAGCCCGTTTCCTCACGCAACTCTCGTTCGATCTGCCGAGCAACATCTATAAACCCATCGGCACGCCGCGACGAACGGTCGACGCCGCCAGACGGCACAAACTCCCACAAGCCCTGATCTTGCGTTACACGATCAGAGCGGCATCCAAGAATAATCCCGCCATCGCACCTACTCAGCCCTGTCACCGCCAAAGGCCGAACCTGCAACGCGGCAAAAAGGTCTGGGCGCCGGCGCACAGCAACAAAATGTTTATATTCAACGAACCGTCCTCTTACGAGCGACCCAACGATATCCGTGACACTGAAAATCGACCCGTTAGACAGGCCGTTGCCTTGCTCTTCCTGCGCTTCAGACCAAACCTTATCTACTTCCGCTGCTAGAGCGGGGCTCAAGGTCTGACCATCAAGCGGCACTTCTTGAACACGAGGAGAGCCTTTGTAGCGCACCTTAAACATGGGCTGTATTGCCCTCATTTACCCCACGCACCAACGGAATAAGCCGCTCCAACCCATTTATGGTTTTCACGCCTGCGGGCCACTCTATTTTGCGCCCCCCTTCGGCGACCAACGCGAAAGTTGGCAATCCCGCGCCAACCGCACTGCGCACCCCGGTAACCGTATCTTCAACAGCCAGCGAGGCTTCCGCGGCGCACCCACTCTCACGAAGCGCCTTGATATAGAGATCTGGAGCTGGCTTTCCCCTAGCAACAGTATCGCCTGTCGCAATAACGGTGATGCTATCTGCCAAACCGACGGCTTCCAACCAGGCGGCGACGGTATCTCCGACATTGGACGACACCACGCTGACCACCCACCCTTCGTTGACGGCAGCCCCTATAAGTTCGCGCGCGCCTTTATTGGGGGATACATGAGCATAGGCTTCGCGAAGGTGCGCTTTGTAAATATCTAAAAGTTCATGAGCGGGCGGCGCTAAGTTGTGATCGCGCTTCAAAATTGCAAGCACGTCCGACAAACTGGGCCCGTTCAGACGATCAAATTCCTCTGGCGATCCCGCACGACCGAATTCAGCTAGAAATCGCTCGTATATCTCGCGCATGACACCCAAGCTATCCGCGAGCGTTCCATCAAGGTCCAGAAAGAGGCCTGGCCGGCTTTTTGTCGTCATGGGCTTGGTCCGCCTGTAGTCCGTAGCGACGAGTTGGCAATGGCATCGACCAATGTCATGCCCGCTAAAGTTTCCTGCGCCGTGCACATGAGTGGCGCACCATCCGCAAGAGCGTCGGCTATATTTTGCCAAACATACTGCATGTGACGAGCCGGCTTGTCTCGGAACTCATGGGAGGGCTTTCCATTTGTATCGGAAATTTGCGCACATATACCGTCCGCGTTCCATATGCGCAGGCGACTTGTTTTAAAAATAATCTCGACATCAAAGGCATTCCGAACGCGTCCGTCGATTCCTGTGATTGAAACAGGGACCGCAACATCCTGCCCCCGCAACTCCACCGCTGCAGAGAGAGTTAAGTCCGCTGCTGCAAAATCATCAAAGCCCGCGTCCGATATACGAGCCGAGGAGACATCACAACCGAGCGCTGCTCCGATAAGATCGAGGCCATGGCAGGCATTGTGTCTAAAGCCCCGACAATACGTTAGCCGCGCCTCGACCGGAGGCCCAAAGTCCCCACTCGCCGCGGCCCTTAGCCAAGGCATTACTCCCGGAATCCAGCGCCGCATAAAATTGATGACAAACGCGCACTTCGCCACATCCGCTTTGGATATCAAGTCCCGGGCTTCCCGCACCCCATGCGCCAACGGTTTCTCGCAAAGAATCAGCTTTGGCGCAGACCCAAGAAACCGATCGACCCACTGCACATGCGTATCATCGGGGGTCGCTATGCAAACCACGTCAACCGCATGGCGAGGAGCGTCCTCCGGCCCGACGATGGCCGCTTCTAAATTCCACTGCTCCCGTACATTGGCGGCCCTGGATCTATCAATGTCAGAAATCCACGCAATACGCAGGCGCGGCTCCGCCAGACACGCTTTTATGTGGGTAGAAATAGCCTGTCCCGACGGATCGTCATATCCGTGCGCGATCTGGCCTAGCCCAAGAATACCAACGGTGAACGGTACATCTGACGACATTAGACTGCGCCGTAGGGATTATGCGGCGGGTAGCGAGACATCGGCCAACTGGTGACGATTTTCATGAACCTTACGAAAGGCCGCGATTATCTCGTCTATTTGTGAATCCGTCGGGTCATAGCTGCATACCAAGAAAATCAACATTTCCTTTTCATGCAGCCGTTCGGTGACTGGGCATAGTCCGCGATCATAGGTTCGTTCTGTCAGGTTGAATGGAAATCCTTCGCGGCCCATCGCTACACGCTTTTGAAATGTAGAAAGCATATAGAGCGGGCGCACATAGCCCGTTGCATTCGGCACTCCCTCTGCCGTCAAGGCCTTGGCGAAAACATCCCGAGACACGCCCAACATCTTTTCATCATACCGGGCACCCCATAGATAATAGACGTGGTCGCACTTCGCCCGCACCTTGGGCGCTTGGAGACCTTCCAAGCCCTCTACACCGGCGGTCAACCGTTCAGCGATGTGGACGCGCCGCGCGGTGAGGTTTTTCGCTTTCTTGAGCTGTTCGCGTCCGATCGCAGCGCTGAGCTCGGTCATCCTAAAATTGTGCCCAATGAGATTGGTATAATCGCCCTCTCCCAGATGGTCGGCAGCATTCTCTGCATGATTGCGGATCATTCCCAGCCGCGCCGCAAGCATTGCGTCATCGGTGACGCACATCCCGCCTTCACCGGTGTGAATATGTTTGTGGTAATTCAGACTGAAGACACCAATGTGTCCGATGGTGCCGGCGTATTTTCCATCTTGGGCCGCAAACGGCCCCTGGGCATTGTCTTCGATAAGATAGAGCCCATGCTTATCCGCCAGTGCGCGCAAGGCCGTTAAATCGGCGGCTTGGCCAAATAGGTTCACCGCTATAATCGCGCGCGTCTTCGGCGTTATCGCGTCGGCAACGCACTGCGGATCGAGACAAAAATAATCTTCGTCGATATCGGCGAAAACAGGAATGCCACCATAAAAAAGCGGCGCCATGGCTGTGGCCGACATTGTGTAGGGGGGAACAATAACTTCATCCCCAGGACCTATCCCAATGGCCCCCATCGCAGCGATTAAGCCCGAGGTTGCCGAGTTGACAGATACTGTGTGTTTGATGCCAAACGCCGCACCCCACTCGGCCTCAAAAGCCTTCACCTCGGGACCGCCCCAGAATTCCGGCGCCCAGGCCCCCAGAAAAGCGCTGAGCGTACCGTCCCGCATAACCCGTAAGACCGCCCGCTCTTCCTCAACCCCGGTCGTACGGTAAGGCTGCAAGGGACCGCTGACAGCAGGGCTTCCACCCAAAAGTGCAAGTTTAGTCATTAAAACTCATCCGGACGGAATGACGCTAGTGAAGACAACGATATCATAGTTTTGGCGAACGAAGCGTACGCCGATCAAGGGCTTATGTGCCGTACCATGGCCTTCGCATTCAAGGCAACACGCCGCGAGTCCGCACCAATGACAAAGTTGTAGTCAATGCTCCAAACCCGCGCGGCGAAGCACAGTCCTGGTGGCAAACCCCCTCAACCTATGGCATTAGGCCTACTCAGTGCGAAACAGGCGGTCCATACGGTGCCCACGACGAAATCAATACTATTCGCGGCCGGCGATGTTGGCGGAGCGCGTGCCCTTATTCCGGTTATCAACGAAGCCGTGACTCGGGGACATCATGCGACTGTTCTGCGCAACGGATACATCGCCCGGGAAGCGGCGCCAAAATGGCACTGGGTTTCTCTCTCGGCGAGTAATGATATCGCGGAAATCGATGCGGCCCTAGATGACCTAACACCCGATGTTGTGGTTTTCGCATCTAGTGTAAAAGACTATGCGGCGTTGGCGCTCGCGCGACGCGCTCAAGCGCGGGGCCTAAAACTTCTGCACGTTCTTGATAGTTGGTCCGCCTACTCATCAAGAATGAGCACTGATGGATTCCCCGCCCTTTCCCCCGACATCTATGCCGTGATGGATACATTGGCCGCCGACGCCGCGGTCGCTGACGGCGTTTCTAGATCATCAATTCGCGTTACCGGTCAACCCGATCTCAGCTCTCGGGTGCTCGCCTATTCATCCGACAAGAAGCAACGGATCAAAGATATCGGACAGAGCAAGCAAATACTATTTGTCTCCGAACCCGCCGCCGCCGATCACGGCTCATCCGCAGAGTCCAAATTATACCGCGGATACACTGAAGCGGACGTCGTGCAGCTTTTGTGCGAAGCGCTGCAATCTTCGAAGGATCAATTTTACCTCTCCGTTTTACCTCATCCTCGCGAAGATGCCGTTCAATTAGAAAAAATATGGGAAGAGCACCGCGGCACCTTAAATGGCATGGTGTTGCAAAAAAGTAAGGCCGTCATACCGGTCGGGAATTTCGATGGTGTCATCGGCATGTCGTCTATCCTACTCTATGAAGCGTGGCTGACGGGTAGACCTACACTCAGCTTGCAGCCCGGACTACGGCATCATGCTTTGCGTCAGATTGGGCTTCGGCCCGGCGCGTTCCTGATCGATGTTCGCGCAGGGGCTGAACAAAAGATTCAAGATTGGTTGAATGCGGTTAAGCCTGGATTGCCGGTACAGGTGCGCGACGAGGCTAAAGTACATGCCCAGGCCCCCCAGAATGTACTATCATTGGCGCTTGAATTGGCCGCCGAGCGTCAACGATAACACGAGGATTTATGACCGAGCGCACATACACCGTTGCCATTATTCCCGCCCGCGGCGGCAGCAAACGCATTCCGAATAAAAACATTCGCGCCTTTTCTGGCCAGCCGATGATTAGTTATTCCATTCGCGCGGCCCAAGACTCGGGGCTGTTTGACCGCATTCTGGTCTCGACTGACTCCGAAGAAATAGCAACGACCGCGAAAACCTATGGGGCGGACGTGCCGTTCATGCGACCGGCGGAGTTGTCCGATGACCATACGGCAACCGCGCCCGTCCTGACACACGCGCTAAACTGGCTCGAGCAGAGCGGCACGCCAGCCAGCCACGCCTGCTGCATTTACGCGACCGCGCCATTCGTGCGGGCGCAGGATATCGTTCAGGGACTGAACACATTGCAAGACAGTGGATCAGCAAGTGCCTTTACGGTCACCTCTTTCGCTTTTCCAATCTTCAGGGCTTTAGAAGTCAAAGCAGATGGCGCGCTCGCTATGTTCTGGCCTGAGCATCGGTTGACGCGGTCCCAGGACCTGCCCGAGGCATACCACGATGCCGGCCAGTTCTACTGGCTGGACGTCGCCCGCTTTCTGGAAAAGCCTGAGCTTTACAGCGCCGACTCACGTCCCGTCATTTTACCTCGATACCTTGTCCAGGACATTGATACGCCGGAAGACTGGGAAACGGCAGAGTACATGCACCGTGCGCTCATGCGTACCGAATCATAGGCATTTAACTGCTTGCCGGGAACTCATCCACGTAGCCGCGATCAATCAGGACATATTCGTCTTCGCGTACGCCGGGCGCCCGAGACGGAGTAATGCGGAAGTCACATTCTCCCTGCTGAGCAAGTTTAACGCTTTTTGCATTTTCTGGAATTGGCGCACCCACGACCGATTGCTTTAAGGACCATTGCCCGTCTGCATCGCGAGACCAGACACGAGGGTCACGGTGCTGATTTACCAACCCATAGAATTCATCTTCACGTAGACCAGACCATTTTAGAAATGGCTCCAGGTCTGCCGGCGTCTTGTTTTGATATGCGCGGACAAGACTAATGCCTTCTTCCCGCGTTAGTCGGCCAAACCGGATTTCCCGGCTGGCGTGGTCGCTGACCTTCCCGTAGCCAACTTTTAAAAACTTCAGGTGATCGTGAAGCCCGCTGTAGTGAAGACAATCCACATCGTTGTAGGTATCAAACGTGCGTTGCTGCGGCGCCGTTTCGTATCCGTAACGTTCAATCATGTCTTCGTGCTGTAGCTTGGTATCCCAACGAATATAATTGCCAAGATAAATACCGCGCACGCCGACGTTCGCGAGTTCTTTGTCGTGGGGATAAAAATAGGCCTGCAAGTCAGCCTCGGTCAGAACATCGCTCTCGGCAAGCAGATCTTCCGCTTCTAGCCCCATAAGATCGTGTTCCTTGCGGTACTTACGACTCATCTCGACTTCATCGGTATGTGAGAACATTCCAACCTGATCCAAGCCCTGATGGTGTCCCCAGATAATCAGGGGGATCTTATGACGAGCCGCGACCTGCACCGGCCACACGGTTTGACCTGCAAGAACATGCCAATACAGACTGCCGCGCAGCCGCAGTGTTTCCCGCGTGATTTTTTTTACCGTCTGCGGGTTGATAACCTGTGTATAAATATCCAGATCGAATAGAGTCCGCAGATACGCGAGATTTCGATGTCCGCGCCGGGTGTTATAATGCTTGTTGTAACTTACAAGCAGTGGATTGAGGCCCAACTCTTTCCGCACGGTATGCACAATAAAATAAGAATCACGCGCACCCGAAACCGGCACAATACAATCATACCCGGAGCCGGATCGGTTTCGATAAGAGCGGGTCAGCGCTTTTAGAATTTCTCGGCGCTGCGTCCAGTCTAGGGCGTCCTTCTCCTCATGAACCCGGCACCCGCTACACACTCCTTCACTGTCAAAGGTGATGTTCAGCGGATGGTTCGCGGGATATAGACAGCGACTACAATACTGCATGGGGCGATCAGATCACTTCATCGACGTAGTGGACAAAGAGAAGCTCCTCGAGAGCTTCATCGGCTTTTTTCCGCAATCGTCCCTGCGCGTCGAAAGCGTCGTTTCTGTAGTCCGCGTAGCTGTCATGACGCAAATCAACACCGGATGTTTGCAAGACTGCTTTAGCCGTTGCGGCCGTATGCTCGGTAAAGTGAAAGAAATTACCGGCAGCCAGCCCGCTAACGCCGGGCACTCGCGCCACATCGGCCATATGCGCTGGCATTCCGACACCGCCAAGAGCAATCACGGGCACCGAAACCGCACCGGCAACTTCAGCTATCAATTCTAAATCGTAACCCATCTTGCAGCCGTCGCGATGGATAGCCTGGATGAGAATTTCACCCGCCCCGTGATCTTCCGCACGCCGTGCCATATCTTTAGGGGACAACCCTGTCCGCCGGCCTCCACCGTCCACGAAGGTATCGTAACCGCTACCGTTCGGCGCTGCGTCAATAGCCGCAATAATGCATTGAGTGCCAAATCGCGTAGCTGCCTGGTCTATAAGTTTAGGGTCATCGAAAACAGAAGTGTTCAGCACAATCCGATCGGCCCCTGATTTGATAACATCACGAATATGATCAATCGTTCGAATGCCGCCGCCCACGGCAAGCGGCACTAGGCAGTAGGGCGCTACCTTAGCGATGTTGCGTTCCAGCTGCGGAGCAGTGGATTGTTGCCCCGATATATCCAACATAACGATTTCGTCGATGCCCCACCTGTTGAGGTGTTCCACAGCAATTTCAGGCTTGCCGACCGGCAGGTATCTTTCAAACCCTATGCTCTGCACGACGATCCCTTCCCGGACCAGCAGAACGGCGACAATACGTTGCTTCAGCATGTCACCCCCTACCCGGCCTGAACAAAATTGAGAAAGTTGCGCAGCAGTCGGCGACCGTTGTTCTGGCTTTTCTCGGGATGAAACTGCACACCCCAAATATTATTTTTCACGACAGCGGCCACCAAAGTCCGGCCCACGTCGACCGTCGCAACCACGCAGCCGCCGGCATCTTCCATGCAATAGGAATGGTTGAAATAGAAATGGCTGCCCTGGGCGATATTAGTATTAAGCGGCCCGGCATCCGCCCAGGTCACCTCGTTCCAGCCTATGTGGGGAATGCGAATGGACGAGTCCGAAGGAATCATCTCGACTTTGGCGTCGATCCATCCCAATCCTTTATGTAGCCCGCCTTCCGTGGACTGCGTCCCCAGCACCTGCATCCCGAGACAAATACCAAGAAACGGAACGCCGGCACCTAAAACACGATCCTCAAGCACACTGATCAGCTTCAGTGCGTGCATACGATCCATGGCCTCGCCGAAGGCACCCACGCCCGGCAAAATCAAAGCGTCGGCCTGTGCGATACGATCCGGGTCCGCACTCACTGTTGCGCGGCGCTCCAAAGAAGCCAGCGCCGAAGCGACGGACAATAAATTGCCCATACCGTAATCAACGATGCAAATATCTGGTTCGTGCCCTGTATTCACGCCATCATGCCTCAGCGCCTAGCGTGCCCGACGGCTTATAGCGCAACTCCCACGCCCCGCGATTATTCAACTGCCACAGATCCTTGTTGCGCGCCTCTTCGATGACCGCATGAAAATTTTCTGTCGAAATGCCGATGTAGTCGCAAAAGCTTTCGATATAGCGCTCGCTGCACTTGCCATCATACTTCTCGACCGCTTCAACTGCCTCGGCCCGGGTCATATTGCCAAGTCTCAACTGAACACTGGCTTGCTGCACGACCTTGCCGAATCCAAGTTTCAGATGTTTGATCATCTGATTGACGTGGACAAAATCATCGTCCACCGCTTCAAATGCGTTCAAAGAACCGGTTTCTTCCGGAAGAGCATCAAGTCCCGTACGCGGCACGAGACCACGAGCAAGTGCGAAAGCCCCGTTAGCAATGTCGTTAAAATCGCGCATATAAAAACCGAGATAAACGATCCGCAATTGGGCGCGCTCGAAGTCGTGTTCGGACGGATACTGGTACCAGTTCATCTCGGCGGCCGTGAGACCACTTTTCAACCACGTGTCCAACTTCCCGCCACCCAGCGTATTGTGAAATCGCTGCTTATTCCCATCACTCGAGACCGACCCAACGCTGCCACCAAAAGCTAGAGCAGGGTTTTCGCCAAGAAAGATGAGAGGGATGCCGTAGGCAATGGCAACACGCGGCAGTGAGGCATACAGCACAAGCTCGCTCGCCTTAAAAATATTGGCGAACTGCAAAAAACTGTATTTCGTCAATTTCTTCGAAACTTGAGGGGCAGGTCCAACCATATGAAGATCGAAACCTTGCTCAACCAGATTTGAAAGATTGTCCGCGCCGCGCTGCGTTTGCTGCTCCGGCGGATAGACGCACGAGACCAGCAGCGGATTCAAACCCAATTCATCGCGCGCAAAAAATGCCTGACGAAGACTGTCCTTGCCGCCGCTTACGCCAATAATACAGTCGTAGACGCCGCGCTTGCTGTTCCGGCCCCAGTCGGAAATTTCATCGAGTTCTCTTTTCCGCGCGGACCAGTCGACCTGCGCTAGACTTTCGGCATAGCGGCACGGCAAGCAAACGCCGTCCTCATCAAAGACGGCATCAGGCCATGTGTTGGGAGTCACGCATTTCGCGCAGTAGGCGACGGTCATCAAAGCGCTTTCGAACAAGCGGCCCTTGGCCGCAATAAATCATAGCTCGGCAAACGTAGAGTTATCATTCCGCGAGTTCAAGACGACTGGGGGTGCGCAACAGGTAGCTGGAAAAAAACTTGCCCATAAGCTCCTGGGCACGGCCATTGGGATGAGGGTCGGGCTTGGTGACCCACAACGTATCCGGCGACTGGTCCTGCACGGCGGGAAGAAGGTCGACAAACTCCACATGATGAGTCGCTGCGACCGCTTCGACTTTAGCCGTAACATCGTCAAAGGGATATTTCTCGAGTTCCCGCAATTCTGGAATATTCACAATGACGAAACGTATGTTGTTCGCACGGCAATACTCGGCAAGCTTTGCTATGCTCTCCTGGGCTTTACGCCATCCGGGCGCGCCGTCCGCATATAGACCGGCATAATATGTGCGCCAGTCCGCGCCGCCAAAGAGGCGTCTTTTTAGACTGTCCCACGCACCACCGATAACCGCATAGGCATAGGAATGGCGCGCAATCCAGGGCACTTCCTTGTAAATCGGTGTGGGTTCCGCATCATTGATAAAATAGTTCAACACCACGACGTCGGGATTATAGGCCTTACCGTGATCAAAAAAGTAGCCGACTTCCATTGCAGTGTTGTAGTTCCCGACCCCGGAATTAATAACCTCAACAGGGCCCGTTCCTTGCGCCGTCAATTCACGCTCAAGGACCCTGGACATAGTTTCATCTGACGGCACACCCCAGCCAAACGTAATTGAATCTCCCAGCATGAGAATGCGCGTTGTTCCAGCTGGCTTTGCTTCTTCGATTTCCTCGTCACGCAGGCCATCGCTGTTGATCGACACGTCCACGCCCATCAAACGCGCATGCGCGCCGGGAATATGTTCATGCCCGATCTCAGGATCTTCGGCGACGCGCTTTAATTCAACGGCGTATCTCCACATCTCCACATGGTACTGCGTACCATCGCTCAGAACAGTTCGGCAAAGCCCCTCGAATACGCCGGCCATAACGGCGACAGCGGCCAGCACAAGCAAACCATTGGCTAGAATCTTTTTCACTACTCCCGCTCCGTTCGGGCTGCTCGCGGCATGCTTAGCAACGGCAAGACGTCACTATCGAGCCACGCGCCGATGCAATCGGCAAAGTATGCATGCAGCTTTGCGTTTGGGTGACTATTGCCGCCAAGCAAATACGCGCCGGGGTCGCTTCGCTCAAAGCCGCTGCAATTTTTGTAAGGAAACGGCTTGTCGGAAAACAAGTCGTCGGCGATCTGGCTGCGGTCTTCAAGAACCACCACCGCAAACTGAACGCCATGACCCGACGCAAAGTCATACAGCTGGTCTATGACGTGCCGCGTAACCGGGAGCGCATCGCCAGCGGTATTGTAGGCAACTGACTGAAGCCAGACGTTGTGAAGCACAGTTATCAACGCAGACTGTTTTTCGAGCGGCCAGAATCCGATGGTCCGGAATGGTTGAAAGGCAAACTCATTGTTCTGCAAACGATAGTGCGGCGGCGCGACGTATCTGCCCTCATCGTCGGAAATTGCATACACCCAAGACTGATCCGCTACGTTACGCAAGGCATGTGAATCATCAAAAGCCAGAAGTATCAACTGAGGTTTGTCCGACGTGTAGAAATCGGCATAGGCTTTCTCAGCCAACATCAAAGACTGGACGGTGCTGTACCCGCCGTTGCCGAAGTTCTCGAACCACAACCCTGGATATCGTTCACTTAGGATGTAAGCAAAGGAGTCCTCGTCACGGACCCCATAGGATTGAGCATTGCTCCCGCCGATTACCATCACCGGCACCTTGCCCACTGGCGCCGAGACATCCTCGCGGGTTGCGCGCCGACCAAAGTCCCAGAAGGTCATCGGCGCGCCGCCCTCCTCAATCGAAATCGACACCCCTTCTTTATTAATCCAGCCTAGGTCCGGGTCAGGAACCGACCAAGTGTCTTGGCTGTTTGGGACAAAAAAAGGATTGATGCGCACTTCACGCGGCGCGAATCCGGCCACACGCACTCCCACTTCCGCGATAAGTGTGGAAACGAGAAGGGCAGCGATGAAGAGAGCCAAGTTTTTCACGAGCGTGTTGTACATGAAAAGCTGATCTTAAACCGCTGTAAATCTACATCGCCGACATTGAGCCCATGCGACCCGGATTTAACCCTTACAAACCTGTAAATCCAGGTCGCAAGCGCCATGGTGGTAGAACTTATCCTCGAAAATCCGTATTTTAAGTGGCACATGATGGACGCCCTTCAACATGGGCTCAATCCGTGCACCTAAGGTAGATATGCGGCGCCAGTTTGGGCACCTGATTTTGGACTGTAAAAAATGAACGCCAGCGCCCTTGCGGCCGCTCCTATTGAGATACAGCCATCGCTTGGGCAGATTTTGCTGGCCCAGGGCGAAATTGGCGAAAGCGATCTCAATAAAGCCCTCACTTTCCAGTCGAGTGTCGGCGGACTGCTTGGCGCCATTCTCATCCGCATCGGCGCGGTTTCCGAGGACGCGGTTCTTGAGGCCCTCTCACGCCAGCTCGGTCTGGGCCTCATAACCAACGAAACATTGCCGCAAGACCCGATGGTTTACGCCGCGACGCTCAAGACTTCCGGCATCGACACCGAGTGGTGGATCGATCAGGCGACGCTCGCATGGACAGCCGAAGACGGTACACTCCACTGCATTAGCCGCGACCCCCTTCGCCCCAGCCTTCAAGAAGCACTACTGTCGGCGTTTCCTGGCAAAGAGATATGTTGGTGGCTGGTGCGCAACCGCGAGCTCGACATGATGGTCGAGTTGGTGCGCCGAGCCCTGACCAGCGACGGTTTTAATTACGACGACGATGTCGCCATGTTGCGCGAACTGGCCGAAGAGGCGCCGGTTGTGGAACTGGTCTCGAACACCTTGGCCCAGGCGGTCAATGAAAATGCCTCCGACATTCACGTTGAACCGCGCGAGCATGAATTCGATATTCGCTATCGTGTCGATGGCGTGTTGCAGAATCGCTTAACGTTACCCCGATCCCGGTTCGATGCGGTGGCTTCGCGCATAAAGCTTATATCCGGCCTTGATATCGCCGAGCGGCGCCTGCCCCAGGACGGACGCATCGGCATGCGTATCAGCGGCAAGGAGCTGGATATCCGCGTTTCTTGCCTCCCCGGCGTCTGGGGCGAATCTATTGTCATGCGGCTGCTGCTTAAGGAACAGAAAGACTTCTCGCTCGCCCGGATTGGCATGGCGTCCGATCATCTCGAAACTTTTTCCAAGTTGGCGCAAGAGCCTTACGGAATCATTCTTGTCACCGGTCCGACCGGCTCGGGAAAATCAACGACGCTTAAGGCCACCCTCGAACACATCAAAGACGGCAAGCGCAAGATCATCACCGTCGAAGACCCCGTCGAGTACAATGTTCCGGGCGTCACGCAGGTCCAGACCAAAGCAGAAATCGGATACACCTTCGCGCGGGCCTTACGGTCCATTTTGCGCCAAGACCCGGACGTCATCATGATCGGTGAAATCCGCGATGTGGAAACTGCTCAGATTGCCGTTCAAGCGTCTCTGACCGGCCACATGGTTTTTTCAACGCTCCACACAAACGATTCCTTAAGCGCCTTCACGCGCCTAACAGACATGGGCTTGGAGCCGTTTCTCGTTTCGTCGTCCGTCCGCGAAGTCATGGCTCAGCGTTTGGTGCGGAAGCTTTGCCCCCATTGCCGAGCACCTCACGCGCCTGCAGCGGGTATTCGCGAAAAATGCACCCAGCTACAGCAACAGTTCCCCGACCTTTTCGCGACGACCCCCCAGTGGTTTGGTCCTGTCGGCTGCCCCAAATGTCAGAACACCGGCTACAGAGGCCGTCTCGGCATATACGAGGTCGCGGTGCTGAACGAAGAACTCGCCGACGCCGTACTTCATCAAAAACCGCACCACGACCTCGAACGCATCGCCCGCGCCCACGGCTTTCGCGACCTTCTCGAAGACGGACTACTGAAAGCATGGCACGGCGAAACAAGTGTCGAGGAAGTCTTGCGGGTCGCCGGCCAGGCAGGCATAGAGGATTAGCCGCCGGCTCACCTCACATTTTGATTAAGGCCCGCAGACATTCATGGCTGCAGATATAGATATCGAAAAAATCAGCAAGGCATTGAGCGATGCAGTAGCTCTGCATCAGGCAGGCGACGTGCAGGCCGCGGCGACACACTACGAAGCTCTGCGACCCACCCTCAAAAATCACCCCGAGCTGCATTACTTGCTCGGCGCAGCATATGTT
>JAUIGX010000288.1 GCA_030432435.1 Alphaproteobacteria bacterium
TGGCGAAAGCGCCGTGGCCGACGTTTGATCCCGCCATGCTCGAAGAAAACACGATCACCCTCGCGGTTCAGGTAAACGGGAAATTGCGCGGAACGATTACGATGGCTCCTGATGCCGAGAAACCCGCGTGCGAGGCGGCCGCATTGGCGCTGCCTGCTGTGCAGAAACAACTGAACGGACAAGCCCCACGCAAGGTGATCGTCGTTCCCAAGAAGATCGTGAATATCGTTGCCGCCTAGAACATGGTATTTGTGAAAGTGTGATGACGAAACGCCTCTCACCTCTTTCAAAGCTTGCCGAACTCCCGGCCTGCACTGCGCTCGTATTGTGTGCCGCGCTTGTTATTGGCGGCTGTGGGTTTCGGCCGCTATACGGTACAAGCGGGCCAGCTTCATCACCTCACGTTACGCAAGCGCTCGCTTCCGTATCCGTTCTTCCGCTGCCCGACCGCCGCGGCATGAAACTTCGTCAGGTTCTTGGTGAACAACTTCATGCGAGGAGGAGCACTTCCGGTTCCGCTTACGATCTGGAAATTGCTTTGACAGAACACATTGATGAGCTTGGTATTCGCAAGGACGCCACCAGCTCACGCGCTAATTTTATTCTTACAGCGCGATTTTATTTACGCGAGGACGGCCAGCGTATTTTCAGCGAACAAGTTCAATCGATCGTCAGCTACAATATTCTCGACGATCAATACGCCACCGTTACCTCGCAGGCGAATGCCGAGGACCGCGCCGTGCGGCAGGTCGGCGAGCAAATCAAAACGCGCCTTGCTATATATTTTCATGATCGGCTCAACCCGCAGAATGTCGCCGCGGATCGAAACTGAGCAGATGGCGGACCGGATTTCATGAAGATCCCGCCCGGCCGCGCCGACGCCTTTTCCGCCAACCCTGATACAGGCATACGAGCCGTGTTGATTTACGGGCCTGATACCGGCTTGGTACGTGAGCGACTAAACACACTGACACGCGCTGTCGCTCAATCTGTGGACGATCCATTTCGGGTAAGTGAATTTTCAGGCGATCAACTGCGCGACGATCCTGCACGCCTTGGCGACGAGGCCGCGGCACTTGCCCTGACAGGCGGACGGCGCGTCGTGCGCATCCGCGATGTGACCGATACCGCCGCAAATATTTTTTCTAAATTTCTTGAGAATCCTGTCGGCGATGCCCTTGTGCTCGTGGCCGGGGGCGACCTTGGACCCAGGTCAAAGCTGCGGGCGCTCTTTGAAAAGACGGACGAGGCGGCCGCCCTTGCTTGCTACGCCGACGAAGCGCAATCACTTGAGGGGGTTATTCGCGCAAGTTTAAAGAAGGAAGGTTTGCAGATCACGCCGGATGCCCTCGGGTGGTTAATCGGGCACCTTGGCGGAGACCGCGCACAGAGCCGTCGCGAGATAGAAAAGCTTGTGGTCTACATGGGGCCCGAAGCCGCGGCGGCAAATATAGCGATAAGCGAAGGCGACGTTCTTGCGTGTGTCGGGGACAACGCGGCAATGGGACTCGATGATTTGACTTTTGCGGTGGGCGATGGCGACCACGCGACTGTGCAGCGGGTCTATGGTCGAATGATGGCAGAGGCTATCTCTCCTATAAGCGCGTTGACCGCAGTTGCGCGTCATTTCATGCGCTTGCACGAAACACGCGGGCGTCTTAACGATGGCAAGAGCATGGAACAAGCGGCCAGTAGCTTACGGCCGCCGGTGTTCTTTAAACACAAGAGGCGATTTCAAACCCAGGCCAACAGATGGTCGGAAAGTTTGCTGACGCGTGGACTTGAGATTCTTATGGAGGCGGAGCTCGCTGCAAAGTCCACGGATATGCCGACGGAAGCGGTTGTGGAACGCGCATTGATCCAGCTTGCCCACGTCGGACGCAGTACGGGACGGCGGTAGAACGGGAGTGCTCAGTTAAAAAAGGAGCCCACCGAAAAACGTCGTAACTAATTGATTTAATTAATAAATTAAGGATCTAAATCGGCATCATCGGCGTCGATATCGGAAGAGGCCCCATTGGGTTTCGCGCGACCTCCACTGGAAAGCCGGCGAACAATATCGTCCAACTGTTCAAGACTTCCATAAGCAACGGAAACCGAACCGCCCTTACCGTCAAAACTGATTTTCACGGTATAGCCCGTGGCTTGCTCAAGGTTTTGCTCCAGTGCAGCGGTATCTGCATCCTTCGGACGCTCGTTTAATACGCGCTTCGTTCCATAGCCTTTGGCCATGCGCTCGACTTGCCGGGCGCTAAGACCACTCTTGACGATTTTGCGTGCGAGAGCCTCGGCGCCTGCAAGGCCAATAAGAGGTCGAGCCTGTCCGACCGTAATCTCACCGACATCGAGAAGGTTTTGCACGGCTTCCGGCAAAGACAGAAGTCTGACGAGGTTAGCAACATGGGTGCGGCTTTTGCCGACGACTTCAGCAACCCGTTCTTGGGTATGACCAAACTCATCTAACAATTTGCGGTAACCGCGTGCTTCTTCAACGGGAGAAAGATCTTGCCGCTGAAGGTTTTCTATCAGGGCTACTTCTAAAACTTCGGCATCTGAAAGATCCGTGACATGAACCGGAACCTCATGGACCTGGGCTTTCTGGGATGCCCGCCAGCGCCGTTCACCGGCGATGATTTCGTAGTGGCCGGGTTTTTTGGGGTTGGGCCGCACAAGAAGCGGCTGCAAGACGCCTTTCTCGGCGATGGACGACGACAACTCGGCAAGAGCCGTCGGCTCAAAATAGCGGCGCGGCTGAAACGGCGAGGGCGCTAGCAAATCGACGGGAAGGCGGGTTATCGGCGCGTTTGTCGGGGGCGAGACTGGAGCCTCAACGAAGCGAGGAGGGGTTTCGACAGATGCCGAGGGTGTATTGTCTTGCTCCCCGAACAGGGCATTTAGCCCTCTGCCGAGGTTTTTCCGCTTGGGAGTATCCGCACTCATGCAGCAGCCGCGCCTTGTTCGCGCTTCAATACTTCGCCCGCAAGATCTAGATAGGCGCGCGCGCCTTTGGATTGAAAATCGTACAATAACACGGGCTTACCATGAGACGGCGCTTC
>JAUIGX010000051.1 GCA_030432435.1 Alphaproteobacteria bacterium
CAGTAGGCTCTTCATCCGGGCCAAAAATCAGCGACTTTTGAATTTTTGCCGTATAGGTCGTCGGCAACTGGTCACGGAATACGATCCATCCGGGCGTTTTAAAATACGACAGCTGCTCATAGCATTGATCAAAGATTGAATTCGCTGTCTCCTGATCCGGCTTAGAGCCAGGTTGCAGCACGATACATGCCATAACCTCTTCGTCGCGCAGATCGTCGGGAATTGGCAGGCATGCAACCGTATGTACGCTCACATGCGCTGCAATCGCAGCCTCCACCTCGGCCGCAGCGATGTTCTCGCCGCTACGGCGGATGATATTTTTCTTCCGGTCAACGAAATAGAGCATTCCGTCGGGCCCTTGCTTGCACACATCTCCTGTGTGGAACCAACCGCCACGCCAGGCATCCTCGGTTGCCTTGTCGTCATTGAGATACCCGGAGAAAAACCCAAGACGCGGATTTGGTCCAGCAAACCGAATAAGAAAGTTTCCCGGAGTATCGACCGGAAGCGGCTTGTCGTTGTCGTCCGCGATCATGATCTCGAGACCGTCCCGCGCCTTTCCGAAAGCCCGGGTCGTAATATAGCGCGGCTCAATACTGTTCGAGATCGTCCGGCCGGTTTCGGTCATGCCGAACACCTCTATGAGGGGAATGCCAAATCTTTTTTCGAACTCAACATGGATGTCGGGATCCACGCCCGCCCCAAAAGCAAATTTCACTTTGTGCTGGCGCTCTTCGGGTACCGGGTCCTGTTTAACGAGAACGGGCGGAATAAGACCCATATAGTGGACCGCCGTCGCGCCGGTCGCGACAACATCGCGCCACCAGGTCTTCGGGTGAAAGCGGTCCCACAGCACCAGGCAGTTCGCAGAGAAAACCATCGCCATCAAGCTGACGATGCCCGCATTCATATGGTGAACCGGGAATGGATTAAAGAGCCGGTCCTGACCGAACTCAAGGGTTTGGTGCCCTTCGCGCGACAGATACCACGCGCCGGCATTAAGACCATACTGATTAGAGATAAGACAGCCCTTCGGTTTGCCGGTCGTGCCTGATGTGTAAAGTACCGCCGCGATTGACTCACGATCGGGAGCGCCCGGAGTGAGTTCTCGAGAGCAAACCTTAAGAACCTCGGGTAAGTTTTCTATGGAGTAAACTTCGATCTGAGGATCATGACGCTCGATGATACCTTTGAAGCCAGCCAACCACGCATCGGTTGTAACGGCAACGTCCACGTCTGAATGAGATATCTGGTACAGCATTTCATCGGCGGTGTTTTCAGGGTTGATCGGCACCACCCATGCACCAAGGCCGTTCAGCGCGAAAAAGCAGAATATGTATTCGGCGCGATTTCCCAGCAATAAGGCCACCCGATGACCATGACCTATACCCGATCGTTCGAATACCGCGCGCAAGGCCTGAACCCGTTCAAACGCCATTCCGAAATCGTACTCGGTAACGCTTACGCCGGATTTCCTGCCCTCGGGCGAACTACTCGGCACACACAGGAATGTCTTCTGTGGATGTGAGCCTGCGGTCGCTGCAAAGGCGTCAAAATTCGTGCGGAACTCTTCAGGTATAATCGGGGCCGACATTAGACGAGAACACCCTGCTCTGCTGTGCGAGACTTAACCAAGACCGTCATGCTGCCCAGCTGAACGGTTTCATCATTCTGGTTGCGAACATCGAAGCCAAATTTCACAACGCCTGAATTTTTCTTCGACGTCACCCGCGCCTCGTCGATTGTGATCAGTGCGTGAATAGTGTCGCCGCCGCGTACAACCGCTTTCATATCGAAGTTGAAATTGAGAAGAGCAATTACTGTGCCGTCCACGAGGCCAACTTGCGCGAACAAGCCTATAGCGCACGAAGATGTCAGAGGGCCGTGGGCAATACGCGTGCCGTGCGGCATAGTCCGCGCGTACTGCTCGTCGGTGTGTATCGTGGAAAAGTCGCCAACCAGGCCCGCAAACAGCGAAATATCGCTCTGGTCGATTGTCCTGCCGTTGGTTTTATAAGTCTTTCCAATCTCACAGTCTTCAATGTAAAGGCCCAAGCCCATTATCCGCTTCCTCTGCTTCCGTGTCTCTTTTTTCGCCGAAGTGATTAGACGTGAGCGCTCGTTTGTCAATGCTCGAATATGTAACTAGTGCGCAGGTGCACTGCATCAAAACAGGTCCTAACAATAGGCCTCGCCGCACATTCATGCTAACTTTTGTCCCAAGTCTGTGTATTGGCCCAGTTTCGGGCTAGGTATTAAATTTGACTTACCGTTCGGTCGGGCTTGAGAGCATGACGCCACCAGACACTTCTCCTGACTCACGCGGGGCCGCGGCCCGGCCTCGTACCGGCGACGAGACCTTTCGCGCCGAAGGCATTTCCAAAGTCTATGAAACAGGGGATACGAAGGTACATGCCCTGCGAGGAGTTGACCTTTCTCTCTATGAAGGAGAACTGGTGGTGCTATTGGGCCCGTCAGGCAGTGGCAAGTCCACGCTCCTGAACATTCTCGGCGGACTGGACCAACCGAGTAGCGGGACGCTTTATTTCAGAGGGGAAGAGGTCACCGCTTTCAACCCGGAAGAACTTACTCTATTCCGCCGGGATCACATTGGCTTTGTATTTCAGTTTTACAATCTTATTCCTAGCCTTACAGCCCAAGAGAATGTGGCATTGGTGACGGAGATCGCACCAAATCCCATGCGAGCGGACGAGGCCTTGGCTTTGGTTGGCCTTGATCATCGGCTGGATCATTTCCCCGCACAAATGTCCGGGGGTGAGCAACAGCGCGTCGCCATCGCACGCGCCATCGCAAAAAACCCTTCGGTCCTGCTCTGCGATGAGCCCACCGGAGCGCTGGACAGCAAGACCGGCGTCGTCGTTCTTGAGGCCATCGCGCGTGCAAATTCCGAGCTGAACACGACGACCGCCGTTATCACCCATAACGCCGGGATTGCCGAAATGGCGGATCGCGTTATTCGTTTTGCCGATGGGCATATCATCAGCGTAGAGCGCAATGAGCACCGACGCTCTCCGGAAGATCTGACGTGGTAAAACAGGCACGATGAGCGTTCTCTCACACCATTTTCTGAGTTGGTCCAAAGGCGTGAGGGTAAGCTCGCTCAACCGCAAGCTGATGCGCGATTTGTGGCGGCTTAAAAGCCAAGGCCTAGCCATTGCCTCAGTTGTTGCCGCGGGCATTGCGCTAATGGTGGCGATCTTCGGCAGTGTCGCCGCATTAACGCTGAGCATGGATGCATTCTACGAACAATACAGGTTTGCCGAAGTCTTTGCGTCGTTAAAACGTGCCCCCAATAGCCTGGAGGCACGATTAAGAGCCATAGACGGAATAGCTAATCTTGAAACGCGCATTGTTGTCAGTGTTCCTATGGATATTGCGGGAATGTCGGAACCTGCGACCGGCCGCCTCATTTCAATTCCAGAGGGCCGCAATCCGTCCATCAATGGAATCGATCTGCGGCGCGGACGGTTAATAGAACCAGGAAGACCTTCGGAAGTCATCATCAGCGAACCATTCGCCGCAGCGAATGGGCTCACGCTAGATGACACAGTGTCCGCAACCATCAACGGCAAAAAAAGACGCCTCAATATCGTCGGCATTGCTCTTACCCCTGAATATATCTACGCGATGGCACCGGGCGAACTTATGCCCGACGACAAGCGATTCGGAGTCTTGTGGATGGGCCGTGAAGCCTTGGCCGCCGCCTTCGATTTGGATGAAGCGTTCAATGATGTTGCGGCGACGCTGCGGCGCGATGCACGGCCTGAGTACGTCCTCGAACGCCTGGACGACATCTTAAAGCCCTACGGCGGCCTCGGCGCTTACGGGCGTAAAGATCAGATGTCGCATTTTTTCCTCACCAATGAACTGACCCAACTTGAAGCCATGGGCGGACTGATGCCGCCCATCTTCCTCGCGGTGGCCGCGTTTCTGCTAAACATCGTTATCACGCGGATCGTCACCACCGAACGCGAACAGATTGGTCTTCTGAAAGCATTTGGCTACACGGACTGGGAAGTCGGCCGACAGTATCTGAAGCTGATATTTGTGTTGGTCGGTGTCGGCCTTCTAATGGGCGTTGTCGCCGGCAACTGGATCGGCCAGGCGGTGATGAACCTCTACAATGAGTACTTTAAGTTTCCTCTACTTGCTTACCGCGTGGAATCGAACGTGTTTCTAACTGCCGGTTTTGTGAGCGCCCTAGCCGGAGCAGTGGGAGGACTTGGTGCCGTGCGCCAAGCCATACGCCTGTCGCCAGCTGTCGCCATGGCGCCCCCCATGCCCACAGCCTTCAAACGAACAGGATTCAGTGCGGCATTTGCTAAGTTCAAGATCAGCCAACCAACCCGGATGATCTTCCGGCACGTCACCCGTTGGCCAGTCCGCACCGGCTTGACGATCACGGGAATCGCATTCTCTGTCGCAATCTTAGTGTCGTCATTATTCTTCATGGATACGGTGCAGCACGTGATTTCTGTGATGTTCTTTGAGAAAGAACGGCAGACCTTGACTGTATCTTTTGTTGAACCTCGTGCGTCCACCGTCGTCGAGGAAGTGCGGCACTTGCCAGGAGTACTGGCAACCCAGCCAGTACGGTCGGTATCAGTTCGACTACACAAAGGCACGCTTACCGAGCGGACCGCCATCACCGGAATCGTCACTCACGCCAATCTCAACAGATTGTTGGACACCGATATTAATCCCATCGAACCGCCACCCGGAGGCCTAGCCCTTTCTGAACACCTGGCGACCAAGCTTGGTGTTGGGGTCGGTGATATGGTCCGGGTTGAGGTGATGCAGGAACGGCGACCCGTAAAAGACCTACCCGTTGCGCGGATCGTCGAGGAATATATGGGGCTTACAGCCTACATGAGCCTGGAGGCCGTCAATCGGTTGATGCTTGAGGGACCGACGGTGACCGGGGTTCACATCCTGGCCGACAGAAACGAAGTGGATGCGCTCTATCAACGTATTAAGAATATGCCGGCCGTCGCCGGCGTGTCCCTAACCACTGCCGCCCTCGACAGTTTCCAAACGACGATGGAAAGCACTATGTATGTCATGGTTGGAATCTTTGTTGCGTTCGCCACACTCATCGCATTTGGCGTCACTTATAACAGCTCGCGCATTGCGTTGTCGGAACGTGCAAGGGCGCTAGCCAGTTTGAGAGTTCTCGGATTCACGCGCGCAGAGGTGACTTATATTCTTCTCGGCGAGTTGGGACTCCAAACCCTAATCGCCTTACCCGTCGGATGTGTGCTGGGATACGGTATCGCTTTGCTCATGTCACCGAGCCTAAACACCGACATGTACAGCTTTCCGCTGATCATCGCCGATTCAACCTACGGGTTTTCCGTGACCGTGGTCGCGGTATCGGCCATCATCTGCGGCCTCATGGTCCGGCAAAGCGTATATCAGCTGGACTTGGTTTCTGTGCTGAAAACACGAGAGTAAGAAATGGCTGAGTCAGTTACGTTCGTTGATCAAGTACGCACGGCCGTCACGTCATGGAACCGCCGGAAGGTTACTATTGTCGGCATTAGCGCCGCGGTGGTCCTGCTCATTCTCTGGTCCATGCGATCGCAGCCGGTGCCTGCCGACTTCGCGCAAGTGACGCGGGGTGACCTGACCGTCACCATCGACGATGAAGGAGAAACGCGGGTTAAAAACGTTTACGTGGTCTCGGCACCTGTGGCGGGCCGTGTAGAGCGTATAGACTTGGAAGTCGGCGATGAAGTTATTGCGGGCGAGACTGTGCTTGCTCTTTTTCAACCTCAAGACCCCTCACTACTAGACGTTCGCTCGCGCTCCGAAGCGCAGGCCGGGGTGGGTCTCGCGCTTGCCGAACAAGCCAAAGCGAAAGCTGAACTGGATTTTGCGCAAGCGGAATTGGCCCGTGCGGAAATGCTCTACAAAGAATCGACCATTTCTGCGGTCACTCTCGACCGCGCGCGCCTGACGGCAAAGACGGCGCAAGCTGCCGTTGATCAAGCTGCAGCAACCGTTGTCCAGCGACGCCGGAACCTGGAGACGTCCCGTGCGGCAATTGAGTCTGCAGGGGGCTCAGACGGCGAGAAAAACGCGGACGTGACCTACATTTCTGTTCGAGCACCGGTAAGCGGTCGGGTTCTGCGGCGCATGCAACAAAGCGAAGCTGTTCTGCCGACGGGCACGCCGTTGCTTGAGATCGGTGACCCCACAAATTTGGAAATTGTGACAGACCTTTTGTCCGCGGATGCGGTGAAGGTCAGCAAAAACGATTCTGTTATCATCGACGAATGGGGTGGCCCCTATACCCTGGAAGGTCAGGTCCTGCGTGTGGAACCGTTTGGATTTACCAAGATTTCCGCCCTCGGCGTTGAAGAGCAGCGCGTCAACGTGGTTACAGATTTTCTCTCCCCTCCTGAGGAATGGGGCAGCTTGGGCCACGGCTACAGGGTTATGACCCGGATCGTCATTCGTGAACGGCAGGATGTTTTGCAAATTCCCTTGGGAGCGCTGTTCCGCCAGGGAGAGAACTGGGCGGTGTTCGTGAGCGATGGGGATGCGGACGGTGGAACAGCAAGTCTTCGCACAGTCACCATCGGTGAACGCAACAATCTAAACGCAGAAGTGACCGATGGCCTCAACGAAGGAGAGTGGGTGATCGTCCACCCCAACGATCAAGTTGACGAAGGCGTACGGGTGCAAACCCGCGAAAGCATGTGAGTTCCGGCGCGCAGAACACCACCGGCTTCAAGTTTGCTCCGCTAAAGACGAGCGAATCTTAATTTCGCCGCTGAGGGTCCGGTGAACCGGGCATTTGTTGGCGATCTCCAACAACCGCGCGCGCGTCGCTTCATCCAAGTCGCCCGACAAAGTGATCTCCCGTGTTATCTCCTCAACCTCACCTTCTTTTGTAACGCAATCTCTACACTCTTCTGCCTTTATTTTTTGGCGGCGCAGTTGCACCGAAACGCCATCAAGCGGAATTTCCTTGCGGTCTGCATACATGCGGACCGTCATAGCGGTACACGCGCCAAGGCCTGCCAGGACAAAATCATAGGGGCTGGGGCCGCGATCATCGCCCCCAAGGTCGGCCGGTTCGTCGGCGGTTAAAACGTGTTTTCCAACGCGGACGCGCTGAATGAACTTGCCGTTGCCTGACTCCGCCACCTCAACGACGCCTTCCTCAAGTGAGGTTTGCTTTTCGTTATCCTGAGTAGAAGTCGCCGCTACCGTTTCAAAATAGCGTGAGGACCACGCGGCGATGACATCGGCAACATACATTGCGTCTGCACGTCGGCTCAGCAAATGATCGGCGTGATCAAGCGACAGGAAACTTTTAGGGTGCCGGGCCGCCAGAAAGATATCTGTCGCGTTTTCTACTCCAACTGTTTCATCCAGCGGCGCATGGCACACCAAAAGCGCCTTCTTCATATGTCCTATATTCGGAAGAAAGTTCTGATCAGCAACATCATCGATAAATTGCTTCGAAATATTGAACTTACGTCCCACCAAAGTTACTTCTGCAATCCCGTTTGTCTCTATTTCGTCTAGGCTGGCATGAAAATTCTTCGTGACGTGCTCGGCCGTAGAGGGTGCCCCTATTGTTACGACCGCTTTAACCTCGGCGATTTCAGGTGCAGCAGCCAGAACCGCCGCTCCGCCGAGAGAATGGCCAATCAGTAATGCGGGCGGCATATCTTTCGACCGCAAATATTCGGCGGCAGCCAGCAGATCCTGAACATTGGATGAAAAGTTTGTATTCGCAAACTCCCCCTCGCTTGCCCCAAGTCCGGTGAAGTCGAAACGCAGAACGCCAATACCATTCGCAGTCAGCCCTGCCGCAATCCGTGAAGCTGCGAAAATGTCTTTCGAACACGTAAAGCAGTGAGCGAATAACGCCATGGCTTGCATTGACCCGCTTGGTCGGTCGAGGCGTGCAGCGAGTTTCGCCCCGTCATGCCCCAGAAATTGCACCTTCTCAATCGCGGCCATCTCCACTCTCCTGAATATAAGCCCGCAGAACTCGTTTCGCAGTCTGATCATAGCCCTAGCGGAGCGGATTTAACATTCGCTTCCGTTCTTGGAGCCGAACTGGGTTGCGGATGATAGAATCGGACTACTAGAGTGCCGCGCTACACTGTGTGAATGAAACGAGAAGCACGAGCAAATGGACCAGAGCAGCATTGAAATTCTGGAGCGGCGAACCGTTTACCAAGGCTATTTTCGGATTGATGCCTACAAGTTGCGTCACGCGCTGTTTGACGGTGGCTGGTCGCGAACGATATCTCGCGAAGTGTTCGAGCGCGGCCATGCTGCAGGCCTGCTCGCATATGATCCTGATCGAGGCGATTTTGTGATGTGCGAGCAGTTCCGGGTGGGCGCTCATGCTGCCGGCACCGACCCCTGGCAGTTGGAGGTGGTTGCCGGAGTCATCGAAGAGGGAGAGCAACCCGATGACGTTGCCCGACGCGAGGCACAAGAAGAAATCGGGCAAGTAGTCACCGACCTCTGGCCGATTCAGCGATATCTGGTGAGTCCCGGCGGCTTGTCGGAAAGTGTGTACCTTTATCTTGGGCGTGTCTCATCAGCCAATGCCGGCGGAATATTTGGCGCTGCCGAGGAAGATGAAAACATCCGTGTTAAGATACTCACAGAAGATGAACTTGAATCACTCATGAAACGCGGTGCGTTGACCAATGCCATGACAGTAATCGCAGCGCAGTGGTTCTTCCTAAACCGCGCGGAGATCAGGACGAAATGGAAAGCAAATACCTAACTGAGGTGCACGTATGACATATACAAATCCTGATGCCCTTGTGACCACTGAGTGGCTTGCGGCACATCTTAACGACCCCACGGTAAAGATCTTGGATGCCAGCTACTTTGTACCAGGGGGCATCGCGCCCGCGAAAACTCAATATGAGAACGGCCATATACCCGGAGCCATTTTCTTCGACATCAACGACGTTGCCGATACGACGAAGCCTAAGGATCACGCCTTTCCAACCGCAGGTGTTTTTGCGGCGAAGGTCGGCGCCCTGGGAATTTCCAACGATCATCACGTCATTGTTTATGATCACCTTGGCGGTGCATGCGCGGCCGCGCGCGTTTGGTTTATGTTCCGGGCTTTCGGTCATGAAAAGGTTGCGGTACTTGATGGCGGACGCACCAAATGGAGCGCCGAAGAACGGGCGTACTCCAAGGACACCCCTGCCCTGACCCCGCGACAGTTTAGAGCCCACCAACCCACGGGCTTCCTCCATCAGCAAGAAGATATACTCGCGAACACTCGCGCCCAAGCGTTCCAGGTTCTCGATGCCCGCGCCAAGGGGCGCTTCGAAGGCACAGAGCCTGAACCGCGACCAGGCCTGCGGGCAGGCCACATTCCCGGAAGCCGAAATCTTCCATTCCTTACCCTGTTAGACAGCGAAACGAAGACCTGGAAGGAGAGTGAAGACATTCGCAAAGCTTTCGCATCCGCCGGCATTGATCTCGACAAACCCATAACGACTTCGTGCGGGTCCGGGGTATCGGCTTGCGCCTTGGCATTGGGAGCTTACTTGGTAGGCCACGCCAAGACCGCCATCTATGACGGCAGTTGGGTCGAATGGGGAGCGAATACTTCTTTGCCTATAGAAAAGGCGAGCGATACCAATTCCTAGTCGCCCCGCCGCAGAAACATTCTACGAATACGGAGATTCTTGATGATTCAACGACGCTCGACTCTCGCCTTACTCGCCGCCGCCGCAAGTACCACATTGTTGTCGACCGTTGCAGGACGCCCTGCTCGGGCAACCGGCAACAAACCCACCATCGCGGTTATCGGGACCGGCGAGGTCGGTAGCGCACTTGGCAAGCGTTGGGCCGCTCTCGGCTACCAGATTGTCTACGGCTCACGCACACCCGGCGGGGATCGCATTAAAACGTTAATCCGCGAAACCGGCCACGGCGCCTCTGCCGAAACCAATGCGAACGCCGCGGCAAAGGCAGATATGGCGGTGCTGGCCTTACCCTGGGTCGCGACAGAGAACGTCATCAAGGGAATGGGAGATCTGTCCGGGAAAATCCTGATGGACCCCATCAATGGGCTCAAGGTCACAAATGGTCGCTTTGAAGCCCCACCGGGCTTAGAAACATCTAGCGGAGAAATGATTCAAGAGTGGGCGCACGGTGCCCATGTGGTGAAGGCGTTTAACACTCTTAGCCGCGAAGTCATGGAAGACCCGGCGGCAGCAAGTGGCCCTGTTACTGTTTCCCTCGCCGGCGACAATGCCGAAGCGAAGGCGCGGGTGGGCGCCATAGCAGCGGATATGGGCCTTGTACCCCTTGACGTCGGCGCGATCTATCTGGCGCGGTATTTGGAAGGAATGGCCCGGCTTCGCATAGCCTTCAGGGCAAAAAACAAGCCTGCAGCCATAGAGTTTCATCTCCAATCACATCAAGGATAAGAAGCTCCTTAGAGCAACAAGCGCCCGTTTGGTACGAATCCTTACGCCACTTCTTCCTTGGGCTGATATTTAACAGCTCGCAATTGAATTTGTTCTTCAAGCCCTCGTGCAGTCCCGAGTGCGAATAATATTTCCGCGATAAGAAATGGCGGCGCCATGAATATTTGAATGGCGTTCACTGTCAACGCCGGTCGCCGACCTTCAAACGCATGCCCGATAAATTGAATGATCCAGCCGCCAACAAAACTGGCACCGGCTATGAGCCATACCGATGAACTCGACCCGCCTTCCAATTGAGCGGCCAAGGCGTACACTACCGCATAAAATAAGGCCGTAACGCCGCCAACCAAAGGGGCGGCCACTACATAGCCAAAAAATAAAATGGCGAGTACAACAGTCGCTACTGTTATCTGGAAACTACCGAAGTGAGTCAGCGGAGCCTGCATCAACGCCAGGATCAATGAAAACACGATGAGCGGTACGCCCACGTGGTGGGTCGCCTGATTTCGCCGGTCACGATGGTACGCGGCGTACATACCCATTTGCTCTAGGAACCAAGCGCGAAACGACTGCATCGCTACTCCTCCCTCTGTTTTCTCATACAGTCTAACGCAGTGCTGAAAATGCAGCCAGGTTTCTGGCCAGGAAGCACTCCAAGAAACACCGCCGGGCACACGATGAATAAAGCGATAGAAGATGTAAGCGAAAACCCTTTGGTGCTGGGGCGTAAGGGCCTTGTGTTGCCTCCCTTTCGCGCGCGGTGGCCCTGGGTCGGCGGCGACCTGCAAACCCTTCACAATACCCTTATGCGTCCATCGCCGGACTTCTCGCCGTACTCGGCTGAACGAATCTTGCTGCCCATGACAGATGGGTCGGGTGATGAGCTTTGGGCCCTCGTCAACCGGCCGATTTCTGGTATGGGGAAACCCACAGTAGTGCTCGTTCACGGACTGACGGGCTGCGAAACCAGCCGCAATATTATGGTGAGCGCAGCTTACCACCTGGCGCAGGGATATCCGGTTGTACGCCTCAACCTGCGCGGAGCGGGGCCATCCCTTGGAAAGTGTAAAGGCCACTACCACGCGGGACGGAGCGCTGATCTGCGAGACGCAATATCGGCCCTGCCCGCAAGCCTTAAAGCCAACAAGATTTTTATCGTCGGTGTATCGCTCGGCGGCAACGTTGTTCTGAAGTTTCTATCTGAGAACGAAGGTTTGAACGATGTACTTGGCGCTGCCACCGTATGCGCCCCAATTGACCTAAAGGCCGCTCAGCAACGCATTATGGCGCGCCGGAACGCCGTCTACCACTGGCATTTGTTACGCTACATGAAACAAGACGCGCGACAATGGGTGGGAGAACATGCCGATGAAGTACAGCGTGTTTTACCAAGCATTAAATCCGTCTACGCCTTCGACGATTTGATTGTCGCGCGCCACAATGGATTTGACGACGCAGAGGATTACTACCGACGCAGTTCAGCCAAGCCGCTTTTGGATAAAATCCGGATCCCCACTTTGCTCATCCATCCCCGAACGGACCCGTGGGTGCCGCCGGGTATGTACCTCGATCGACCGTGGCCAAATGGTGACATTCTAACGCTAGTTATGCCGCCGGACGGCGGACATGTTGGACTTCATGCATCCGATAACCAAGTTCCCTGGCATGACCGATGCATCAGGGAATTTATAAAATTATGCAGCTAAGAGTTTAAATTTCTGCCTCGAGAGAGGCCCACTGACCGAAGTTTAAATAAATAATAATAACTATTAGCGATATAAAACAGAGTGTAATCAATAATTTGTTACAAACTGTTACTTTAAAAGTACGAATTTGCGAACGGCAGACAGCATGTTTCTCAACAATGTTGCCAGCAAGCCACACATATATCTCCTCGGAAATGCTCGGGCTATTGAGACGCTAAAATTTGCATATTTTATATAGAGTTATAAAAACCTACTGACGTTAGTTGTTGCGAACTATTATTACGCCAACGAAACTTTATACACCTTTTACTATATTTTTTATTATTATTCTATTTATTAGGGTGGTCCTGCGCCCGCCAGATACAATCAAACCTTTGACCTATAAGTGAAAATGTTTAGAAGCGCAGGATGTGGCTGCGATGTAATTGCCTTGGGGTACCTTGGCATCAAGCATCTCGCCTGCTGGGGAGGATTCAAGTTTTATCGCGTATTTGTGGTGCTGTTCGGCCCGACTCTAACTATGAGCCGGTTGCCAAATTGCACCGCAGCGCCTCCCCCTCGACTTTGTACCGGACCCTACTTCATGGAGGTTTTACATGGCGTCCACTAGTTACCGTTCAGCTCTCGTGAGCACTACTAGCGCTTTGGCGCTCGCGTTTACCGCGTTACCCGCAAATGCCCAGGGACAACAAGCACAGGCTGTCGTGGGTCTGGAAGAGATCACTGTTACCGCGCGCCGCGTTGAAGAAAATATTCAGCGCGTGCCAATCGCGATCCAGGCGTTCACACCTGATCGGCTCGAACAGCAAGATATTAAAGACATCTGGTCGCTGACCAAGAATATCGGCGGTCTGAATATCTGCTGTTCGCCGGGTAACACATCGTTCATCTTCATGCGCGGTATCGGTAACGGCACCCCGACATATTTCGCAGACGTGCCCTCCTCTTCTAGCGGCTTTGGCAATTTCTTCGATATCTCAAACGTCCAAGTTCTAAAGGGACCGCAAGGCACCCTGTTCGGCGAAGCTTCCAACGGCGGCGCGCTTGTTTACTCGCCGCGCAAGCCGGGTGAAGTCTTTGGCGGCTACGGCTCTGTCGCAGCCGGCAACTACGGACGCCGCACGATCGAAGGCGCCGTGGATCTTCCGCTCATCGAAGACAAAGTTTTGTTCCGCATGGCGGCCATCACCCATCATCGCGACGGTTATGTCATCGACATCACCACCAACAAAGACCACGCCAACGAAAACTATTACACGCTCCGTCCGTCGATCACTTTCCGCCCCACGGACAACATCGAAATCTACACGATGTACCAGCTTAACAAATCATGGGGCGTCGGTAGCCCGTACGTTCTGGACGACTTCAACTTCACAAAGACGTCCGGCCCGAACAACGACCAACCGCTCTCGATTGTCGGAACACAGGCACAGTTAAGCGGCATTGGCGCCATTGGCCGGCCTTATACGGCCGCCGAATGGGACCAACTGCGCGGTGAAGTGCTGGCCGAGCAACTTGCTCTCGGCAAGTACAAGTTCAACGGCTGGTCCACAGCTTGCGCCAATGAATTAGGCGGCGCTGGTTCTGGCAACTCCTGTGCATTCAGCTGGAATCGCAGCCACTTCCTGACCAACCAGATTTCCTGGAACATCACCGACGATATCACCATCAAAAATATCTTCGGCTACCGCTTCGGCAACCGCAGCTTCTCCACCCCCGGTGATACGGACGGTTCACGTCTGATCATCTTCGACGGCGGCAGCCCGCGCAACACGGACACCATTAAAGGTGACACCTCGTGGAGCGATGAAATCCAGGTAATCTGGAACGATCTGTTCGACATCGTCGATCTGCAGGTCGGTACGTTCCATACGCAAACCGTAAGTCATCCACGGGTCAACTATGGCCGTACCTTGGGTCATGACTTCCTGCCCACGGCATCGGTCAGCAAGACCTCGTCGCGCTCACGTGCGATTTACGGTCAGGCCAACATCGACCTCGGCGCGATGCTCGACGGCTTGTCTCTTACGGCCGGCTATCGACACACCTGGGATACGGCGTTCCGCGAGACTTGGAGCCTGAACCCCACTACGCTGGCTGTCACTAGCAATACGGGCGGCCCCGGCACACCGGCGGGCGAAGGACGCTGGAACAACGGCAGCTGGACTTTGGGCGCTCAATACCAGTTCACACCGGACGTGATGTTCTTCGTCACCGGTGCGAAAGGGTATTCATCGGGCGGCACGCAGAATGTGGTCGGATTCGAGAAGTATGACCCGGACAGCCTGACCAACATCGAAGCTGGCACCAAAGCCACCTTCAATGTCGGCGACTGGCTGGTGCGTACAAACGCCAGCTACTTCTACGGTTGGTTCGATAACGTAAAGGCAAACGTAACTCGTGTTGCCCAAGCAGCAGGACAGGCCCCGACCTTGATCGTCGTGACTCAGAACGCTGCTAAGGCGAAAATCTCGGGTATCGATGCAGACCTGACCATCGTTCCGACCGATTGGCTGGAAGTCGGCGGGCTCTTTGCCTACACCAACGCTCGCTACACCGACTGGCAGTCCACCCGCGTCATCAGCACCAACCCTCTGGTGACCGAGCCTGTCAGTCTGGCGTCCACCCCCTTCAGCTTTACGCCGAAGTACAAGTGGACCCTGCGCGGTACCTACCACTTCCCCATCGACGACAAGTGGGGCGATGTAAGTCTCTCGGGTAACCTGACGTGGACCGATGTGCAGTACAACGTAGCGAAGCCACGGGTGCCGACTGATCCGAACGATCCGAACACCGGTATCGTCTGTGATCGCTTCCGTACAGCAGCCGAAGGATATCCGGCAGTTGTTGCGGACGGCGGCCGTGTTCGCGTAGTTGACTGTAATCCGTCCTACTACAACCTCGACCTCAACTTGAATTGGAACGACATCAACGGCGTGGGCGGTCTCAACGGCACGCTCTACGTCACCAACGTCACCAAGAACGAGCAGAACGACGGCGGTTGCTATTGCGACGTGGCCCTTGGCGTCACATCTCAAGCTGCACAAGTGCCGCGTATGTTCGGTATCAAGCTGAACTACAGCTTCTAAAACGAGCCCACTTTGTGGGATTCACTCGCCGGGCGGGCCTTACGGTCCGCCCGGTTTTTTTTATGTATGAGTAAAGTCAAAAATGGCGCGCCCGGCAGGATTCGAACCTGCGACCACCCGCTTAGAAGGCGGGTGCTCTATCCAGCTGAGCTACGGGCGCGCAATGAATTATGCGAACTCTACTTAAGAGACGCGTTTGAAAGCAAAATTGTCGGCGTAGGCTCTGGGTTTAATGGAGCGAAGATTGGGTTCTTCGACACGGTACCGAAGCCCTTTGCGCTCGGCAAAAGCCACGGCATCTTCCTTGGAATCAAACCACAGCTTGAGCTGCCTGTTGGTGTCGTGTGATCCGGCCCAGCCCATAAGCGCATCGGGCTCTAGCTTGTCTGCCGGATCAAACTCCAGCAACCAGCGCTTTGTATTAGCCCGGCCCGACTGCATGGCCGTCTTGGCCGGCTTAAAGATTCTGACTGATCCCATCATCTTACATCCGTTTTGATATGCCCCATGATAGAAGCACGCGGTTGGTCGGGGCGAGAGGATTCGAACCTCCGACATCTAGTTCCCAAAACTAGCACTCTACCAGGCTGAGCTACGCCCCGACACCGCTTGCCATACTTCGGCGGGCAGAACCTAAGGGGTTTCTGAGCATCCGACAAGGCATCAGAAAGCCATCATGGCCCATAAAATGCACAAGTTTGACGCCTTAAGGCCGTCCTGGCACAGTTCCGCCAAATTCGATCCAGGAGGATGCTCATGTCCCGCGCAACGACCGGCCTTACCGAAGACCTTCTCGGCTACATCCGACAGGTGGGTGTCCGTGAAGATGACGATTTACGCCGTCTGCGGGAAGAGACAGCCACGCATTCAGCTGCCCGTATGCAGATTTCGCCTGAACAGGGGCAGTTTATGGCTCTCCTCATTGAGTTGATCGGCGCTCAAAAAGCTTTCGAAGTGGGGGTTTTTACGGGCTATAGCGCCATGTGCGCAGCTAAAGCGATGGGACCGAAGGGCCGGGTCGTCGCCTTGGACGTCAGCGAGGAGTACACCTCTATAGCCCTCCGCCATTGGAAAGCCGCTGGATTGGCTGATCGTATAGACCTTCGCCTTGCACCGGCCGCTGAAAGTCTGGAAGCAATGGTTGACGCTGGAGAAGCCTCTTCCTACGACTTTGCCTTCATCGACGCCGATAAAACTGGCTATAGCACCTACTATGAATACGCCCTGACCCTTGTCCGACCGGGCGGCTTGATCGCCATCGACAATGTGTTATGGAAC
>JAUIGX010000052.1 GCA_030432435.1 Alphaproteobacteria bacterium
TGCGTCGTGTCAGGATGATCGCAAGAAAGCTGGTCGTCCGCGTCGTCCTGGCAGAAATAGAGATAGATGGTGCGCCCACGCGCATCGGCCAACGTTTCGCCCGCGATGGTAACCTCGCGCGTCAATTCACTCGGAATCTCAGGAGACAACTGGGTGTAAACGAGACTCCAGCCGGGAACATCGCTGCCCTCGGTGCTCATGCCATCGCTTCTAAACGGCATGTCCGCCACATGGGTATAGAGAGGCTTCCCCCGGAAGACCCACTGACGCACGCCTGGAGAGCGTTCCAGGAACGCCCATTCCTTGGAGGGCGGCAGCGCCAGTTCCGCCGGCGAAAGAGCCGGTATCCAGCTATCAAGACACTCGCCCACACATGCAGACTTCGTCGCCGTATCCCTTTCGAAAGTATAAAGCGACGGTTTGCGACTGCTGCTGCTGGCGATGACGAGAAGGCGGCCATTGACCGTTGAGAGTATGTCAAATCCCGGCGGCACATTCGGTGGCGGACCAACAGGATTACGTACTGCAGGACGCGCGCTCACGCCGGGCGACATATCGCGTTTGGTCCCACCGATGGTGTCGCCGGGCCCGCGATCGAGCACGGAGGTATAGAGGGGTTGCTCCGCGTAAGCCCACTGCCTGTTTCCATCGGCGCGAGTTATGATCGTCCAGTCGCCGACCGGCAACGCATCCTTGTCTGCCAGCACCGGCGGCCACATTTCCGCACAACTCGGCCGCGTCTCAAGATCCGGCATCAGCATACCCGGCGGATAAGGACTCTGATGCCCGCCTTCTTCCCGCTCTACCGTATCGGTGCACAATGATTTGCCGGCAGGGTCTCCGGTCGTTCCGACACGCATCGGTTTCCTCGGCCAATTGTAAAGTGTACGCCCCTTGGCATCGGCGAACACATTTCCTTCGAGTTCGGTGTTGACCACCTGAAACCCCGGCGGCATCGGCACGCGCACATACTCTTCCGTGACGTGTTCACTGGCCGCCATAGATTGCCCGCTGAGAGCTACGAAAGCCGCCGCTAGAAAAGCATGCCAGCGCATAGAATAGCTCCTTATACCAAAATCTCGGAGATTTCCTTCGATGTCGTATTACTCAGCGTTCCCCATGACGGGATATCCAGACCGAGCACGTTCATCAAGGTGTAGCCCAGGCGCGTGCCTGGAGTGCCGTCACCTTGAATGTGCAATCCAGTCTTGATGCGCCCGCCCGCCGTACCTGCGGTGAACATCGGAATGTTATCGAGAGAATGAATTTTGGCATAGGAGATGTCCGACATTGCATAGACCAGGCTGTGATCAAGCAAAGTACCGTCCCCTTCCTTAGTGTCTGCCAATATCCCGACGAACTCGGCCCAGGATTCCATGGCGCGGCGAGTAAACCAGGAAACTTCCGGCTGATAGCCAAGCACCGGATCAGTGAACTCCTCGTGGGTGGCGGTGTGATGTGGCTTGTCGTAACCCGCTTTGACAGTTGCGGCTGTTTCGCCGGCGTAGGCCATGTTGAAGACACGTGTCTGATCGCATGCCAGCGCCATTGCCATAAGCTTCGTCATAACTGTGTGGCGCTGCGCTACCTTGACGGTGTCGAGGCCACTCGTGGGCTCCTCCTCGACATCGTCTAAACGCATGCACGCCGCGCGAGGCACAGGCTTGCTAAGCTGAAGATCAAGCTGCCGTTCAAGGTCACGTAGACTGGTGAAGAATTGGTCTAATTTCTCGCGATCTTCGCTGCCAGCTTGGCGTTGCACCTCCTTCGTCTCCTCCAGCACCCCGGACAGCACACTCTTTCGCATCATCACTCTTGTGTCGGGCTTGAACTCGGCTGCATTCGGATCCTGGTAATCCGCACCGAACAGATTTTGATATAACCCGATGGGTGAAAATTCCGGCGCATTCACCGAGTTCGAACTCTCATAGCTATAGCTGTCACGCACATCACCGGTCGCAGTCACGTTCAAAATCGGCAACCGCGTCGTACTGCCAATCTTCTTCGCCACAGCGACATCAATGGTTTCGCCGGGGCGAACTTCTTGCGATGTCGGAGCCATCCCGGTGCGCAAAATCACCCAGCCTGTGTGGTGACACATCAAAGGCGCTGCATCCTTGAACGTATTGAACCGCGTAAAGAGGTTGATGTGTTTTTGCACCGGCGCCAGAGCAGCGATTTCCTCCGGCAGGTCGAAATTCGCGCCCGTTTTTTTCGGCGTGAAGATAACATCGTTCATGCCGAGGCCCCAGATCCAGGTTCCGAAGCGTGTCGGCAACGGCGCGCCGCTTGCCATGGCATTCCCATTGCCGTTCAGGAACATGTTGAGAAGCGGGAGCGCAACGCCCACCGCACTTCCGTTGACCAGTCCTCTTAAAACCCGGCGACGGCTGAAATCTTTCATGAAGCATTCTCCTGATACTGGCGGCTTCTTACTGAACACTCGTTTGATGGGAAACGCTACTCGCTTCCTGCGCAGGAGCGGCAGTCGGTGCCGCAATCGCATAAAACGCCGGGCTGAGGGCGATTTTCCTCAAGAGATCCGGGAGGCGATAACCCGATGCCTCGAAATGATCGGTGAAATAATCCACCGCCTGATTGTCGCGTCCCGTCGACGCTCCGATGCCGTAACTATAAACGCGCCGGACAAGGCAAGAGGGTAACGCCGGATGGTCGCGCAAGGCTCGACCCAAGCCGACAGCATCGCTGAATGAACGACCATCCAAAGAGCCGCTAGCATCAATCATCGCGCCGTTCTCGGTTGTCCTGTATCGGCCGGCACCGTCAAAATTCTCCAGCGCGAGTCCGATAGGATCAGTGATCTTATGACATCCTGCGCAAACCGGATTTTCCAGATGCGCATCCACACGATCACGCGCCGTATGCGTTTCCTGATCCGGGTCTTCAAAAGCCGAGAAGTCTACATTGGGCGGCGGAAGAGGTACCGGCTGACACAATAATAGCTCGCGCAGTTCCTTGCCGCGCCGGGTCGCCGAACTGCGCGCCGGATGAGAATGAAGTGCGAGAAAACTGACTTGGGTCAACAAGCCTGCGCGAGGGCTGTCTTCGGGAAACGTGTACGGATGCCATCCGGGCTTGGTAGGCACGCCATAGATAACTCCCAGATAGGGCGACATGAGCATCGTGCGCGAGGTAAAGAGATCGCGGTAGTCAGCATTCTGGGTCACAAGGTGATAATAGATCGTGCGCAGCGTCTGTTCACGCGCATCGGATAGCGTCGCGCCTGTCGTTGCAGGATAGGTATTGGGATCCTTTGCCAGATTAGCGAAGGAATCAAAGTGGAGCATATCGTCAAAGAACGAATGCACGCCGTCCTGAAGGCGCGGACTGGCCAACATCATGTCAACGATGCGCGCGCGTCCTTCCGGCGTCGAAAGCTCGCCGCTCTCTGCCGCATCCAGGAGGCGACCATCAGGCGGCGCATTCCACAGGAAGAAACTAAGCCGCGACGCATAAGAGTACGGGTCAAGCTGCAGCCGATCAGGGTGAGAGGGATCAGGCTCGAAGCGGTCGGTAATGAACAGAACTTCAGGGCTAATAAGCATGCCCTCGACGACCATAGACAGCCCAGTATAGAAATTATCGGCAAGCTTCGCGGACTTCGCCGCTTCTTCAACCAGTTGATCGAGACGGGATTCCGCAACCGGCCCGCGGTAGAGCAATCGGCCGACCGTACTGAGAAATGTTCGCGCGCAGGCATCGTCCGGTGCGGCAATATCGGCTGGTTCGCACGGAATCAGGGCGGTGCGGTGCGAAGGAATGCGAAGCTCGAGATTCCCGTTTTGAACAATCTGCGCTGCCACATGGCGCGCAGCACGCTGAAATTTCACCATCTGTCCGGACGGAACGCCCGCGCTCGCCGCACCTATGGCAAGCAAGCCATCCGTGCGCTGCATCGGTGCGAACTGGGTGATCACTTCGATCTCATCGCCAAATATGCTGGCGATGGTGTTGACGTATTGTTGCTCGGTGATGAGGCGGCGATGGGATTGCGAACTCTGTCTCACGAGTTCGCTCATCTCGGACGTACTAAGATCCCGGGTCGCAACAGCAGCGGGCTCAGGCGCATTGCAACCCGTCAGCATCGTCACCGCTAGTACACACCCCGCCAACTGCGCTGGCACAGAATGTGAAGAGTAGAGCCGAAACATTTCCATCATTATTATTTGCCCGTTAGTAGCTCTGCGCCAATAAAACTCTATCTCTCATCCACTATCGTCAAATGAACTCCGCACCAAATTATGACAAACCCATGGGGGCATTGTGCGGTGCAACTAAGTAATTGTAGTACAGAAGCAATGGAATCATAGAACGGTTAGACCTGTTTTTGGGAAATCTAGGACACCATGGATTTTTACGAATTTGGGCAGCCAGGGCACTCTCGCAGCATGGCACTCTCAATGCCCCGGACACGACTGCCCAAGCCGGTATCCGGACTGCTGTGGCCGCACAGGGAGGTCCCGCCAACGCTTCAACCCGCCGCGGCGGCACATGAACCGCACGCCCACTGCGCCGAATAGCCGCTGGGCTAGCAGACCGCTCTGGACGCTAAATCACGCGAGTAGGATGCCCGCGTGATGAGCAATATGATCGGCCACAAACGACTGAATAAACCAGTAACTGTGGTCGTAGCCCTCGTGCCGGCGCAGGGAAAGCGACTGGCCCGATTTAGCTGCAGCTTTCTCTAGAGATTCGGGCTTGAGTTGGACCTCCAGAAACTGATCCGCCAATCCTTGGTCCACTAATATTGAGGACGGATGCGCACCGCGCGCCATAAGCATACTGGCATCCCATTCTGCCCATGCGGCTTGTTCTTCACCCAGGTAGCGCGGAAATGCTTTTTGCCCCCAGGGCACGTTCACCGGATTGCAGATCGGCGCGAAGGCCGAAATAGAGTGCCAACGGTCCGGGGCGCGCAGCCCCGTCACAAGCGCGCCGTGGCCACCCATGGAATGGCCGAAGATGCCGCGCCGCGCCGTCGCGACCGGAAAGTGCGCGTCGATAATTTCCGGAAGCTCGTTGTTGATATAACTCGCCATTCGGTAATGCTTGCGCCACGGTTCATTAGTGGCATCCAAGTAAAACCCGGCGCCCGTTCCGAAATCCCAATCCTCATCCTCACCCGCAATATCTGCCCCGCGCGGACTGGTATCACAGGCCACAAGCACCAACCCATGCTTGGCGGCATAGCGCTGTGCACCGGCTTTGATCATGAACGTCTCTTCGCTGCAGGTCAGGCCGGCCAGGTAATAAAGCGCGGGGCGCTTTTCATGCATGGCTTGTGGCGGCGTGAACACGGCAAACGTCATTGTAGTCCCGGTCGCAGCAGACTCATGGGCGTAAAACCCCATGCGCCCGCCAAAGCAAGCATGCTCGCTTTTCGTGGTGAGAGACATGATGCGCCTAATACACAACGACGCTGCGGATGGACTCGCCCGAGGTCATCAAGTCAAAGCCTTCGTTGATACGCTCAAGCGGCAACGTATGCGTGATCAAATCATCGATATTGATTTTCTTATCCATGTACCAATCGACGATCTTCGGCACATCCGTGCGTCCGCGCGCGCCGCCGAAAGCCGTCCCAATCCAACGGCGACCGGTCACTAGCTGAAACGGCCGTGTTGAAATTTCTTGCCCGGCCCCGGCCACCCCGACAATCACACTCACGCCCCAGCCGCGATGGCAGCATTCCAAGGCCTGACGCATAAGATCTACATTGCCGACACATTCAAAGCTGTAGTCCGCTCCACCGTCGGTCAACTCGACCAGATGTGCCACCAGATCGCCCTTCACCTCTTTCGGATTTACAAAGTCGGTCATGCCGAACTTGCGGGCCAGTGCCTCTCGTTCAGGATTAATATCCACACCGATAATTTTGTCGGCGCCGACCATCTTCGCGCCCTGGATGACGTTAAGGCCGATACCGCCCAGGCCGAACACCACCACATTGGCACCCGCTTCCACCTTCGCCGTGAAGATTACCGCGCCGATGCCTGTCGTTACGCCGCAACCGATATAGCAAACCTTATCGAAGGGCGCGTCTTTGCGTACCTTCGCGAGGGCGATTTCCGGCAGCACCGTGTAGTTGGCGAACGTCGAGCACCCCATGTAATGCATCACCGGCTTGCCGTTCAGCGAGAACCGGCTTTTGCCATCCGGCATTACGCCCTTGCCCTGCGTCGCGCGAATAGATGTGCACAGATTGGTTTTATGGCTGGTGCAGCTTTTGCACTCCCGGCATTCGGGCGTGTAAAGCGGGATAACATGATCGCCTTTCGTGACCGACGTTACGCCCGCGCCCACATCAACCACCACGCCCGCGCCTTCATGGCCGAGAATGGACGGGAAAATGCCTTCCGGATCGCCGCCTGACAGCGTGAATTTATCGGTATGGCAAATGCCGCTGGCCTTGATTTCCACCAGAACTTCGCCGGGACCGGGCCCGTCCAACTGTACAGTTTCTATGGAAAGAGGCTTCCCCGCCTCAAAAGCAACAGCTGCACGTACGTCCATTTCCGCCTCACATAAAAAGTAGGATTAATAAAGTAGAGTTCATTGAAATAGCTTAAAGCGATAGTCGGTTATATGTCCAAAATGACAGCTCCCCGTGGCTTTGAACAACACAACAGCACTTCACCGGCCTCGAGTTCATAGAGAGGTTCTTCGAAATAGGTCACTTCGCCAGCAACTAGGTGTGATTTACAAGAACCGCAGATACCGGCCCGACAACTAAAATCCGGCTCGAGCCCCTGCTCCTCGGCAAAAGCGAGGAGTGATTCCGCTGAGCTGTCCCAAACCGCTTTTTGGCGGGACCGGCGAAATTCGACAGTCGTCTGTCCGGTCGCCATATCGACCGGAGCCGATGGCGTCGTTGCCACCTGAGCAACCTTCTCTGTGACCGTCTCAAGAAGCGTCGCCGGTCCGAAAAACTCGTAGGCGATTCGCTGCTTAGGAACCGAGAGACTGCGGAGGGTGCTATACACTGCCTGCATGAATGGCGCCGGCCCACAAAGATAGAAGTCGTAATCGTCAAGTGGCAGCAAGCTCTGAAGCAGTTCACGTGAGACCACACCCTCACTATGATGGCGACGAAGCTCTTTGTCTTCTTTTGTTGGAAACCGGTAGCAAAAATGCGCTGTCACGTCCGGTCGCGAGGCGGCAAGCGTTTCGACCTCATCACGAAGAGCATGCACTTCGCCATTATCGCAGGCGTGGATAAAGCATACCCGGCGCTCGCTTTGCAAAGCGAGTGAATGCAACATCGATACCAAAGGTGTAAGACCAACACCTCCGCTCAAAAGCACAACCGGACGATCGCTATCGCGGTCCAAAACGAATTCACCACGTGGCCCCTCGGCCACCAGCACGTCACCTTCCGTCACCTCGTCGTGCAGATAGCAAGAGCTCAATCCATTAGGCAAATCAGTTGCCGGTGCCGCTTCGCGTTTGACAGTAATACGGTATTGCGAACTGCTCTCCGGCGAACACGAAACACTGTAATTTCGCAGCACAAAACCTTGCCCGTCTCGTGCCGGGAAACGGAAAACAAGATACTGGCCGGGCTGAAAATTCCGCCATCCGTCCTGCTCCGTCGGTTCTAGGTAGAAGGAGGCAATCGTACTGCTTTCGCGAACCTTTTTTATTACTTTAAGTTGACGAAACCCGGTCTTATTTGCCCCTTGAGCCGCTAAGGAAGTGCTCATTCCGCAGCTTCAAGCTGTTGGCTCTCGGCAGCGATCAGCGCTTGAAGGTTGCGGCGAAAGCGCAGCGGACCGACATCATTCTTAAGATCGATATTCGGCGTTTGTTTATCGGTCATTCCCTTGTGCACTGCGTTGAGTATGAGGCGATCTTCTTCGAAAGCCATGCGCACTGACGCATCGAACTGACGCGACACCTCTTCATCGCCTGCCGCAAAATTTCGTACCTGAAACCAGTAGTACTTGGTGTGGTTCTCATCGACCGGCGTCATGAAGTTATAACTGTCCATGACGAAAGCGTCTTCAGGCAAGGGCTTTCCTTCTCCGCCGGTGTGGGCCGGCGTAAAAATCGCCTTGATGATAGCCATACACGGGTAGCGCACTTCGTACTGCTGCTTGCGGTCACAATTGCCGGAGAACTTTAGAAATGGAGCATAAAAAGGAGCAGGTTCAACGTCGATCATCCAACGCCACACCGTCACACCGTTCTCGCCAACAGTGGTTTCCAACGGCGCTTCTTCTGTAGCGGCATTACCGAACGAAGTCTGATGGACCCAGGCGACGTGTGAGGGATCAAGCAGATTATCGGTCACATAAAGGTAGTTGCAATTAAGCGTCATGGATTCCCCCGAGTTGACTCCCCAGTCGGGATCGCCCCAATGCTCTACTTCTACGATTTTTGCCGGGTCAGCTTTCTCCGCATCACCCATCCACACCCAGAGAAGGCCGTAACGTTGGACGATCGGATAGCTGCGCACGCGCGCCGATTGTGGAATTTTTGCCATCCCAGGAACACGGATACATGTCCCTGAGCAATCAAAAGTCAGCCCGTGATAGCCGCATTCTACGTGGTCGCCTTTGATACGCCCCATCGACAGAGGTAATTTGCGATGGGGGCAAGCATCTTCAAGCGCGGCAACCGATCCGTCGGTCGTGCGATATAGAACGATGGCCTCACCAAGGATTTTCACCGGTTTCAGCCCGTCGCCAACTTCCTGTTCGGAAGCGGCCACATACCAGCAGTTCCTGAGATACATAAGTTCTTCCTCCGTCAACGCCTCTGATTGGCGGTGCAAGGGTAAGGTGAGCCTCTTGGGCTAAAAAGGACTTGCACCTACGTTCTATTTTAGAAAAACTAAATCAAACCAGCTGAGTTGAAGGTGAAGCTCATCTTGCCATCCCTACGCGCTATTCAAGCATTCGAAGCTTTCGGTCGTATCGGCAGCGTAACCGGTGCCGCCGATGAGCTGGGAGTTTCAGCGGGCGCCGTCAGCCAGCAAATCCGCAAAGCGGAAGAGGCCCTGGGCGTACAACTCCTGGAGAGGCGCGGGAGGACCGTTTCACTGTCATCCTGGGGGCGCGAGTACCATAAGATGGTCTCCGCCGGATTCGACTGCATCCGCGAAGCTCAAGAGTTACTGACGCGCAAGCTCTCGGAAAGTTCATTTTCCATTTCGTGCCTCCCTTCACTTGCCAGTAAATGGCTTGCGCCAAAACTCTTCGATTGGCAGGCGCAGCACACAGGCGTGACAGTCCGGCTTGTCGGGTCAGAACAAGAACAGCGGTTCCGCGAAGATCAGGTCGACTTTCGCATATCTTACGGCAACAAGGCCCACGACTACGGCCAGTATGCTGAATTATTCACCGACTGGGTGGTCCCTGCCTGTTCTCCATCCTTCCTTGCCCAATATCCACTGCGCAAACCTGCTGACATTCTCGATAGACCGCTGCTGAGCATTGAATGGGCGCGCGACCACCGCTCCCCTCCGACCTGGGCGGAATGGGCGGAGAACATAGGCTTGAGCTACAGTAGAGCAACTGCCGAGATGGCATTTTCTCTGTCTAGCGCTGCCATAGATGCCGCCGTGAATGGAAGAGGCTTCGTACTGGCGCAGCTATCAATGGCGGCGGACGACATAAGCTCCGGTCGCCTGGTGGTGCCATTCGATCTCCCGCTGAGATTACCTGCCCCTTATTTTCTCGCCTGGGACCGTTCGGCACTTCAAAAGCCGCTGGGACCCGACCTTCGCAGTTGGATCTTATCTATTGCCAGGCAACAGACCACATTGTTAGCCAGAGAAAAACAAACTCGCGCCTTATGACGCAATTACAACGGCTCGCGATTTAAGGCGTGCAGAATTTGAGGGCTCCGCGTGTTTTGAGGACCGTCGTAGCCGCAAGTTTCCGCAGCGAGTTCGAGCCTCACACTTGGGCTTGTGACCCGAGAATAACATCAGCGGCGCGCCATGCTAATGCGAGAGCAGGCCCACTTGTTCCTCCTGAAAACATCTCGGGAGCGATAGAGGTGTCTGCGATGCGGACACCATCCACGCCGTGCACTCTCAAATCATGCCCGACCACAGTTCCAGCCCCCTCTCCCATGGTGCACGTACACGATGCATGATGGGCCGGAGCGCCCAATTGATGCCAAGCCTTCAATATATCTTGATCTGTTTGAATATCTTTACCTGGCAATGTCTCACTTTCTAGGAAGCGACTAATCTCCGGATGATCGGCCGTTTCTCGTATCAACCGGAAAAGTTTGATGGCCGCAATTTGCTCATCCTCATTGCTCAAATGATTTAGGTGAATGAGAGGAAGGTCAAAGGGATTGGGCGATCGCAACCGCACCGTGCCGGTGCTCGACGGGCGCAACAAATGAGCCCGAAGCGTTGCGCCTGGCTGGGCTTCCGTTCGAATTCCAAGAAAACTTTTCCTTACGCTCCAATCCCCAAAAAACACCTGGGCATCGGGGACAGAGAGCGATGAGTCCGTCTTTACAAAGGCACCGGCGTCAAACACGCCCCCTGTCAGGAGGCCGGTCCGACCCATGAAGTACTTGAGGATATTTCCCCACAGACGCAATCCTCGCAAGGAACGGTTCATGCCGTGATGGTCTTTGAGTCTCCAGGTAAAGGGGACTAAGAAATGCTCCCTCATATTTGCGCCGACCGCCGCATTCTCAAACAGAACAGGAATGCCCTTTTCCTGTAAATCGGCGCCCGGCCCGATACCTGACAATTGCAATATCTTCGGCGAACTTAGTGCACCTGCGGACAAAATGGTTTCACGGCCATAAGCGATTGTGGTTTCGGCTCCTCGAGTGACCTCTACGCCAATCGCGCGTTGACCAGAAAATATTATCTTACCGACAAATGCACCCGTCATGATCTTCAAATTCGGCCGAGCGCGGGCCGGGTCTAGAAACACAGTTGCAGGATCCAGCCTTCTTCCTTCGGCGATATTACAGGCATAATACCCCGCCTCCGGGTCATCAGAGTTTGACAGCGCGTCAACTAACTTGGCGCCGGTCACGCCGGAAATCGCCCTGGTGAATGCGGATACTAGCGATCGACGCGACACGACTTCCACCGGTTGAGACGATTCAATTGCCTCAAATGCAGATCGCATCGCGCCGACATCCCAGAAATTCGCGCCCTTGGCCGCCCACGCGCCGTAGTCGGCGAAGGCGCCTCTTCCAAACATCATGCCATTTACTGTGCCGGAGCCACCGAGAGACCGTCCGCGCGCCCACACCTCCCGCCTAACATGCGGCGTGTCAGTCTCACTTTCGTAAATCCAGTTGTAGGAGGGGTTGTCGCTGGTGAATGCAAACCCACGCGGCATAGATATGAACAAGCGGCGTTGAGTCTTACCTGCTTCGATCAACAGGACTTTGTGCCGAGAGTCCTCCGACAGACGGTTGGCTAAAACACACCCTGCGGACCCACCACCGACAATAATAAAGTCGTAATTTTCAATAGCGCTCAAAGTTAATTCTCCGCAGCTTTCACATGAGGGGTTTGCGGTACTAAGCGCGACTTTAGTTTGCAGAGAGCCGTGCTGCTTTTTGGGTTCCGGCAGCCCATATCGACATCAACCCACTAATACGATGCGCCCGTTCACTTGCCCGTCCCGTAACAGACCAAGAGCTTCATTAGCTTTTTCTTTTGCCATTTCCTGGATGGGAATTGGCCGCAATTTGCCTTCGTTCGCGAGCGCGATAACATCGCGCAAGTCTTGAACAGAGCCCGTCAACGATCCTTCGATGGCATTCGCCCTGAAGACCATGCCCGCTTGCGAAAGCGTTATTTGTCCTCCGGCTACGCCCACAAGAATTAGCTTTCCGCCCTTGTCCAGCAGATCAAAACCGGTCCTCGCTGTATCCGTAGAATTGACGAAATCCAGCACGCCCATAACAGGACCGCCAGTCTTGGCGAGGATTCGATCCTTCGCATGTTCGGAAGATATGGCGACGAAAGCGCTTGCCCCTTCTTCCATCGCGGCCTTTTCTTTCTCGGGATTATTATCGACCGAGACAATATTGTTGTGTCCCATCGCGCGCAGCATGGCGATCGCGCTCAACCCTAAGCCGCCCGCGCCAATGAGGACGATCGCCTTGTCCGCATCATATGGCATCAACTTCTTAATAGCGGAATACGCTGTAATGCCGGAGCACGAGTACGTTGATGCCAGAGCCAAATCCACATCGCCCGGATCGACCAAGTAGCGCGAATGAGGCACCACTACATGACTAGCAAAGCCGCCGTGCTCTATGACGCCCAAAGAGCGTTGATTTGTGCACAAATTATCCTGTTCAAGCCGACAGGATTCGCATTTTCCGCAGCCCACCCAGGGGTAAATTGCACGGACATCACCCACCGCAACGCCTGTTACGTCCGGACCGCATTCCAATACCCGACCAACGATTTCGTGGCCGGGCGCGCGCGGCAAGGTTACCCCCCGGTCGGTTATTTTCAGAACATTACCGCCGCCCAGATCGTATTCACCCTTCCAGAAGTGAACGTCGGAGTGACAAACACCGCAGTGTGTGACTTCCAATAGAACCTCGGATCCCTTTGGCGATGGCGTGGGCACCTCCACCTCTTTCAATGGCTGACCAGGAACAGTTACGGCCCATGCTTTCATCGCGTCCTCGCTTGGCTATTAGTCGTCCAACAAACTCCTAGCATGCCGGATGCGCACTTCGCTTCATAGCCCACGCTAGTCCTCTTATTGCCGCTGGACCGCAGGGAACGATGAGCGCGACGCGCACACTCAATACTTCCGCCCTGGCAGCAAAGTCAGTGGGATGGGTAAAGGGATGAGTGCGCAATACGGCACATTCACAACATATTGGTTTATATATAAAATAAGAAAATTGGTGGCGGAGGGAGAGGTTGTGCCCATATTCAAATTTGCCAACCAGTTACTTTGGCAAACTTACCTAAACACCACTCTTGAAAATAAAGGGAAATATTGGGAAGTGGCAACCCCATCTCCTCGAAAATAGACTAAGTGGCGCAGAAGCAGAGTTGCGGGAACTACTTCAAAGGCATTTTGCCTGTCGTAGGTTCAATGCGGGGACTTGCAACCAGCGTTACTTGCAGATTTCGGAAGCTTGGTTGTGACGCCTATCGGCTGTCCCTTGTGAAAACCTCATCCGACTTGATTTGAAATCGTATCGGCGTTAATCGGCGGGGATGGCCCGTCTTCTTTGTCTTCTAATCCGTTGTCCCTCCCGTTTACGCCATCCGAAGGTATTCGTGATGGAGGCCACCGAGGTGTGGTCGAGCCGTAATCTTACCAATTCGATTAATCTCTGGCGAAGTCTTGAAATAGCGGAAGGGGTTTTTCATCCGAGGAAGCTATGAGACGTTCTTCACCGACTCAAGCCCGTTTCCTCTGACAATGCCGTCGATCTGTTTGTCGTGCCCACAGTAGGACTCAAGCTACTCTATGGAATCGCAATCCTTCATTTAAACCGGCGAGAGCTAGTTTGGACCAACGCGACCTACCATCCGACTGCGGAGTGGATTGCAAATCAGGTGAAACAGGCGTTTCCATGGGAGACTGCGCCGCAATACCTCGTACGGGACCGAGATGCTAGTTACGGTAAGGTATTCAAACGTCGATTAAACGCGATGGGTATAAGAGACCGCCCAACGGCTTACAGATCACCCTGGCAAAACGGATATGTTGAGCGCGTCATCGGTTCAATCCGCCGAGAGTGCCTTGACCACACGCTCATCTTTGGCGAAGCCCACTTACGTCGGGCGTTGAAGAGTTATGCCCAATACTACAATCGCAGTCGGACTCACCTCTCACTAGAGAAAGATTCGCCGTTCGCTCGGCCGATTGAACGCCAAGGCACTATCATTCAGCGCCCCCATCTTGGTGGTCTGCATCATGAATATCGGCGGATAAGGTAAAAAGAAGGGACAGATTAATTGCGTGAATGGAACCCAAGACAGCCCTACCCGCTCGAGAAGCTCACGGACGTCACGCTCCCGCACATCGTCTTTTGCCATCAGAAGACGAGTCGCACGGCCAGCAAGTAACTCTTCAAGAGTGAGATCCTTAACGCGCATAAACACTGAAAATTTCGTTCATGGATCGATCCCCTTTAGGCTTTATATCTATGTCAACGGGCGCACAGCCGCACTCTCGCAACGCTGAACTAATGTTTAAGCTAAAGGGTTATTTCCCAGCGCTCTGTTCAAAACAGCACATCAAAATCGATACCTGACGATGGGAAGGACCGAGTGTATTGGTGGGAACGGTGGCAATCCGCCTACATATGAATTTCGCCGTCACGGTTGCGACGTTAACCGATTTACCTCCTTGTAGAATTCGTCGCAGAAAACCTTGAACAGTTCACTGTCCATCAACCGATCGCGGAGGCCGTCTAAGACACTGTTTTTCAGGTCTACATTGCGGATATTGTGGCAGTTGGTGCATGTGCCTCGATCACGTACGGCGGCGCACCCAAACAGGTCGGCCTAGAAACTCAAAGCGGACCACCGAGATACGTGCTAAGCGATTGCCGGATGAATATGAATTTAAAGCCGCTCTTTTTTTTTGGTGCGCTAGCTGTGATCCTGCTGGCGCTGGCTGGTTACTGGCTTCTGGCTCCACATCAAATGGAGGTGGCCACGTGCCTAGTTGAAACGGCACCAGCGCAACGCGTGCTCGCAGTGAATGGGAGGATTCGGCCACGGATGCAGGTCGACGTCCGCTCGGCAATAGGAGGCGAGTTAATCGCCTTACCCTTCGACGTCGGGGACCGGGTTACAGCCGGGCAAGTGTTGGCGCGGATTCACGACGCGCCTGAAACTGCGGCAATTGCGGAGGCAGAAGCATCGGTGCAAGCCCAACAGGCGGTCCTTGCTCAAGCACAGCGCGAGCTTTCTCGTTTCGAAGCGCTGGGGCAGTTCGCGACAAAGCGCGAAGTGGAACAACGGCGTCTGGCCGTGGAGGAAGGTGAGCGCGAACTGAGCCGCCGCCGCGCCAGCGTGGTGCGAGCGCGCGAGTTGCGAGACCGGCGGGTGCTTCGTGCTCCGTTTGCCGGGGTGATCTTGGAACGACCCGTCGATCTTGGTCAGACGGTCGGTATCGAAAGCATCATCTACCGTCTGGCCGATCTTTCCAGCCCAGAAGTTACGGTCGAGATGGACGAGGTCTATGCCGCCGAAATCCGTCCAGGCATGGAGGCGCTGGTCAGTCTGCCGGGGCAGCAGCGCCAGATCCAGGCCGTGGTTGCGCATATTGCGCCTCGAGTTAACCCGACCACAGGCGCCCGCGATGTCCGTCTAAGCCTTGGTGATGCAGTGATCGACGCGCCTTCAGGACTCACCGTTACGGTGAACCTTGTTATCGAGCAGCGTGAGCGCGCCATCAGCGTAGCGCGCAGTGCCATCATCCAATCCAGCGGCGATGCGCGCGTGCGGATCGTCTTGGGCGCTGGCATCGTCGCGGAACGCCGGATCGACTTCATCGACTGGCCGGCCGAAAGAGTGATCGTCACCAGCGGCCTGGAACCCGGCGAGCGCATTCTTTGCGATCCGGATGCTGCACTGCCGGGTGAAGAGGTCAAAATGCGGGCAGCCGATTAATATGAACCCCTACGCCGTCAAGCTCGCCATCCGGCACCTCTTGTCCCATCCAGGTCAGACGGCGCTATTAATGGCCGGCGTGGCGCTGGGTGTGGGCGTGTTCATTTTCATGAGCGCGCTGATCGGTGGCCTAGCCACCCTGCTGACGCTGCGGACAGTCGGCAGCATTCCTCACGTGGTGCTGGAAATGCCCGACAGGGACCCAACCATCCTAGTGTCGCAAACCGGCGCGCAGGTGGTGATGCAAAAGGACCTCAGCCGTCGCGAGCAGATCGCCATCTGGCAGCCGGCTGTCCCCATCATTCATAATGTGGATGTTGCACGACACGATGAGCCCGCCGAGATCGTCGAGGCGCTGGCCTGCCAGCTGTGGCAGCCTGTTCGCTGGACCCGCACCATCGAAAAACTGGCCGCAGATGGTGTCACCCGGTTTGCCGAATGCGGGCCGGGTAAAGTCCTGTCCGGGCTGAATCGCCGTATCGCACGAGGCGCAGCCATCACCGCACTGGCCAGTCGCGCCGACATCGAACAGCTGATGGGAGAAACCGAATCATGAGTGATGCCGAAGCCCGGCGCATCGCGCTGGTGACCGGCGCCAGCCGGGGCATTGGTGCAGCCATTGCCGATTCGCTGGCCGCGCGGGGTGACCGCGTGTTTGGCACCGCCACGTCCGAAGCCGGTGCGGCCGCCATCAGTGAACGTCTTGGCGCCATTGCGGCCGGCAGTGAGGGCAGGGTACTGGATGTCAACGATGCTGACGCCGTCACCGGCCTGGTTGCCGAGATGACCCAGCAAGCCGGCGCGCCGGTGATCCTGGTGAACAATGCCGGCATCACGCGCGACACCCTGCTGATGCGCATGAAAGACG
>JAUIGX010000289.1 GCA_030432435.1 Alphaproteobacteria bacterium
TCGCGCGGCCGATGCCGCCAAACAAATTATGGGCCGGGCCGGCGAGATGCAGGTGAAGAACGCCAAGCGCGCCATTGCCACCGCTATCGGCGGGTCCACCCAATTTTTCACCGTCACCGCGCTAAGTGACGATCACGTTTCTTAAGAGAGGCGAGCTATGAGCAAAGCGAAAAGTAAATCCAAGACGAAGGCGAAAGCCAAATCTAAGTCTAAGGCAAAAACTAAAACGACGGCGCTGGATGACGTGCCGTTCAACAATATGGTTATCCCCGGCGAGTGGCATGTTCGCTACAACTATTCTGTCGGCAAAGTGGCCGGGCATTTCTTCGAGGGATTGAAGGAGCGCAAAATTTTAGCCACCAAGTGCACGAAGTCCGGCATGGCGTACCTGCCGCCGCGGGCGTACTGCGAACGGTCGTTTGAAGCTTGCGACAGTTGGGTTGAAGCCGGTCAAGAAGGCACCATCGAGTCCGCGACTATCGTCAGCGCGCAGTTCGAAGGGCTGCCGAAACCACCCTATGCCATTGCCTACGTGCGTCTCGACGGCGTGAGCACCGCGATGGTGAATTTCGTCGAGGGTGAGAATTTGTCAGATGTGAGGAAAGCAATGGCCAAGATGAAGCCGGGCACCCGCGTGAAGGTGAAGTTCAAGGCCAAGCCGGAAGGGCGCATCACCGATTTTCATTACCGCCTGGCGCGTTAGAAAGCCCATCTGACTTTAGGGATACCACCATGCAATTTTTACTGACCGACGATCAGCGCAAGCTACAGGAAACTGTACATGCTTTCGCCCAGGCCAAGATCGCGCCCGTGGCGGAGCAACTCGACAAAGACGCCAAGTTTCCAACGGCGCTGTTCCATGAGTTGTCCGAACTCGGCATTACCTCCATTCCGTTCGAGGAAAAATGGGGCGGCATGGGGCTTGGAACCTTTGAGACAGCGCTGGCGCTGGAGCAGGTGGCGAGGGCGGATCAATCCTTGGCGGTCGGCACTATGGTGAGCATTGCGACGGGCTTGACGCTTGCGCGTTTCGGGAGTGATGAGCAGAAAGAAAAATATCTGCCGGATATCGTTTCGGGGAAGAAAATCTGTTCTATCGCAGGAACCGAACCACAAGCCGGGTCGGACACGGCCGGTTTCACCACACGCGCGCGCCTTGACGGCAACGTCTGGAAAATGAGCGGCGAGAAAGCCTTCATTACCAATCCGGGAACGGATATTTCCTCGTTTGCGTTGGTGCTGGCGGTGACCAGCCCGGTTGAAGCGCCGAAAAAATCGTTCACCTTGTTTCTGGTGCCGGTGGGGACCAAAGGATTCACGGTCGGAAAATCCTACGACAAGATGGGTTGGCGTTCGTCCGATACCCACCCGCTTCATTTCGACGATTGCGAATTGTCGCCGGATCATATCGTTGGCGAATTAGATAAAGGTCGCTTGCTCTTGCATAAGGGCTATCAGCAAGCGCGGGTTTTCCTCGCGACCTGTTCGCTGGGTCTTGCGCAGGGCTGCCTGGATCATGCCGTGAGCTATGCCAAAGAACGCAAAGCCTTCGGCGGAACCCTCGGTAGTTTGCAGATGATCCAGAAAATGGTGGCCGACATTGCCGTGAAGGTCGAGACCGCGCGCCTCGTCGTTTACAAAGCAGCCTGGCTGACAGACCAGGGCCTAGCTTCTGTGAAGGATCTCGCGGTGGCCAAATACTACGCCACTGAAATAGCAACCGAGTGTGCCAACCTTGCGGTTCAGGTGCACGGCGGCTGGGGGTTCATGGACGATTGTCCGGTGTCTCGTTATTTGCGCGATAATCGCATCTGTACGATTGGTGACGGTGCCAGCCAGATTCAAACGATGTTGATCGCTCGTGATCTGGGTCTTGATGTCTCTTTCACGTGAGCGAGCCCATGCCCGAATCCTTTGACGGAAAAGCAGTTACCTTAAGCTGGCCGGCGGCAGGTGTGGCGCTGGCTACCATGAACCGTCCGCAAGAAATGAATACTCTGCATCTGGACTTGTTGTCCGAGTTGGACCGGGCGCTGGATGTTGCGCGGGCAGAGAAAGCGAGGGCCTTGATCATTACCGGATCGGGGCGTGCGTTCTGTTGCGGCGCTCATTTAGACTACTTTACCGACCCCAACTCGCCGATCGGCACGACCGGTTTTGAGTTGCGCGACAATTACCTCAACCACATTGCGCGCGTGTTCGATCGCTTTGAGGCAATGCCCTTTCCGGTTATCGCGGCGATCAACGGCTTTGCCCTTGGCGGCGGCTGCGAGATGGCGATTTCTTGCGACTTTCGTATCATGTCAAAAACGGCTCGTATCGGCGTGCCGGAAGTTAAGCTGGGCGCTATTCCGGGTGCTGGGGGCGTCCAGAAGCTGCTGCATCATGCCGGGCGCAGTAAGGCCATTGAATGGTGCCTGCTTGGCACGCATCTGACTGCCGACGAGGTTGATAAATATGGGCTCCTCTATGCGGCAGTGGAGCCTGACGATCTGATGCCGGCGGCGCTTGCGCTTGCCGAGAAGTTGAAGGAACTCAGTCCGCTTGCGATTGCTCAGGCGAAGGCGTCTGTTTATGTCAGCGAGAGCGTTGATCTAAATAGCGCGCGCCGCTATGGCCTCGAATCTCTTGCGTTGCTGGTGGGCTCGAAAGACTGGAAAGAAGGCATGGAGGCTTTCCACGCCAAGCGGAAACCGAATTTCTAGGGCAGTCCAGCGGCACGTTCAAAAGCATCGCGCACCAGCATCAGTCGGTCGTTGCCGAAGTACATGTCGTCGTTATTGATGAACATGGTCGGGGTGCCAAAGCCGCCCCGACGCATCAATTCCTCGGTGTTGTCTTTGAGGTGCTGCTTGATGGCGGGCTCGCTGATGCCGTCAAAGAAGACCTTTTGATCGAAGCCGATTCTCTCGCATCCCTGGGCGAGGATGTCGTCCTGGGAAATGTCGAGGTCTTCGGCCCAGTAGAGATCGAAAAAGACGCTGGCTAGATCAACCAAGCGCCCGGTGCGTTC
>JAUIGX010000290.1 GCA_030432435.1 Alphaproteobacteria bacterium
CAGTGCGGTCAGCGTATCATTGAGAGCCATCATGCATTGTTCTTGGAACCATGCCACTTGACGCTGCAGCCCGATTTCAGGATCGACAGGCTCCTCGTGGGTGTGAATGTGGAATGTCACGGGGCTGCCCGCAGTCCGCAAATTTCCGCCAGCACTGTCGAACACAATATTGAAAACACGCGTTTGTCCGCATGCCAATGCATGAGCCAGCAGTTTGGAGAACAGCCGATTGTCAGCTGTCGCATGGTCAATGACCATGCTGTGCGTACCTTCTTCGGAACTTTCGGGCACTGTGCAGGCCTCGAGCGGCGCTGGTCTTTGCAATTCGAGATTCAGCTGGTTCTCCAACTCGCGCAAAGCAGTGAAGTACTCATCCAGACGCGACCGGTCGTCAGCGCCCAAATCGCGCATCAAACCCTGACGCTCCTCGCTGAACGCCGACAATACGCTTTTGCGGGCCATTGTTTTCGGATCAGGCGTAAAGTCGGCCGCGTTGGGATCTTGGAAGTCCGGACCAAAGATGCGCTGATAAAGCGCCATCGGAGAAGTTTCCGCAGGGTTTGACGAACTCGCGCTCTTGCGGCTGTAAGAACCACGTTGTCCGTTACATGACACTTCCAACGAGCGGAAACGCGTACGCGTGCCAATGTGGTCGGCCACCAATGTATCGATGCTGGGAAACGCTCCATCGTCATCGCCTGGAATTCCGCCGCCCATAACGGCGATAGCCCCGGTGGAATGAACCTTAGGCGGGTGGCTATCGAGGAAGACGCGCATACCGCTGTACACGTTGATCTTATCCTTGAAAGCTTCGAGCGGCTTGAGTTGCATGGGCATTTCGCGAATGGCGCCCGCTTCCTTCGGCTCCCAGAAGCCTGGGCTTAGACCGAGCCCTTGGAACCACGTGCCGAAACAAGACGGCAAGTCCTGCCCGGTGGCAGCCAGTGCGGTCCCGTTTTCATTGAGAAATCCGTTCAGGAACGGCAAGCCAAGGGTTACGACACCGCCGTTCAGCGCGCCTTTTAAAACTCTCCGGCGACTTGCCATTCTAGTTACTGCACTCATACCTGAATCTCCCATTCTAGACTTCGTTGACGTCTTGAATCGTCATGTCAAAATTTAATGCAAGGGGTGTTAAACACGTCCCTCAGGTTACTTCGCACGCGCGTCTTGGGTTTGTGGGTCGGACACGCGATAAAACGCATCGCTCGTGACGATGGTCCGCATCAGGTCTGGAAACCTGTGCCCATTCTCCACAAACTTGCTCTTGAGATATTTCATCCAATCATCTTCGCCCTTGGTGGCATCGCGGCCAGCGGCATAGGCGTAGACTCGGTTTACGATACAGTTGGTGACGGCCGGGTGGTCATGAATAACCTGACCGAGTTCCACAGCATTATTGAACGTTTTGCCGTCTATCGAGCCGCTCGTATCGATGACTTCGCCATTTTCGGTGGTCCGAAAGCCCGCGGCCGCATCAAAATTTTCCATCGCAAGGCCCATCGGATCGGTAATTTTATGGCAACCCGTACACATGGGTTCTGTTGCATGCGCTTCCAGCCGGGTCCGCGCTGTTCTGTAGACGGGATTTTCCGTGTCCTGAACGACAGTGAACTCTACTTCGCCCGGCGGATCTGGCACATGCTGGCACATCAGAATTTCGCGTATAGCTTTGCCCCTCAAAGTCGGCGACGTACGTCCTGGATGTGAATGCAAAGCCGTGAAGCTTGCGTGCATAAGGATACCTGCCGCGCGCGGATCGTCTGCCGAATACATGTGAGGAACCCACGGGTCGGGGGCGCCATTCGCCGTAACTTTAGGAACAGGCACACCGTACACAGACCCCATCAACGGGTTCAGGAACGTTTTACGTGTCGTGAACAAATCTCGGTAGTCACCGTTATCCTTCAGCAACACCTCGACAATCGTCCGCAAGGTTTGTTCCCGCGAATCTTGAGTCGCATCGTTGGTGAACTTTGGATAAATCGCCGCGTCTTTAGAGAATGTCGCAAAACGATCAAAGTGCAGCATGTCTTCGAAAAACGCGCGCACACCGTCTTCCACTCGAGAGGACGCTAGCAATCTATTGGCTTGCTTTAGAAGTCCCTTCTCGGTGTGCAACTCGCCACTTGCCGCAGCCTCCAGCAGCTCTGTGTCTGGCGAAGTGTTCCACAAAAAGAAACTAAGCCGCTCTGCTTTTGAATATCCATCAAGCCTATGGTGGCCGGGATGATCAGGGTCTGGCTCTGATCTTTCAGCTCGGAAAAGGAATTGAGGAGAGCTCAACATGCCGCCCAAGCTGAGAGCGAAGCCCTGGTAAAAGTCTCCCAGAATTTTAGTGGCTTCCGAGGCTGCGCTCACGCGCAGGTCCAACTCTTCATCGGTCAGCGGCCTGCGGTATAGATGCAGGCCAGCCCGTGCCAACGCCGTCCGCGCGCAAACATCATCAGGAGCTGTCACCGATGCGGGCACACACGGCATTAGCAAGGCGCGGTGCTTTTCGTCCACTGCCTGCTCCGCAATGCCGCGGGCTATGGCGTCATACTGTGCCAGTCCGCTGCCCGTCACACTGACGCGAGAAGCGCCGACCGCCAATAGTCCGCCTTCACGAATGTCAGGCTCAAAGCGACCGCCTATCTCGATATCTTTTCCGAAAATATCGGCAACAATGTTTCGATATTGATCGGGTAACAAACGGCGCACCACTGGCTCACCGCCGGCAGACAACGGCTCATCCGCAGCCACAGACATATCTGCCGCCAGCATCGCCGTTGCCGCGAACGCACAGCTCGCGACAATACCAGTTGTGCGCCTACGCATCGGCCGACCGTAATTCATCATCGTTGAGTCCTTAACTTTATAATCACACTCATAGTTCGCTACCGTGCTTGCGCCGCTTGAACATCATCGCCAGCTTGAGCCGTCAGTCCCTCAGGATGCACGACAAATGCCGGAACAGCCTCCACCCGGTACGTTGTGGAGATATGAGTGTTCTGACCTGTCTCCGGATCG
>JAUIGX010000291.1 GCA_030432435.1 Alphaproteobacteria bacterium
TCAGGCGTTGAAACCCGGCATGTGCATCCGGCCCGCGTAATAATTCATCTACCTGGTTTGACCTCAGAGCGGCGGCGATAATCTCGAAAGCCTCCATACAGGCGGCATTAAATCCGTCTATATGCGCGTCCGTGTGGGCAAACATGGCGTAAAAGGCATCCTTTGCGAGATAGCCTCGGTCCAGCATTAGCTGGGTGAATAATGTGCGCACCTTGCGCGGGTCCGGCACTTTGAATGCGAAATGCGCGAGCGGCGGAATTCCGGAAAGCTCGATATCGAGGCCAGCGCTTTTTGCCGCTTCTGTCCAGCCGGCCATGACCCGTTCGCCCATGCGTACGAGGTGAGCTGGTGCATTCACCGCGCGGTGCTTGCGCAGGCTAGCCAATGCGGCGGTCGAGCCGACCCGCTCGGTCCAGGCCGTGGAACTGATAAATGTATCCTGTGCCGCCGACATAACCGCTTCCCGGCCGATGATGGCCGAGATCGGATAGCCGTTACCGAGCGCCTTGGCGAAGACGGCTAAATCGGGCTCGACCCCGAGGGTAAGATGAATGCCGCCGGTATTAACGCGAAACCCTGCGGTGATCTCATCAAAAATCAGGACCGCGCCGGTCTCGTCGGCGACTTGGCGAACGGCGTCGAGAAATCCCGGCGCGGGGGCGTTGCGAACCGGCTCCATGACAATGGCGGCAAGATTGGCACCGTGCTCCGCCGCAATTTTTTTAAGGCTTTCCGCATCGTTGTAGTGGAACGGCTGCATCAGACCCTTGAGTCCGCGCGGAACGCCCCTGGGTTCAAGCCCGGCCAGAAGGTGTCCATCGAGAGTGCTGTCGTCGGCGAGATTCGCTGACAGGTACCAGTCGTGCCAGCCGTGATAGCCGCAAAAGGCTATCACCTGGCGCGAGGTGCGCGCGCGGGCGATGCGTACCGCAATTGCCATGGCTTCGCCGCCCGAACGGGAAAATCGCGCCATCGCTGCCCACGGGTGGAGTTCCACAAGCAGCGCTGCCAGGTCCACTTCCTCGGGGCAATTAAGCGTGGCCATAGAGCCTGCGTCGATCGCGGTTTTCACCGCGCTGTCAACGTCGGGGTCGGCATAGCCCAGCACCGTGGCGCCAACGCCGCAGATGGACATATCTATAAGTGTGTTTCCATCAAGATCGGTGATTTCTGCGCCCTGGGCTTTGACGTAGTAGGGCGGCCATTGCCCGGGGGCGAACATTTCGGGACGTTTGGACAATAGCTGGCTACCGCCGGGGATTAATTTCCGGGCTTTTTCGTAGAGCGCTTGTCCCTTTGCGGTGTTCAGAGGTTTGGGCTCATTGGTCGTCATTTGCCGGCTTCATTTTGAAGGTACCATTCATATGCTTTAGCTATACCGGCGCGTAGATCGGTTGAGGCGCGCCAGCCAAGACCGTTTAGACGGGCGCAATCGAGCAACTTTTGCGGCGTGCCGTCCGGCTTTTCAGAATCATATACGAACGCGCCTTTGAACCCGACGACATCCGAGATGATTTCCGCCAATTCGCGGATGGTCACGTCGCTGCCAAAGCCCACGTTCAAAAAACGATCTCCGGAATAGTTCTTCATGAGAAACACACAAGCGTCGGCCAGGTCTTCTACATACAAGAACTCGCGGCGCGGCGTGCCGCTGCCCCATAAGGTGAGGGTTTTGTCGCCTGAGACCTTGGCGTTGTGGGCCTTGACGATGAGCGCGGGCAACACATGGCTGGAGAGGAGATCGAAGTTATCACCCGGGCCGTACAAATTAGTGGGCATCGCGCTGATAAAATCGCATCCATATTCACGCCGGTAGGCTTGGCATTGTTTAACGCCGGCAATTTTTGCGACCGCATACCACTGATTGGTCGGCTCAAGGGGTCCGGTCAGCAGCGCATCTTCGTTGAGCGGCTGCTTGGCCAGTTTCGGATATATGCAACTAGAGCCGAGGAAGAGAAGTTTCTCCACGCCGATTTTATGTGCGGTAGAAATGATGTTGGTCTGTATTTGCAGATTGTCAGTCAGGAACGCTGCGGGATGAGAGTCGTTGGCCAGTATTCCGCCGACAACGGCTGCGGCTAAAAATATGCACTGAGGCTTTACCTCCGCCATCCAGTCTTCAACGTCGCGCTGGCGTGTGAGGTCAAGGTCTTTATGGGTTGCAGCCAGGACGCTGCAACGCTCGCGGTCAAGCCGGCGTACAATCGCGCTTCCGACCATGCCGCGATGCCCGGCCACCCAAACGCGCTTTTCGGTTAGTGAATAGGGTGCGCCGGTCATGAATTAATCGTCGCGCCCAAACCGCTGCGCTTCCGCCCTCACGGCTTCCATGTCCGCGGCGACCATTTCCTTGACCATTTGCTTAAAACTCGTGGTGTGTTTCCAGCCGAGCTTTTCAAATGCTTTGGTGGGGTCGCCAAGCAGAAGGTCCACTTCGGTCGGCCGAAAATAGCGCGGATCGATCTCGATCAATACCTCTCCCGATTTAGCATCAATCCCCTTTTCGTCCACGCCCTTGCCTTTCCAGGTGATGGTACGTCCCACTTCCGCAAAGGAAAGTTCGACAAATTCGCGCACGGCATGAGTCTCGCCGGTGGCGAGCACGTAGTCGTCCGGCGTGTCCTGTTGCAAAACACGCCACATGCCTTCGACGTAGTCGCGGGCATGTCCCCAGTCGCGCTTGGCATCCAAGTTGCCGAGATAAATTTTATCTTGAATGCCCAGCTCAATGGCGGCCACCGCGCGGGTGATCTTTCGGGTGACGAATGTCTCGCCGCGCAAGGGGCTTTCGTGATTGAAGAGAATGCCGTTGGAGGCGTGATAGCCGTAGGCTTCGCGGTAATTCACGGTGATCCAATAGGCGTAAAGCTTTGCCGCGCCGTACGGGCTGCGCGGGTAAAACGGCGTTTTCTCGGATTGCGGAATTTCCTGTACCTTGCCGTACAACTCGGACGTCGACGCCTGGTAAAAGCGGGTCTTGTCCTTCAAGCCCAGAATCCGGATGGCT
>JAUIGX010000053.1 GCA_030432435.1 Alphaproteobacteria bacterium
CGCCGCTTTCAGCGGCCGAGCAACCGGAGTAATGGTGCCAACCGACACTCGTAAATCCGGCTGCTTTATTACGCTGGAAGGCGGAGAGGGGTGCGGTAAATCCACCCAGGCTCGTCTTCTCGCAGATGCCCTGAAAGACTTAAATCACAACGTGATGATAACGCGCGAGCCGGGCGGGGCCCCGGGTGCGGAGATCATTCGCAAGTTGCTGGTGGAAGGGGATGCCGACCGGTGGGATGGCATGACCGAAACGCTCTTACACACTGCGGCACGCCGCAATCACATGGTCAACACGGTCTGGCCGGCATTGAAAGCCGGAAAGATTGTGCTCTGTGATCGGTTTTTTGACTCCACGCTGGCTTACCAAGGGTATGGGCATGGCGTTGAAATGGATGCAATCAGGTCTATTCACCGTGCTGCCGTTGGAAAATTCAATCCTGACCTCACGTTGCTTTTTGATGTGCCGGTGGATGTCGGTCTAGAGCGTGTCGCCGCGCGGGGCGGCACCGAGATGCGTTATGAAAGCATGGCGACAGAATTTCATGAACGGCTGCGCAAGGGCTTTCTAGAAATCGCAAATGCCGACCCGGCTCGCTGTCATGTCATCAATGCGTCCCGCGATGCCGAAGCCATTCACCGGGATGTATTGGCGGAAGTACTTTGGCTACTGAAGGAACGAGAAGCGGACGATGAGTGATACGGACCCGTCAGACATCCCGGACTCACGCTCCAATCCATACTTCATCGGACATGAGGCCGCGGAGAAAAGTTTTCTAGATGCGTGGACCGGTGGGCGAATGGCTCATGCGTGGTTGATCTGCGGCCCGCGCGGAATCGGGAAGGCGGCGCTTGCCTATCGCATGGCCCGGTTTGTGATGGCGCAGGGGGCTAGGGCGCAAGGCGGCACGGATATGTTCGGCGCGTCCGAAGTGCCCGAGACCCTGCAACTATCAGCGGAGCACCCGATCTTTCGCAGGATCGCGGCCCTCGGCCATGGAGATTTCCGAGCGGTCGAGCGAGGGTGGTCGGATGCTAAACAGACCAAGCGTAAGACGGTCATCGGCGTGGATGAAGTGCGAAGTGTCGGCGGCTTTCTCACCATGACACCTGCCGAAGGTGGCTGGCGGGTTGTGTTGATCGATGCCGCCGACGAAATGAATGCCAATGCCGCCAATGCTGTGCTGAAAGTGTTGGAAGAGCCGCCCCGCCGTGCTCTGCTTTTTCTGGTTGCCCATAATCCGGATCGCCTATTGCCGACCATCCGTTCACGTTGCCGCAGGCTTGATCTTCGTCCACTCGCAGACCGGCAGGTTACAGCCCTGCTAAATCGATATCGCCCCGATCTGGATGCAGGCGATACGGCGGCCTTGGCCGTTCTGGCCGACGGCTCCATTGGCCGCGCGCTGGAGCTCGCAGACGAGGGGGGCGTCAGCCTTTTCCGCGATCTCGTCGCTTTGTTAAGTAACGCGCCCAAACTCAGCATCACAGGTGTCCATGCGCTGGCAGATAAAGCGCTGCGCGGGGATGTCTTTCGCACCTTGAGCGGATTGCTCTCCTGGTGGCTTGCGCGTGTGGCTGCACACGGTGCGCGCGGGAACTTATCGGCCCTTTCAGAAATTGTTCCGGGCGAACATTCTCTTGCCGAGAAGCTTATTGCTGCCGCGCCGCCGGCGGCGTGGGCGGAAACCTGGCAAGAGATCGGCCGGATATCTGAACGTAGCCTAGCCTTGCACCTGGACCGCAAGCGTAGCTTGGTTTTAATGCTGACGGCCATCGGGCAAACAGCGGCAGGCCGCCGCGCCGCTTGATCTCCCTAATTCAGCGACGCTCTTTCCCAGCCTTGCTTTAGCGTCTATATGGGGGCGTCAGCTTTCCGCTTGAATGGGCGGAAAGATATACGAATTACAGGAGCTGTGAGTGTCAAAGGCGTTCTACATCACCACGCCAATCTATTACGTGAACGACAAGCCGCATATCGGCCACGCGTACACGACCATAGCCTGCGATGTATTGGCGCGGTTCAAGCGCCTCGACGGTTTTGATGTGAAGTTCCTGACAGGGACCGATGAACACGGTCAAAAGGTCGCGAAAGCAGCCGCCGACAAAGGTATAGAGGCTATTGCGCTTTGCGATCAGAACTCAAAGAACTTCCGCGACTTAGCGGCGACTCTTGGTATTTCAAATGATGATTTTATCCGCACCACGGAGGAGCGGCACGTCAAGTCGTGCCAGGCGCTGTGGAAGCGGCTTGAGGACAATGGACATATCTATCTCGATAAGTATGCCGGATGGTATGCGGTGCGCGATGAGGCTTACTACGATGAAGCCGAGCTCACAAAAGGCCCAAACGGCGAGCGCCTAGCGCCAACCGGAGCGCCGGTGGAGTGGGTGGAGGAAGAAAGCTACTTCTTCAATCTGTCGAAATGGCAGGACAAACTGTTGGCATTGTATGATGCCAATCCCAATTTCATTGGCCCGAAAAGTCGTTTCAACGAAGTCTATAGCTTCGTCAAAGGCGGCCTGAGGGATATTTCGATTTCCCGCACAACATTCTCATGGGGCATTCCGGTGCCGGGCAACGATAAGCACGTTATGTACGTGTGGATCGATGCCCTCACCAATTATATCACGGCCCTCGGATATCCGAATGAGAAGGATGAGTACGCGACGTTCTGGCCGGAAGCTCATCACATGGTCGGCAAAGACATCATCCGCTTTCACTGCGTCTACTGGCCGGCTTTCCTGATGGCCGCAGACTTGCCGCCACCCAAACGGGTTTATGCCCACGGCTGGTGGACGGTGGAAGGACAAAAGATGTCCAAATCCTTGGGCAACGCCATCGACCCCAACCATATGGTGGCCGAATACGGACTCGATCAAATTCGCTATTTCCTGCTGCGCGAGGTGCCGTTCGGCAATGATGGAGATTTCTCGGAAGCTGCGATCGCGGGTCGCATCAATGGCGAACTCGCCAACGAACTTGGAAACTTGGCGCAGCGATTCCTGTCATTCATTGGCAAGAACCTTGATGGAGTTCTACCTGCGGCCGGCGACCTAACTGGAGAAGATAGAGAACTTTTATCTGCTTGCTATGGTCTCGTTGATCAGTGCCGAGGCGCCATGGATCGCCAGGCTTTCCATGAGGTCCTTGAGTCCATATGGAATGTGGTGCGTGCAGCCAACGGATATGTAGACAAACAAGCCCCCTGGACGCTGAAGAAAACAGATCCCGAGCGGATGAAGACAGTGCTGTATGTGCTGGCAGAGACCGTGCGTCATATAGCGATCCTCATGCAGCCATTTACGCCGCACGCGATGGACAAGCTCCTCGATCAACTGGCCGTGCCAACAGACAAGCGGATGTTTACTGATTTAGGTGAGGCGAACGCCCTCCAGGGTGGTCTAGTGCTGCCTACGCCTCAGGGCGTATTCCCGCGCTATGACGTTAAAGCAGGAAAGGGGACGGCATGAACGCGCAGCCACTTTTGGTCGACAGCCATTGCCATCTCGATTTTCCTGAGCTGTCCGGCGACGCCGACGGTATCCTAGAACGGGCGCGCACGGCAGGCGTTGGCCATCTGCTGACGATCGGCACGAAAATCACCAAGTTCGACGGCGTTCTGGCCATGGCCGAACGGTTCGAGAACGTATCGTGCTCGGTCGGAATCCACCCGCATGAAGCCGGGGTCGAACCGGCGATGGATGTCGGCAAACTCATGGATTTTGCCAAACATCCCAAAGTCGTTGCTTTTGGCGAGACCGGCCTCGATTTTTACTATGAGCACAGCCCGCGCGCCGATCAGGAACGCAGTTTCCGCGTTCACATCGATGCCGCGCGCGAGGCCGACTTGCCCATTATTATTCATACGCGCGACGCCGACCCCGAAACAGCGGTCATTCTTGACGAAGAAATGAGCAAAGGGCCTTTTACAGGGGTTATTCACTGCTTCAGTTCGGGCCCCGAGTTGGCCGCGAAGGTCTTGGAGTTAGGCTTCTATATTTCCTTCTCCGGCATTGTCACCTTCAAGAAAGCGGAAGAATTGCGGGAAGTCGCCAAGACAGTGCCACTCGATCGGATCTTGGTAGAAACTGATAGCCCGTATCTTGCGCCCGTACCCCATCGCGGCAAGACCAATGAGCCTGCTTTCGTGGCTCATACCGCGGCATTGGTCGCAGATCTGAAGGGCGTATCCCGCGACGAACTTGCGATGCAAACCACAGCCAATTTCTTTCGGCTGTTTTCCAAGGCGAAAGCCGCTTAAATCGCGACATCGCTGGGAAACACGTGTGCGCTGTCTTCCGGTAATCGATAGGGGTTATCGGCAGCAAACAGAACTTCTCGCCAGTAGGTAGCAAGCCGGCTCTCGGCGGCATTGTTTTTCAGCGTGCCGAGCGAGCCATCAAGACTCCACCAATTCCGCCAGGCTTCGCCCAAGGGTACAGCCAGCACTAGCTTTGGGCTATTGAGGACTGGCGAGTTCCTTCGGTAAAGCGCCAAGTCGGAATGAGGCAGAGAAGCGCGGCTTCTCTTGGCAGGGGACCGTTGATAGATTAAGGAAAGAGTGGCTTGATACCAGGGAGTTTAGTTAACATACTCATTGGTATACATCGGCTCACGATTCATAAAGGCGCTTCCTAATGTCCAACTCCAGCCAGTCATTGCTCTTCTCGCCGCTCAAACTACGTGGTTTGACTATTCGTAATCGCATCTGCATCTCGCCGATGTGCACCTATGGCGGCCACGGCGGCATGGCTAACGATTGGCATTTGGTTCATTTGGGGCAGTACGCGCTTGGCGGTGCCGGAATCGTGTTCATAGAGGCTTCTGCGGTGGAGGAACGCGGGCGCATTACCTACGGCGATGCAGGTATTTGGTCCGACGAACATATAGAGCCCATGGCCCGGGTTACAAAGTTTCTCAAACAGTTTGGGGCAACACCTGCCATGCAACTGGCGCACGCGGGACGCAAGTCCAGCACACAACGCCCTTGGCACGGTATGGGCATTCTTTCGGATGCCGACACCAAAGCCCGCAATGAGGCGCCCTGGGAAACGGTTTCCTCCACTCCAGAATTGATGGATGAAAACTGGCATGTTCCGCATGCGCTGACCGTTGATGATCTCAACGAGGTGAAGGAGGCCTGGCGCGCGGCAGCCGAGCGTACTCTCAATGCCGGGTTTGAGATCATCGAGGTGCACTGTGCGCACGGCTACCTCATGCACCAATTTCTCTCGCCACTGATTAACAAACGTACCGATCAATACGGCGGCGATTTCGCGGGCCGCACGCGCTTTCCGCTCGAGGTAATTGAGGTTGTGCGCGAAGTCTGGCCCGACGACCTGCCGGTATTTGTCCGTATTTCATCGGTAGATGGCATGGAAGAGGGGTGGAATCTTGACGATAGCGTTGCTTTCGCCAAAGAGCTGAAATCGCGTGGGGTGGATGTGGTCGATTGTTCGTCCGGCGGTGTTGTAGGATCCGCAACCGCAAGAGCCGTTCCGCGCCACCTTGGCTTTCAAGTGCCCTTTTCCGAGCGCATTCGCCGCGATGCAGATGTTCAAACTATGGCGGTCGGTCTCATCGTTGATGGGCCGCAAGCCGAACAAATTCTACAGGACGGCCACGCGGACATCATCGCCGTCGCCCGGGAGGCGTTATACGACCCTTACTGGGCACATCATGCGGAGCGCGCGCTGAACCCTGACCTCATGAGCTATGACAATTGGCCTATGGAGTATCGCTGGTGGTTGGAAAAGCGCGAAGGCTTGGTGCGTAAACTTCGCGCTGAAGCCGAAGTCTCTGTCAAAAAATCGGCATAACTCAATGGCCCGTGTTCCTCTTCGCCCGCTGGACGGTATCGATTTTGATGCTGTTCTCGGCGAGATCGGTGACGCAGTGGCCAAGGATTTCGGGAAAGGCAAGGTTGCCTCGTACATTCCCGCTTTGAAGCGGGTTTCCCCAAAAAAGCTGGGGATAGCCGTGAGCACAGTGGATGGCAAAGAGTATCGCTACGGCGATGCCCGTGAGCCCTTTTCCATTCAAAGTATTTCAAAGGTTCTGACCCTGATTGTTGCCCTTCATCATGAAGGCGAGGGGCTTTGGAAGAGAGTAGGGCGAGAGCCGTCAGGCAATCCTTATAACTCTCTTGTCCAGCTCGAGCGTGAAAACGGCATTCCTCGAAATCCGTTCATCAATGCAGGTGCGCTAGTTGTCACCGATAGCTTGCTGACTCACGACAAAGACGCCAAAGAAAATTTCCTTAATCTCGCGCGGACGCTGTCCGGAAACAAGAAGGTTAAATTTGACCGTGAAGTCGCACGGTCAGAACGAGATCACGGACACCGCAACGCAGCCATTGCCCATTTTCTGAAAAGCCACGGAAATCTGAACTGTGATGTGGAAGAGGTGCTGGACCTATACTTTCACCAATGTGCTCTTGCGATGTCTTGCTTGGATTTATCCCGGGCATTTCTGCCCTTGGCCAATCAGGGCAATGACATGCACGCTGGCGGGAACCTGATCGACAAACGTAGAGTAAAGCGCGTGAATGCCGTCATGCTTACCTGCGGCGTTTATGACGGGGTCGGCAATTTCGCGTATCGTGTCGGAATTCCCTGTAAAAGCGGGGTCGGCGGGGGAATCGTCGGAGTTATACCTCGTGCTCTGTCGATCTGCGTGTGGTCTCCAGAACTAGATGCGATCGGTAACTCTTATGTCGGTACGCGGGTTCTGGAGTTATTCACCTCAAAGACGCATCTATCTGTCTTTTAAAGTCATTCTGATTGCGGTTTGGAGGGTGGCTCTGCGGCGACTGATTCAGGTGCAACTTCCGGCAAATTTAATGCAGCCCGAATTTCGGGCCAGGCCACCAATTTGAAGTTTTGATTAGCTTTTTTCCCATCCTTGCCGTCAAAATTGAAACCGTCCTGAGCGACAAACACTCCGCCCGGAAACCGTGGGCCTAGGTTCGCGGCAGTTACATCAATGCCGTCGGTTTCTTCAACGCCGTCGATATTTGCACCGTCGCCAATCACAAAAGCCCCTCTAAAAGCGTAGGGCCCATTGCGGTCATAGACGTTGTAGGAATTTGATCCCTGGCTCGATACGATGATGTAGCCCGCGCCATTGCCTTCATCGACTAAAGTCACACCTTCGGCATCCGCTGTTAAATGCCCGGTGGCAACTGTATCAATCACAAGGCGTGCATTAAGGCGGTCTTCCGGAACATTCGGGTCGGCCCAATAGGCATATAGCCCGACGTCTTCCTCTGCGATGAACACAACACCCTGGGAATCGTCGGCCACGCAGCCTTCGACCTGAGTACCTAGGGTGAGGGTTCGCACGCGCTCAGTGCTGAAATTGATTCCGGCCGATGATGTTAGACTCCATTGTCCAACAACTCCGGTGTCGGCCTCGCTCGCGAATATGTACAACTTGTCGGTGTCTGGGTTTTGGTACAGGCACAGTCCATAAGGGTCGCTGAATCCTGTTTCGATTGGGGAGGTCAAAGGGGTTAAAGTCCGGGCGGCAGAATCGAAGCCGTAAAGGGCAATGGTTTGATCGCTTCGGTTAGTGGCGGCAACAACATCAACGGTGATCGCACCTAACGTAACTCCTTGCCGTATATCGACATTGTTCATACGGCCGTCGTCGTGAAACGAAAGCTCGGAGCCATCGAGCGCGTAGATGCCCAAGCCCTTTTGCTTGTTTGTGCCGATGATAACGCTGTTCGCGGGATTAACCGGATCAACCCAGATTGCGGGGTCGTCCGCTGCGTCGTCAGCATTCTGGACAGGCACAGTCTCTACAGCGGCTGTTACTTTAACGGCGGAATCTTTGGGCGCCGTGGTGCTCGGTCCGTCCTCGCCACAGCTGGCCAGTACAAATAAAATCGGAAGAGGTGCAAGCAAGCCGGTTGTGAAAGTGCGCATTATTTTAAGCCTCATTTTTAATTTGCGGCGCACTCTATGTCGCGAGTGTGTGCTCTTACATGACAACAATGTGATGCTTTAATGAAAAAACAACTCTCGCACCCTCTTCTGTGAATCACTGATGCGGGGCGACAACAGTATTGATGCATCTTTAATTTGTCATATCAGTGAAAAGTTACCGTCACGGAATCTCTGATATCTGCTGCCGCAGCCGTAATTCTTACGGCGCTGTAGAGATATATCATCACGTACATGGAGAATTCCGCAATGGCCGTTCAACGCACGTTCGCGCGCATACTCAAATCAACTGCTAGTGTGATCGCGCTGAGCGCGCTCGCCGTATCCGCCGCGCAAGCTGCAACGATCTCGGGAAAGGTTAGTGACCGATCCGGGCGCATAAACTTTACCGGTGCTCAAGTACGTATTCCTGAATTGAACCTTATCACCACCTCTATGGAGGGCGGCTCGTTCTACTTTAGTAACGTCCCTCAAGGTACGTACACGTTGATTGTTAGTTACACTGGGGCTGAAACGGTTAGCCAATCGATTGTAATATCGAGCGCTGATCAGGCGTTAACGGACGTATCCATTGCGATTGGCCGTGATGTCTCCGCCCTTGAGAATATTCTGGTGGTCGGGCAGGCGGCAGCCTCGGCCAACTCAATCAATCGCCAGCGCAATGCCGACGGTTTTATTTCTGCAATTACTGCCGACAACATCGGCCAGTTTCCGGATCAAAACGTTTCTGAAGCGGCGCGGCGCATGGCCGGATTGTCAGTCGAGAATGATCAAGGTGAGGGGCGCTATGTCGTCATTCGCGGTATCAATGCTGATCTGAATGCGACGTCGATCAACGGGCTTCGGGTCGCTGCACCCGAGCAGGATACGCGCCGGGTTGCGCTCGACGTGATTCCTTCCGAGTTGGTTTCCGCCATTGAGGTTCACAAATCGTTCCTGCCGGATATGGACGGCGATATGATAGGCGGCAGCATTGAAATTGAAACTGCCAGTGCCTTTGATCGCGACGGCTTCTTTTTTACGGCCCGCGCAGAGAGTGTCTATAACGACAAACTTTCGCGTGTCGATCCACGGATATCCGCGTCGGCCAGCCACACCTTCAGCGATAAAATTGGTATCTCGGGGTCCGTGAGTTGGTTTGAGCGATCCTTTGCCACCGACAACAAGGAAGTTGACGGTGGATGGCTTCGGGACGGCACCTTTGACTATCCGGAGGAACTAGAATATCGCGAGTACAACGTTACGCGCCGCCGGTTCGGCGCAACGCTGAATGCTGATTTCCGCCCGTCGGAAGACACCGATATTTATGTTCGTTCACTCTACAACTCTTTCGGCGACCAAGAGTTTCGTCATCGTATCGAGTGGAAGCTGGACGACGCGGAGGTGGTTGGTGGATCTGCAACATCTGCCGACCTCGACGGGGAAATCGGCGTTGATCGAGATATGAAGGATCGCTACGAAGCCCAGCGCATTTACTCGCTTTTGTTTGGGGGCGAAACGCGTCACGAAAACTGGACATTCGAGTACTCTGCGGGCTTTTCGCAAGCCGGAGAATACGAAGATGCTCGCGATCCTTTTGCAACGGACGCAAGTTTCAATGAAGATGGAGATGTCCCAGGTTTCGGGTTGAGAGTGAACTTCGCCAATCCAATGCAGCCCAGCGTATCCTTTCCGAATGCTGGAATTTCGACCCTGTTCAACGACCCCACCGCCTATGGCTTCGACGAACTCGCAATTATTGATAGCGCGACAGAAGAGAAGGAGTGGGCGTTTAAAGTTGATAGCCGCTACGATACGAATTTTGGCGACTATCCCGGGTATGTAAAGTTCGGTGCGAAAGTCCGTTTCCGCGACAAATTCACGGATGTGAACGAAACGTACTACGACGGATTTACTTTATACGACCTCACACTTGCCGACGTGCTGACCGAAGTCGATTATCCCATCGACTCGTTTGGTCCGGCCATCGACTCTGATGCCGTGCGCAAGATTGTCGCCAATAACCTCTCGTTATTTGACCTTGCCCAAGAAGATACAACTATTGCATCTCAGGGCGGAGACTTTACCGCCAAGGAAGATATCCTAGCGGGCTATGTTATGGGCAGCATCGATATCAACAGTCTGCGTATTGTTGGCGGCGTGCGCGTGGAGCACACCGAGTACACAACGGCCGGCAATCAAGTGTTTCTCGTTGATGGCGACCTGGACAGCATAACGCAGGTTAACGGCAAAACGTCATACACCGATGTCTTGCCTGCATTGTCCCTACGGTACGAACTCAATAGCCAAGTTCAATTACGAGCCTCTGCATCACGGACGATATTTCGCCCAAACATCGGTGACTCTGTCGCGCGCGTTGAGGTAGAGGAAAATGATGATGGCGAGTTAACTGGCGTGTTTGGAAACGCGGACCTGAAGCCCTATCGTTCCATTAACTTGGATGCGGGGATCGAGTTTTACCCGACGAGCCTCAGCCTGCTGGCGGCGGGCGTGTTCTACAAAAGCATAGATAACTTTATCGTCACTGCCGATCTAGGAGGGCAGGGTGCTTATGCAGCGTTTGACGAAGCTATTGTGCCGATCAACGGGGATAGCGCCCATCTTTTTGGTGTGGAACTCTCCTATCAGCAACAGATGGAATTTCTGCCCTCGCCGTGGGACGGTGTGATCGTTGGCGCGAACTACACCTATGTTGACTCTGAAGGTACGCTGAACGATGGACGCATAATCAACTTCCCGGGCCAAGCCAGTCACATCGGGAATGTTAGCCTGGGTTATGAGAAAGGGCCGCTAAGCCTTCGCGCCGCGATGTCGTTCCGGAGCAGCTATTTGGATGTCGTGGATGACGGAGAAGTGGCTGGACAACCCGTTCACCGATTCATTGGCGGGGGACACACCCAGGTAGACCTTTCCGGCAAATATCAAGTGACGCCCCAATTCCAGGTGTTCGCTGAAGCACAAAATATAACTGACGAACCTTTTTACGCGTACTTCGGCTCACCAAACTACTTGTCGCAATACGAGGAATACGGGTTCACTCTCTACGCTGGAATCCGCTTCACCTACTAGTTCCGTCAATCGGCGATCTAACATTCCGGGGTGCCCTTAAATGGGCATCCCGGTTTTTTTTGCAGCACTCAACTGTCCAGCTTCCGTACAGACCCACAAAAAAAACCGTGTAATATTGTTCAAAAGGCGGAGTATGCGGAGTTGACGGCAAGGCGCACCCCAACTTCTAGATTAGGCGGCTGCAAATGACACTGCTCTTGAATGTATTATGGATTATTTTTGGCGGGCTGCCGATGGCCATTGGCTGGCTATTCGCCGCGCTGCTGATGGCGATCACGATTGTCGCGTTGCCCTGGACGCCGGCAGCTTTGCGGATCGCGGGTTATACACTTCTGCCGTTTGGATATCAGATACAAGAATCGAAGAGCGGAACCCTGGGTTTTCTGGGGAATGTGATCTGGTTTATTTTAGCTGGCTGGTGGCTAGCTCTTGGCCATCTTATTCTCGCCTTGGCATTAGCTATTACAATTATCGGTCTGCCGTTCGCCTGGGCGCACCTTAAGTTGGCAAAGTTATGTCTGGCACCGGTGGGAACACTTATTGTTCCCACCGATTGAGCAAACCAGAACTCTCTTCCTGCTAGGGATAGGTCGCGCGGTCGACCGCCTCGCCGCGCAGATAAACATCGGAAATCATCCGCGTGTTTGTAATGTTGTCCAGCGGATTGGCATCGAGCACGATGAAATCGGCGCTTTTTCCGACCTCCAACGTGCCGGCGTTTTCCATGCGAAGGAACGCCGCCGAATTTTGTGTAGCTGAAACAATAACTTCCATAGGTGTCATGCCAGCGGCAACCATGTCCTCCATTTCCACGTGAGACGCCCATGGTGTGCTGCCATCTGTTCCAAACGCAATGGAGACACCGGCATCATTCATCTTTACGAGATTACGAGCCTGAATACCGAATGCCGCCTGAGCATCGGGGCGTTCAACATTGCCTTCTTCAAGTTTGGCAATCTCATCGTCGGGAAGGCTACCGCGTAACCAGGTTAAATCTGTCGGCGCTCCACGCCCCCCAAGATTTGGCACAAGAACAAATTCCGGATGTTGGGCAAACAGCTCCATAACTTCGTCATCCGCATCCGTATCGCGAATGCTGTGAGCGAACGAAGATACTCCGGCTTTCAGAAGTCCTTTAGCATCTTCAAGCGCAAAGATGTGTGCCGTAACGCGAAGGCCGTGGGTGTTCGCCTCTTCAATGATCGGCCCATAAAGCTCGGGCGTTAACTTGGCATACTGACCACCACGATCATCTACCCAGATCTTGATGATATCCACATTCAGCGCGGCTTGTTCTTGAACGGCTGTCCGTCCTTCCTCTGGGGTCGTGATATGGTAAGGCGGTGTGTAAGGCGCGAACGACCGGCCCGGTTCCGGAGCTGTAATACCGAGGCCTGCGCTAAAGAAATGTGCCGCGCCCGGAATAGTTTCGCCGCGCATAGCGACGATTTCAGGTGAATCAAGGCCAAGGCTCATAGCCGCGCTTTCGCCGAAATAGGCGCGCCGTTTCAAATCTTGCGTAAATTCTTCGCGTGACTGATACGCATGCATATGGGTGTTTATAATCGTAGGCATGACGGTTTTGCCGGCAAGACTTACTCGGCCCGCGCCTTCGGGCACCTCGACTTCACCGGTAGGACCTACGGCGATAATTTCCGAACCATCGACAACGAAGGTCGCATTTTCGATTGGAGCGCTGCCGTTCCCGATAATAAGTCTCCCGCCTTCATAGGCTGTAACCCCTTCGAGTGGGGGCGGTGAACACGCGGTTATCGCGAGCCCGCTAACAGCAAAAAGCGTCGCAACCTTCGCGATGCTAGCTAGATTTAGTCGGCGCATAGAAAACTCCTAAATATAGATTGAACGCGGCATTCTAGCTTTTCTCCCCTAAAATCCCAAGGCGCATATAGCCACGGCCTGGGTGCGCTCTGCTCTGAATATTGGAATGTATTGCTGGCCTTCTCGCCAAATAGGATATTTATTTGGCTCGCATTTCAACATTTGTTAATTTCGGCGCCGATTGCCTATACAGTCTAGGTGCTCATACTGCCGATGGGGCCAACTGCCTCCTCAATCCATTAAGTCGAAGTACTGCCATATGCCGCAAAGCTTAGAAATCACATCCGGCGAGAAGTTTGAGGATTTGCATATTCTCATCGTTGATGACGATGATGCGTTCATTACGCTCATCCACGCGATGTTGCGTTCACTTGGAATCACGCAGGTCACCCGAGCGTCAAACGGCGCTGAAGCCTATCAAAAGCTTCGAAGCGGAACGCGAGTGGTGGATTGCATTATTTGCGATTACAACATGGATAACGGCAACGGACTTCAGCTGCTACAAGCTGTAAGGACCGGAACGGTTATGCCGGTGCGCCCTGATGCATGTTTTATTCTGTTAACTGCCTCCAGCGATCAGGATACGGTCGGCAATGCTGCGGCTTTAGATGTCAGCGGGTATCTTGTGAAGCCGGTAACCAAGGACAAAGTCCAGGCGTCGATCAAAAAAGCGCGCGCGCGGGTGATCAAAATCGATATTCCGCGCTATCAGCGGGTGATGCTGTCCAAATAATTCGAAGCTGGCAGCACTTTATTTCTAACGCTATGACAGCGCCTCAAAAATAGGCTACTGAGATATTCATGACCACCGGACCGCACATCCTTGTTATAGAAGCGCGTTTTTACGATGAAATTGCCGACGACCTTTTAAAGGGTACGCTCGCGGCGCTTACGGCCGCCGGTGCAACGTCGGAAGTTGTCACTGTGCCTGGCATTTTGGAACTCCCGCTCGCCGCTCAGTTTGCGTTTAGTAAAGGCGCGGTTCACCCCGATCGAGGCTATGACGGTTTTGTTGTTCTCGGTTGCGCGGTAAAGGGGGAAACCGACCATTATGAGCATGTTTGCGAGCAGTCCATGAGTGGAGTGCAGCGGGTCGCGCTTGACCTGCTGGTTCCTGTAGGCAACGGCATTCTGACCTGTCCCACCTGGGAGCTGGCACAAAACCGGGCTAATCCAGCTGAAGGCGATGCGGGCGGACGGGCCGCGAAAGCTTGCTTGCGCCTCATTGAGCTCAAGCAGAACTTCGGTCTATAACCTTAACCAGCCTTATTTTTCGCTCTTTGACAGGTTTGGAATCACGCCATGGCGGCTACGCCGGCTTCATCGCCTCGCACTTCTCAATCGCGCTCCGCGACCGATCGTAGCGCCGCCCGCTTGGCAGCGGTTCAAGCCTTGTATCAATCAGATGCGACCGGCGCTGAAATTGATCAAATCATCAAAGATTTTCTGTCGGGTCGCATCGGTGGGATTGCCATCGTTACGGACGACGACACGGAGCAAGAGTCCGTGGTGCAACTTACCGAACCCGATACCGAGCTGTTTGTTGCCTTAATGCGCGGTGTGCAAGCCCGGGGTGAGGACATCGACGGGATGATAAAAGGTAGCATTAGCGCTGAATGGCCGTGGGAACGTCTGGAAATGACATTGCGGGCTTTGTTGCGGGTCGGCACTGCGGAACTTCTGACACAATCTGGAATTCCGCCGAAAGTTAGTATTGCCGAATTTGTGGACGTCGCGCACGCATTCTACGCAGGACCCGAGCCACGTATGGTGAACGCTGTGCTCGACCGTATCGCCAAGGCCCTAGGGCGCGCTTGATGAGCGGTGAGGGGGCAGGCCGCAGCGAATTTGCGCTGATAGCCGATCTCTTCGCTCCTCTAACGAAGGGCGCTGACGGAGCGCTCGGACTCCTCGACGATGCCGCGCTGGTCGAGATTCCTTCAGGGCATCAAATCGTTGCCGCCGCCGATACACTCGTCGGCGGCGTGCATTTTCGTCTTGATGACCCGCCCGACCTTGTTGCCCGAAAAGCGCTGCGCGTAAATCTGTCCGACCTAGCTGCGATGGGCGCGACACCGCTGGGGTTTCTGCAGACCCTTGTGTTAAGCGACGCTGCGACCGACTCATATCTTGAGCAATATGCTGCGGGCTTAGCGCAGGATGTCAAAGAGTTCAGGATGCCCTTACTCGGAGGCGATACGACGAGCGGACCAGGTCCGTTCACAGTAACAATCACTGCTTTGGGAACTGTGAAGAAGGGGGAGGCCCTGCTGCGCTCCAGGGCCCGTGTCGGAGATATTCTTTGCGTCACGGGTACGATTGGGGATGCCGCGTTGGGACTTGCCTGTCTTAATGGGGACCTGAATGTGTCCCGCGAACAGACAGAGTTTCTTACGTCCCGTTACCATTTACCTCAACCTCGGCTGGCCGTTGGCTGTGCGCTGGCGGGATTGGCGAATGCATGTATGGACGTTTCGGACGGCCTTGTTGCAGACATTGGCCATATCTGCGCGGCATCGGGGGTTTCTGCCGTTATTGAGCAAGAGGAGATACCGCTCTCGTTGAGTGCAAAGGCCGCTGCCGATGACGATGGGAAATGGTGGCAAAGTATTCTCGGCGGCGGCGACGACTATGAGTTAGCTTTTACGGTAGGCAGCGAACATCTGGACCAGGCCCTGAGCTTGGCCAGAAAGGCTGATGTTCCGGTCAAAGCCATCGGTCGCATTGCCGATCAGACAGATGGTAGAGTAGGGGTAGTGGTGATCGACAGTAGCGGTGCTGAGCTACAAATCAGCGTGCCAGGTTATCAGCACAGATGAGAACAAATTCATGAAAGGCCGCCGCGTATGAAACGCTTCATCGTCATACTTCTGGTGCTGGTTCTTGTTGGCGGCGGCGGCGCTGGCGGCTTGATCATGATGGGGATCGTGCCGAATCCATTCAATCCGGAAGGCGGAGGGTTTTTCTCGGCGGCCGATGACGCGGCGGCCAGCATGGAGAAAAAGTTTCAACCGCCGACGGCGGCATTTCAACTCGTGAAAGTCAGCGATATGGTCGTGCCGGTTATCGTCAACGGCCGGTTGGTGCGTCGCGTATCGGTGACTGTGCGCCTGATTGTCGGGGAAGCGAGCAATAAAACACTCGTGGAATCTAATTTGCCGCACTATCAGGACATCATGTTGCAGGAGTTAATTCCTTATTTTCAGTCGCATTTCTACAACAACGATGTCGTCGACATTAAAGGTGTTAAAAAGCTTCTTCTGGAGCAGTCCAAGAAAATTTACGGCGACATTGTGACTGATGTTTTGCTGATCAATGTATTTCAGCAAGATGTAGGACGTTGATCCCCAAATAGAGTTTGGGAGCGTAATGAAATCCGTTCTTCTGCTCTCGATTTTAGCGGGTTCTACTATGCCGCTGGGAGCGGCCGCGGCCCGCTGGCTGCACCTCCA
>JAUIGX010000054.1 GCA_030432435.1 Alphaproteobacteria bacterium
ATGGTCGTTGATTCACCAGGCGCAACCATGCCCGTGGACCACGATCCGTCCGTTGCCTCTGCACAGTGAGGCACTGATCCCTCATTTTTCCAGGTCAGAGCTGTTCCGGCTGCTATGCGCGTACGGATCGGAAGGTATGCGTATTCGTCCACGGCGTGTCTGGTAAATTCCAACCCCGCATCCGGCAGCGTTGGAGCCATGATAATTTCTTCAGCCGACGTAATCCGGCCTCCAAAAGTAGTCTCCTCCGCAGGCGTCGGCGGAGCTTCACGCTCTCCCACAGCCCCGCCTAACTTGAATGTCCATACGCCCGCAGACGATGCCACCGCAACGTATTGCTCGCCATCGATGGCATAGGTGATTGCCGAATTATTTGCGCTCGCCCCGGTTTGAAAGCGCCAAAGCGTTTCGCCGGTTTCTGCGCTATAGGCATTCAGATAGCCGTCGGATTCGCCGTGAAAAAGAAGGCCACCGGCGGTTGCCATGAATCCGCTGCCATTCTGCTGCGTACGAAATGGGACCTCGTGCTCCCATACCAATTTATTCGTCTCGCTGCTCATGGCGGCAAGAAGACCTTTGTACTTGATGCCAGGCACCGCAGGATTGGCCCCGAAGTATTTCGGGTCTTCAAACCGCTTCAACCACATCGGCCAAATTGCGCCGGTCGCGTAGAAGTTTTTGGTCTGCGGATTGTAAGCGATAGGCGCCGCCCGAGTGGTGAGGATCGGGTACATTAAGTTCGGCGTGTCGTAATCAAAAATGTCATAGTGACAACGAGATTCGAAGCCCGCGGGAATCATATCCTCAGGCGCACATGAAGGACCAATGTTGTCCGCGCCCACCGGGAACGGCTGCGTTGGCGAGGTGTGCAAGCGCTCGCTTTGCGGCACGGGACGCTCTTCGATAGGCCAAATGGGCTCGCCCGTCGCACGATCAAACATAAACAGGTAACCGTAGGTCGTCACAATCGCGACCGCCGGACGTGTTTCACCGTCAACCACTGCATCAAAAAGAACCGGCGCCGAAGAAAGGTCAGCCTCCCAGATGTCGTGATGAGTGGTCTGATAGTGCCACCGCACTTCGCCCGTCTTCACGTCCAAGGCGACGATAGAATCGCTATAGAGATTATCTCCTTTACGCGCTTCGCCGCCCCACTGCGGGATAGGGTTGCCAATGCTGAAATAAACGAGGCCCAATTCAGCGTCAGCGGCCGGCGCTGCCCAAGCCCCGGCGCCACCCGGCTTCCATTCGTCATGGTCTTGCGGCCACGTTTCGTAACCTGGCTCACCCTCGAAAGGAACTGTATAGAAGGTCCAGGCTTTCTCACCTGTCTTAGCGTCAAACGCAACCACGCGGCCGCGAATACCGTAGTCACCGTTCGCTAACCCGGCAACGACCAAGCCGTTAACATAAACCGGACCGCCGGAAATGAACTGTCCGCGTGTCGCGCCTTCATCGCCAACGCGACCGACCCAGACCTGTTCGCCGGTATCTTGCTTCAACGCAACAATTTGCGAATTGCCAAGCCCGACGAAAATCATGCCATCGCCAGTCTCAACACCTTTGAAAAGGCCATAGGTGGATGCCGGAAGTTCTTGCGCCCAAATCGTCGCGCCTGTTTTCGGATCAAGGGCGTAGGCGTGCGCTGTTCCGGCAACAAACATTTTGCCGTTCGCAACTACCGGCGCGCCGCGTGGAACTTCGCGAGGCGGACCTGCGTCAAATTCGTGGAACCAGGCTCCGGACAATTGCGAAATATTAGATGTATTGATCTGATCGAGCTCGGAAAACCGCTGGTTTTCCAAACTTCCGTGGACGCTGGGCCAAGCCACATCCGCTTGCTGTTCCGAGCAAGCGGTCATCGCAAAAGTCAGAGCGACCGCCGAGGCGGCCCCCATCCATAAATTACGTTTTCTCATAGATACTCTCCCATTGGCTGTCGCATTATCGCGGCCGCCATTGCTCCCAATGATGATACAGTTTCCGCTGTTGCGGCCCCAAATTCTGAACCTCAAGACAATCTTCGCATGTCCAATTCGGCCGCTCAACAATGGAAATACGAGTTGGTATAGAACCGCGGCGCCGGTCACTCATGTAACAAGCGTTACAATTAACCGCGCGCTGGCTGTTAGAGCCGCGATCCCAGAAAATGCAGAAATAAGATGAGGGCCGCCGTAATACCCAAGGCAATAACAGCGCGCCGCAAAGGTACAAATGACACACCTTTATCGAATTCAGGCGGCAGGTCTTTATATCCTGAAATCATAGCCGAGATAATTCGGTCGCGTTTGTAGACCACATAGAACACGACCGCCACGATGTGCAGCGCGATAAATATTAGCAAAAGCTCAAAGGCGAGGTGATGTAGTTCAGCGAAAAGTCGCCCCGTTCTAAAGCTCACCAAATGTGAAAATGGGCCCGAATGCAATCCGTTGATGTCTTTGGCGAACAACCCGAGAGTCGGCTGAACAAGTAAAAGCCCAAGCATGACAACAACGCTTACGGCCCCCATCGGATTGTGGCCTGCAGAAATGATCCCAGGCCTTTTCAATACTTGGCGGGCATAACTCAAAACTACCCCGGGCCCTCGCACAAAACTTCCAAAACGTGCCGCTGTGCTGCCCACAAACCCCCAGTACAGCCGGACCAATGCAAGTATCAGAACAGAATATCCCGACAGCACGTGAATATTCTGGAAACCGGCTTCGGCGCTCAACCACGATAGCGAAACAAAAAACACTAACGCCGCATGAATAGCGCGCACGGGCACGTCCCACGTCCGAACCGGGACCAAAGAGGAGCCTTTGGACTTCGAATTAGCCTTCATAAGAATGCTACGCTCGCACCTTGTGGCTTGTTGAATAGACTCTTTATAGAGTCCAATTCTAAATGATCACGTATTCGCTCTAAAATTCGAACTCGTGCTCATCCTTATTTTTGAACCGCTCATGACACGCGACGCAGGCTTTGCCCGTCACATCGAGTTGTGCCGCTATGGCGACATTGTCTTCCTCATAGGAAAGTTCGGAAAGCTTGTTCGCCTCCACGAGAAATTCGGCATACAGCGCATCAAACTCTTCTCTCTCGGTCCAAATTTCAGGCTTCGCATTTGTCGCTTCACCCGAAGCTGGACCACTGCCTTCCGGATACCAATGAGATTGATCTTGAGCCCAACTCGCAATTTGGCCACCGTATTCACGGATCAAAAACTGGAGGGGCTTTTTCTTCTTCAACTCATCTCTGAGTTCGGCGTAAGCGCCACCCAGTTCTCGTTCATTCGCCTTGCGCGCAAATATAACTTGCTCTGGGGACGCATCGGCCGCAATGCCCGAGACGGGCAAAATCCCCACGATCAATGCGAGGACAGATACAGATACACAAAGCTTCTGGCCCTCAACTGCCATGAACTATCCTTATGCGACGTTACCGACGGCACATTTTCGAGAAGCGCTTAGTCTATAGAATCAAACGAGGGCGGCCAGACATTTAAGCGGCCACCCTCGAAAAGCGAGATACGTCCGGCCAAACGGCCAGATCATACCGAAATTTTTATGACTTCGCGCTCCAGGATACACAATGGCCACGGCCATGAGCCGGACCACTGAAGATAATGCAGGTGCCACACCCGCCTTCAGTTGGGGTATAGAAGCCGCAATGCTGGCAAGACATCGACTGATCAGCTGCTTCTTCCACATATTCCAGAGAGTCACGAATACTCTTCTGGCCTGCATCCAGATGCTCAAGGTCAACGCAAACGCCATGATCTGCAGCGAGTGCCCGGCCCGAGCCTGCAGCCAGCAGAAGCAATCCACCAAGCGGAATTTGTGCGCCTCGTTCAAGCAATAGGCGCCGTGAGAGATTTTTCTTTTCCATTGGTTCCCTAACTCCCTTTCAAGCCTTTAGATGTCACGACGGGTGATCGAAACATCATCCATTAGTAGATTATCTTCACTTTTAATTGTGCCGCAAATAAGTCCAACTGCCGGTTCTTTCACGGCACAGACAACTGCACACCCACTAGTTTTCTCTCGCACTTTTTTAAGCCTAGGGCAATAAAATAGGGATATTAAGGGGTTAGAGAACCATACCTATTAATAATTCACGGCAAGAAGGCATGGTGGGCTATATCTTTTTTTGCCGTAACAGAGAATGACTTTGATTCGCATATCGCGCTTTGAAGTAAAATGCGGGACTTAACTAAAATCCGAATATCGAAAACAAACTGAACTGTTTCCGATAAGTCTCATGGCACTGACTACAAACTTCCCCAACTTTCTCAGTCTGCGCCGCCAGGTCGTCACCTGGACCGTTAAATGCGACGGTCTTTAACACTCCTGCTTCAACAATAAATTCATCCTGCAGTGCCCTAAACTCTGCTGGTTGCTCCCATATTTCAGCCTTCGCATCGGTTTTGATGCCAGACTCAGGTCCGCTACCAATGGGAAACCAATTGACCTGATCCTTGGCCCAAACATCAATCCGGCTGACATCTTGTTGAATGCGCACCATATCCGGCGATTTTTGCTTAACTTCTCTACTAAGCTCCTCAAAAACCTCGCCCATGTGCTCGAAGCTTTCATGACGCTCGCTCATGACCTGTTTAATGTCGGACTCAGATGCAAGTGCTGCAAAAGAACCGCCCATCATTCCCACCAACGCCGCCCCAATGAGAATTCCATGCTGATAATTTCGTTTCATTCTTCGATCCTATTCACCGCGAAATGTATGGTGTGCGCCGACCATAATGCGCGACGCGAAAAAAGCATGTGCCTAAACGAACACCGGCCCACGCTCCGATTGAGAAGTGTAGGCCGGTGCAGCGGGATTCTTGAAGGCTATGTAGTCCGCGCTAGGCGACAATCTCCGACAGGGTCTTTGAGGTTTCCATAGATTCCGTACCCCACGAGCTAACCGGCACATCCAAAAGCTGCTGGAGCGTCAGGCCCACACGCGTAACCGGATCGCCCTTGGCTTGAACGTGTAATCCAGTTTTCATCCGGCCGCCGCCCGAACCAATCGTAATCATTGGAATATTCTCCAACGAATGGACCTTGGCGAAACCGGTTTCACTGGAGGCAAGAACTATGGTCCGGTCAAGAAGGCTGCCATCACCTTCCCGAACATTCGCCAAGGCCGAGGCCTGGTCGGCCAAGCTGGCCATGATCACTTCATTGAACCACTGGGCTCGCGGCTGATAGCCCATTTCTTCGTCAAGGGCTTCCTCGTGTGTAAGAATATGATGCGTCGCCGTTTCGCCGCCACGCCGAACCGAGGACGTCGCATCGGCAAACGAGACATTGAAAACACGCGATTGATTGCAGGCCAAAGCATGCGCCAACAAGCCCGAGAACAGTTTTAGATTTTTTACCACCGCATCAATTTCAAGACCGGGGGCGCTTTCCTCGACAGCGCCGGGCTTCAGGCAGGCTTCCATAGGCGCCGGCTTCTCAAGTTCCACCGCTAATTGGTGTTCTAGCTGACGCAACGAAGTGAAGTACTCGTCGAGGCGTGCGCGGTCGGCGGCCCCGAGCTCTTTAAGCAGTGCCGCGCGCTCGTCGGATACCGACGACAAAACGCTCTTGCGCACCATCACCTTCGGATCGGGTACAAATTCAGCAGCGTTAGGGTCTTTGAAATCGGGACCGAACAACCGAGTGTACAACGCGGTGGGTGATACTTCTGATGGATTAAGGGCACTGCCGCTTCGGCGGCTGACGGACTGGTTGGGACTACCGCCGCCTGTCACTTCAATGGACCGGAATCGCGTCTTGGTGCCGATCGTGTTGGAAACCAAAACGTCGAGACTGGGATAGTCGGGCCGCGTACCGCCCTTGGGCACGTGCCCGAGCAGCGCACCTTGATGGCCGGTTTGATGAGGGGTCGGCGGCTTGCCGTCTAAAAACACCTTCATCCCGCTGTAAACGTTCATCTGACTCTTGAAAGCCGACAATGGCATCAGCTCAGGCGACATCTCATAGTTGGCGCCTATTGTTTTTGGCTCCCACAAACCCGGCGTCAATCCGCATCCCCAGAACCAGCTGCCGAAACAGGTCGGCAATGGGGCACCGGTGGCCGCGAGAGCTGTGCCATTGGAGTTGAGGAAAATGTCGAGATAAGGAAGGCCCACCGACAAAGCAGCGCCACCCATCATTCCGCGGAGAACTGTTCTCCGATTTGCGGCTCTCATAATTGCACTCATTGCTCACTCTCCGTCTTGAAGGTTTGAGCCGAGGCCATCGCCGGCGCTTCTGCGTCGGCCTCAGTCGGCGAGATACGGAAAAACGTGTCGCTCATCGCGATGCGCCGTAAAAGTTGGGGAAATTTGTAGCCATCTTTTGCGAAAACAGCCTCAACATAAGTGTCGAGCCAATCTTTTTCGCTTTTTGTCGGTGTGCGGCCCACCCCATAGGAAAACACTCGATTAACCAAACACGACGAAACTCCGGGATGATCGTGAACCGCGCGCCCCAATTCGGAAGCGTCAGCAAAAGCGACGCCGTCCAACTCACCGCTCGTATCAATTGGGGTGCCATTCTCCGTGTCGCGGAACCCTCCAATCGTATCAAAGCTTTCGAGAGCCAACCCGATAGGGTCGGTGATTTTGTGACAGCCCACGCACATGGGTTCGCCGGCGTGAGCATCCAGCCGCTGCCGCACTGTTTTAAAATCTGGGTTCGAGGCGTCTTGCACAATATTGAAGTCCACATTCCCCGGCGGATCGGGAACTTTTTGACACAGTAAAATTTCGCGCAGGGCCTTCCCGCGAAGCGTTGGGGAGGTGCGCCCCGGATGTGAGTGAAGCGCAACAAAACTCGCGTGCGTTAAAATACCCGCCTGCTGAGAAGTTTCAGAAAATTCGTAAGGCTCCCAACCATCAGGAGACACGACAGGAACCCGGTACAAAGCCCCCAGCAACCTCGTTAGAAACGTTTTGCGTGTTGTGAAAAGATCGCGATAATCGCCATTTTGCGTGACGAGATGATCAACTGTCGTCCGCAGCGTCTGCTCCTTAGCATCTTCAGCCGCGATAAAATTGAACTTCGGAAAAATCTCGGCATCCTTGGACAGCTCGTCAAACTTATCAAATTCAAGCAGGTCCGAGAAAAAGGCACGTACACCGGTCTTAAGACGCGGCGAGGCAACCATGCGCTCCACCTGGCGAGCAACGCCTCGGCTGTCATGCAATTCGCCGTTCATTGCCGCCGCCAGCAGTTGATCATCAGGCGCCGAATTCCAGAGGAAAAAACTTAGACGAGACGCTTTGGAGAATGCATCCAGACGAAGAGTGCCAGGGCTTTGCGGATCAGGCTCGGATGTTTCCTGCCTAAAAATGAACTGCGGGGCAACGAGCATGCCCGCGAGGCCCATCTCAAGACCCTCGTAAAAATTGCCGAACTCGTCGGTCGCCAAGTTTACATTTTCAATGCGCGCATCCAACTCCGCATCCGTCAGCGGCCGCCGATACAATAGCCGGCCTACCTTCGATAGAAACTGTCTGGCACAGGCCTCGTCGCGGGAATCAATATTGGCGGGAACGCACCCAATTAAAGTGTCGCGGCGATCTTCTCCCGTGACCTGCGCAGCAATGCTCCGGGCCATAATATCGTATTGCTGCAGACCCGACGTGGTCACACTAACTTTTCCAGCACCGACTGCGAGCAAGCCGCCTTCGCGTGGGTCCGGCTCAAACCGCCCACCCAACTCAACCGTCGGTCCGAAAATATCCTGAACAACTTGCTCGTACTGACTTTCAGTTAGGCGACGCATGACCGGCGGACCGCCAGCGCCGGACACCTCTTCCACCACACCAGAACCAGCGGTCATCTCAGTAGGTGTGCAGCCGGCCGCGAAAATAGCGCCAATCACAACACTCATCGCAGTAAACCCGCGAAACTTACGCGCCTGCGCGGCAACATTCACTTTCATATCGAACGCTTCTCTCATCAGAAACACGTCTCCTGTCGGACCCGATCCAGCCCACTAGGGATTGCCTGTCGCATCCGCTGTTTGAGCTTCCTCGGGATACACAATGATTGCGGGCTGGGCATCGACCCACCACGCCGTCGATATCGCTTTATTCTCGCCGGTCTCGGGATCTGGGTCTGCATCGGCATGTTTTTTCAATGCGTAGTAGACGCCGGGAATATCGATGCCCGCGCTATGCTCAATAATCCAGCCACCCTGAGCAAAACTCCAATACAGAGGCTCCCATGGCTGATATCCGCCGATGACACCCTCTGCTGCGCCGTCTTCTTTCAAGCTGAGACGTAGGCGCGCGTTGCTGAACTCAAAAAGCGGCAAAAGCATAGGATCGGCTTCCACATTCGCGTCAAAAGCCTCCGAAACGACAACGCCGTTCTTGATGCTGCCCTGAATCACCGTTCGCGAGCGCGAGTTTGGATCGACCCGCAGCGTCATGTCCGCCAGCGCGTCTCCATTCGTGTCGCGTCGAATTGGATCGACGGACTTGTCTAGAACGATCGAAATGTCGGCGTCATTTTGAAAATCGTCGATATCGCGAATTTCTATAAGCCACGCCGGCGCGGTATCGCGCGTTATATCCCATTGTGCATAGGGGTAAATCGGCAGATCAGGTGCGTGAAATGCAAAGTTTTGGATACAACCCATGGCACGATACATCTGATTATCGACGCCCTGTTCACCGCTAACAGGGTCGATGAAATCTTCATCCCCCATCTTGCCGTCAAGATTGAAACCAAACCCTCTATTGCCGGTCACGGGCTTGAGATTTGGGTCAGGCTGAGTCCGGGGATTTGCGTATACATTGACAGGCTTACCATCGACGCGTCCGCGCATGGTCGTGACTGGAATATACCCGCCGTTCGGGAAGTCCTTCATAAGGTCTTCCACCTCTTCGTTGGCATACCCCAACCGCCGCAATTCTCTTTTATAAAACTCATCGGAAAGCGGATTGAGACCGTCAGGACAATTCGTCTCTACGTAAGCCGTTGCCACGTGAAACCAGTCGACAACAAAGCCGCGACTTTCGCCCGCAACCGCCGCTGAAGCCGATAAGCCAACGCCAATGACAGCACCGAACGGCGCCGCACAGCCTCGGGCCCATAAATTACTCTTAGAGTTCGTCCCACCACGACCGGAGAACATGCTTCGCCTCCCTAGCTAACAGCATCTCTCAACACATTTTCTGCCTTAATGTGGCTCAAGCAACATACCGAACACCCAAATTTCCATTGGGGCATCGTCGCTGAACCCTCAAAAACAACATGTATTCTACAGTGTCATGTCACCATCCTGGTGTATAGTAACACTACGTAACATGCCACCTAAGAGGGTATTATATGAGTACAATTACTTTTGGGTGTGTTCGAAATTTGGTGTCACCGCGTTTGAGATATTGGTAATGACTCAGCCCAGGCCTATTCCACTACGCAAGCAGCAGAAAAACTATACGCGACAACGCCTTCTGCAGGTTTCGCGTGAGCTATTTGTAAAAAAAGGCCCCCAAGCCACGGGCGTTGAAGATATTGCAAAGGCCGCAGGGACGTCCCGCGCAACCGTGTACACACACTTTGCAGGCAAACAGGACATCATTCGGGAAATGCTGACGGAGGTTTGGGACAAAGCGCTGGCCTTGTACCAGGACTTCGACAACCTTCCCGATTGGACCCGCCCGAGTATCGCAGGCTGGCTTCTCCTCGTTTTTGAAACCTGGGAAGAATACGGCGCGAGCACAAATGTCGTATTGCGCGAGATGCCCTCAGAGGTAAACGCGGAATTCCAATCTCAACTCGAAAGCCAGGTCGCGGCACTCACGCGAACGCGGGAAAAATGGGCTCATTTTCATCCTGATGAAGCATCGAGGCGCGCCTATCTCCTGATCTTGCAACTGCAACAAGGACTCACCGGCGTACATTTTGGCGGCTGGGCCGTGGACCGTGAGGCCTTACGGAACACCCTTACGGACATATGGATGTCCACACTGCACCCTCCGGCGCACTAAAACTAAGTACTCCAGGCTTTGCTCAATCACCCATCTCGGATTGGGGACGCAACAGATCAATCACTCGGCCATTGCTCGCCGATGCATCGTCGTGATCATGGGTGACCAGAAGCGTCGGGAGCCCACGTCGCCGCGCGTGATCGAACACAAACGAGCGAAACTGGGCACGGAGCGAGGTATCCAACGCTCCAAAGGGCTCATCAAGCAAAAGTGCTTCAGGTTCAGACAGCAGAACACGCATCAAAGCGACCCGGGCGCGTTGCCCGCCCGACAGCGTCGCCGGATTGCGGGGCCCGTACCCCTCTAGGCCTGAATCCAGCAAGGCTTGGTTCACCCGTAAATTTCTTTCATCCCGTCCGCGCACGTTTTCCGGCAACCCGAACATCAAGTTTTCGCCCACCGACATGTGCGGAAATAACAAGTCGTCCTGAAACAATATTCCGACACGGCGCTGCTCAGCTACTAACGAGTTAAGGCGGCGGCCGTTCAGCACTACGTCACCCGATGCTTCAAAAGCAGGAGCCAACGTTCCACAAATAAAGTTCAATAACGCCGACTTGCCACTTCCGCTCGGTCCGATAACTGTGACGATTTCGCCCTCACGGACCTGCAAAGTCAGCGGACCGACCAAACGCCGTAGGCCTAACATCAACGTAATGCGCTCAAGGTCCAAAGTCTTTTGAGTCGATGGCACTTCTAGCTGCTCCCCGCGAAATGCCGCGCCCGGCGAATAGACACCATCATAGCTGAACCAAACACCAACAAGGGCACAACGAATTGCGTAAGACCGTAAATCGCGGCGATTCGGCGATCACCGCCGGACGCGGCGATAACGGCTTCCGTTGTAAGAGTCGACAATCTGCCCGCACCCGGAAAGAGCGTCGCAAGATATTGAGTTACGCTCACCGCAAACCCAATTGCGAAGGATATCGCAATAGCCCCTAGAAGAAGCGGTGCTCGGATTCGCCAAAATAGACGGAATGGCGACGCACCTAGCGACGAGGCCGCACGTGCGTATCTTGAATCGAGCGCGCGGTAGGGATCGGACAACACAAGAAACGTGTACGGCAGTACAAAGATCAGATGACCCCAGATCACCGCGCCCCAGGTTCCATCCAAATTCATCATTACAAACATTATTTGTAGGCCGAACAGAAAGCTGATTTGAGGCACTACCAATGGCGCGTACAACAGTGTCAGCGACCTCCTTCCGGCGCGCGCTCCATTCCACTGTTCGTTTTCCAGGCACCCCAGCGCCGCCACGACAGCAATAGTTGCACTCACGCTCGCGACAACAGTCGTGACAATTATACTTTCTTTCAGTCTCGGCCAGATATCGTGCCACATCACAAGTGAAAGCGAATTCGGCGCAAAATCAGGAAACCGCCAAACGGTGGTCAAAGACCATAAAACAAGAGTTAAGAGGGCCCCTACCGTCACGGCCAAAATGGCCATCATGATACTGCCGGAGATCCATTGCACGGCCGTGTCGGCAAAATGCCGCGCACCACCCGTTCGCCAACCTCGCGTAGCCGACGCACCAAGACATTCCGCTGCTCGCCACAGCGCGATTGCTGTGACGACGCAGACAAGCAGGAGAACCGCCCCTGCGGCACCTTGAAACCGCACAGCTGGCTCAGGATCTTGAAACCAGGTGAGCACGAGAACAGACAGCGTCGGCGGGGCCGTCGGCCCAAGGATGATGGCCATGTCCACGACCGACAAGCTGTACGCCAACACCGCGTACACGGGCAATCTGATCTGCGGATAGATGAGCGGCAAAACAATCTTGCACCAGGCGGCAACGGGCCGGTAGCCCAATGTTCGGCCGATATCGAGAAGCTTATCGGCTTTCACCTGCGCCATCGCTGCCCATATCATCAACAGAAGAAAGAAGACTTCTTTACACACCAGCGCGATTAGAAGTGCGAGACCGTTTGGGTCCTGTACAAAAATGAAATCCGGCGGACGCTCCCAGCCTGTCGCCCAGGGCGAGAGCATTCTTGTCAGCCATCCACTTGGCGCCAAAAGAAATGCAAAGCCCATTGCGAACGCCGCATGGGGCGCAGCCAATAGCGGCGCGAGCCACTTTCGCAAGTAAGAGACTGCGCGTGTTCCATGCCAAGCCGCCGAAATCGCGATGGCAAGAAGTACTGCGAGAACCGTTGCCACAACGCCCGTGACAACGGTTACGCGCAGCGCGCTCTCAACGCCGGGGGCGTTAAAAAGGTCCCGCCAGGGCATCAAGCTCAGCCCCGTATTTTCGTTTCCGGGCAAGTATCCGAAAGAGGGCAGCAACGTTCCTGCAAGGCCCGCAGCGATCGGAACTAGAAACAATACCATCGTAACCGGCGGGAAAAACCGAAGCCACCTGCGAGCACCGGTCCGCAGCGGGTCAACAGAGGTCATCAGCGCTGATATCTCCGCTGCCACTCTTCTTCAAGCCGCTCCGTCCAGCTTGGATGCGGCTCCGAAAGAACCCGGCTCAAATCCCGAGGGCCGAGCATTAAATCGTCATGCGATATATCTCGAAAAAGCGCAGATGAAGTCGCATCCAACTTCTCTATATCAAGAACTGTTGGGTCGCCCCAAACAAGCGGGTCTGCTTTGTGGGCCTGTGCGACTGGGGACAGCAGGAAATTTGCCACAACCATTGCCCCTTCTTTCGCTGATGCTGTTTTGGGAATTCCTACAAAATGACTGTTGCCGATCGTACCCTGCTTAAACACAAATGGCTTTACGGTCGCCGGCAGAAGCTGGCGTGACACAGCGCTGGAAACCTCTGCAGGATTGAACGAGAACGCAATATCAATCGCGCCGTCATTCATCAGTTGACGCAACGCCGGATAACTTGCCGGAAATACTTTTCCTGACCGCCAAAGCGTAGGATGCAACGCATCCAGAAACCTCCACAATGGCGCACTGAGGCTGGCGAAACCGGCTTCCGTTACGGGTTCGTACAGCGGAGCGCGGTCCCCGACCAAATCCATGAGCCCCTGCTTAAGAAATGTGGTTCCAGTGAAATCCGGCGGCGCTGGATATGTAAAGCGCCCTGGATTTTCTGTCGCCCACACCTTCAATTCGGCAAGAGATCGCGGCGGGCTTTTCACGTGAGCGGTGTCTGCGAAGAAGACAATCTGCGCCATTCCCCAAGGCGCCTCTAATCCGTCGGTCGGCAACGTGAAGTCCACCAACGTCGTTGGCTTATTGAGCGTGTCTACATATGCAAAGTTGGGCAGCTGTTGCGTAAACGGGCCATAGAGGAGATCAGCGTTCTTCAGAGCCGCAAAGTTTTCGCCATTCAGCCACAATAAATCAATGCGCCCGTCCTTAGTCCGACCGCCGGTTTTTTCCGCAACCAAAAGAGTAACGCTCTCACTGATATTGCCCACCCGCACATGCCGCAGAGTGATGCCGTATTTATCTCTGACTTGCTCCGCCGCCCACGCAATGTAGCGATTGACATTTTCGTCACCGCCCCAAGCGTGCCAGTACACTGTTTGCCCGTCGGCAGCAGCAACCACGTCATCCCAGTCTGAGGTCTCTGCACGAGCATATTCCACGGATATCTCGGCAACCGCAAACACGGCGATCAAAATCAAAAAAAAGCGGCGCATAATCTTTGTCTACCCACCGGGGCCGGAAAACAGCCCCTTTCACTTCATATGGATCAGCCTTCAGTCTCCATGACCATAGCTTTACCCGGCAAGTCCGGGGCAATCCGTTCAAAACTTCGTGAACACCTCAATATATCCGCCTGCGTCTCTTCTCGCACGAGTCCGAGTATGTGATTGTCTAGCGCGCATCCGGAATGAGGAGATCACGTTTTGTTGCATAGAGTCGCCCACCAGTCGGCCATTCGCGCATTTTTTAGCGCCATTTCGATCGCGCTCTTTGCTGCCTTAATTCTACTCGTGCCCAATGCTGCCTGGGCCCAAGCGAGCCTGGAAGTCTCGGTTGTAAGTGCCGGCAGCAAGCAGCCGGTGGCAAATTTACCCATCGTCCTGAACAATAGCGGAACTGGTCAACGCACCGAGGCGATCACGGACGGACAAGGCAAGGTGCGATTCAGCGGGCTCGGCACAGCCGGCTCCTACACTATATCGACAGGCGAGACAGCTTTGTATGGGACTGCGCAAAGCGCAAACATTACCCTGCGCTCAACATTCGACCGCTCCGTAACACTGCTCGTATTCGAAAAGAATGACCTTCGGGCACAAGAGGAGATTGTCGTCGTTGGTCGCCGCGGGATCACACGACTCAACACCGCGAATGCAGAAGTATCATCGACGTTCTCTGAAGCGGAACTGGAAACTCTCCCAATCGAAGCTCGGGATGTAACGCGCTCTCTATTCCGTCTTCCAAATGTGACCCAAGCAACGGGATTTTTCCCGGAAGCACCCAGCATTTCCATCAATGGCGCGAACAGCTTGTTCACCAACTATATGATCGACGGCCTCGACAACAATGAAAATTTCCTGGGCGGGCCAAAATTCCCGGTTCCCCTTGGCTTTACCCAGAGCGCCACTGTTCTTGCAAACAATTTTTCTGCGGAGTACGGCCGCACTGCAAACGGAGTTGTGAACATCACAAGCAAGTCTGGCAGCAATACTGTTGAAGGAGAGGCCTTTGTCATCAGCCGGCCAGGGTTTCTAACAAAAGACTCCAACTTCAATACGACAGACCTGTCGGGCAACCCTGTATCCGACACCTTCAACCGGTACCAGGGCGGGTTTGGACTTGGCGGCCCTCTCATCAAGGATAAGACGTTTTATTACGCCAATCTTGAATACACCCGCGATGTTAAAGAAAATCGGTTGGTTGTTCCTGAACTCGGCCTTGATCAAGCGGTCGGCGGTACCAACGAATTTTTACTCTCGTCACTTAGGCTAGATCATATCTGGAATGACGATTGGTCATCCATGCTGCGCTTCAACCACGGGCGCATTTCGATTGGTCGGCAGGCAGGCGGGATCGGCGGAGGCGTCACCTTCCCGTCGGCGGCCAACAGCCAGAACCGCACATCGACATTGCTCGCGCTGTCCACAACCTACGCCGGTGACAACCTCACCTACGAAGGCCGGTTCCAATACAGCCGCTTTCGTTGGAATTACGGCGCCGCCGACCCCGGCCCTCAGGTCAGCGTCCAGGCCCCCTCCGGCCAAACAATTGCGGTTCTAGGCCATCCCGGCTTTGTCTTCGACGATACCGAGAACACCTATCAAACGCAGCACAAGGTTACATACGAATACGGCGCTCACACTCTGAAGATCGGCGCCGACCTCATCGTGTCTGACTTCAGTCTTACCGGAGGCGGTAACGTCGCGGGGAATTACACTGTGCGCCTGGACACCGCCCAACTCGCTGCATTAGCCGCATCGGGCATCAATGCAAACCTGCAACCCGATGATCTCCCGTCCAATGTACAGATTCTGAATTACGCGGTTGAGCTTCAACCCAATGCATTTGGCGCCACTCAGTCGCAGTACGGGTTTTATATTGAAGACGCATTTGCCGTCACGCCGCGCCTAAACGTCACCGCAGGGTTAAGGTGGGACTATGACAATGTTTCAAAGGGCGGCGGGTCAGGCGATTTCAACAATTTCGCGCCGCGCCTTAGCGCAAATTACATGCTCAACGAGCGCATGACCGTTCGTGGCGGTATCGGCCTGTTCTACGACAAAATACCCTACACAGTCGCATCAGACGCCTTGCAACAAAACTCGACGTCACCTGCCTTCAAGGGCCAGCTCCAGCAACTGATTAATCTAGGTCTCTTGCCCCCCGGCACGGATATTGATCGCATTACTTTCGACGGCAACCTTACTGCGAACCCGGCCTGCAGCACTTATCTTGCCTGCCCTACTCCTGCACAGTCTGCCGACCTTCGGAACACAGCCCTGTCGAGCAACCTGCGCATTCTGAACCCTAACGGGCTTAAAAACCCCCATGCCCTTCAGGCAACGATCGGCTATCAATGGCAAGTCACTGATGATCTCTTGTTTTATACAGACGCGATTTATTCAAGAAGCCGCGATCTTCTACGCCTCGTAGATTTAAATGCGCCGGCCCCATTCACGTTCACAGGCACACCACGCAGCCAAACCGACGCCGACGCCACGCGCCCGGTGGCACCTGTGCCCGGAGGAGCCCGGAGCATTATCATGACCGACACCGGCGGGCGCGCTGAGTACAAGGCTTTGAATTTTACGGTCATCAAAGAAAAAGGAGAGGATGCCTTTGCCTATCGGCTGTCCTACACACTTTCGAGTTTGAAGAATGACACCGATGACATTAATTTCCGGGCT
>JAUIGX010000292.1 GCA_030432435.1 Alphaproteobacteria bacterium
CATGCCCGACCTGACCCATGTGGACCACCTCGAAGAGCCGCGGATCAGGGCGACCATCCTCGTGCCCGACGACTATCTGGGCGATGTGTTGAAGCTCTGCCAGGACCGCCGCGGCATTCAGGAGAACCTGACCTATGCCGGGTCGCGGGCGATGGTGGTCTATGACCTGCCGCTGAACGAGGTCGTGTTCGATTTCTACGACCGGCTGAAATCGGTGACCAAGGGCTATGCCAGTTTCGATTATCAACTGACCGGCTATCGCGCCGACAACCTGGTCAAGATGCAGATCCTCGTGAATGACGAACCGGTGGACGCGCTGTCGGTCATGGTCCACCGCGACCGCGCCGAGATGCGCGGCCGGGCGATGGTGGAAAAGCTCAAGGACCTGATCCCGCGTCACATGTTCAAGATTCCGATCCAGGCCGCCATCGGCGGCAAGGTGATCGCCCGCGAAACGCTGTCAGCCCTGCGCAAGGACGTGACCGCAAAATGCTATGGCGGCGACGCGACGCGGAAACGGAAACTGCTGGAGAAGCAAAAGGCCGGCAAGAAGAAGATGCGCCAGTTCGGGAAGGTCGACATCCCGCAGGAGGCGTTTATCTCAGCCCTCAAGATGGACAGCTGAAGCCGTCTATCTTGAGCGACGGTGGGCGAAAGCAGTTGGCGCAGCCAACTGCGGGCCCACACAGTTGTTGGATGGGCGATGAGGATGTCTAGAGGGGTAAATAGATGGCTGTTCTTTGACTTTAGTCTACTATGCGCTGATAGAGAACAGTTTGCTGCGAGTCAAAATCATCTAATACAACAATCATCAAAATGTTTTGGGCCCCGAAGTTTGGGAAGCTATGTGGATCTTTGTACTCCCGCAAGTTGCCGCCAAACTCAGATAAGTCTTTGATTGGCAAAATGATTTGTGTCCTTTTGTCCGTTATATCCGAAAGTTGAATGGCTTCTGGAAAGTCGTGGTGATATCCAAATAGGTACTTCTCGGTCATATGAAGGCATAGAGAAGAGTTATTAATATCAAGGCGCTCCATGAAATTCAAAGGCAGAATATCTGGAATATATTTTACTAATAATTTGAATGGAATAAATCGATCTACGTTTTCGAACAGGCCTGCTGCTGGATGGTCTGATTCGATTGGGAGAATTAGGTTGTACTTAGCCGAAATATGGATGGCTTTGCTCCAATCAATAGCCTCTTGAGCGTCCTGTGTCGCCTTGGTGTCTAGGATCGATCCCTTGAGGCGCTCTTTTTTTAGGCAAAATATGGCAGCCTTTTTCTCTGTGCGAAGTTTTCTGATTCCGATGGGTATATTATTCATCCCCATTTCAATCATCTCACGTGAAAATCCAGCGACCTTTAGCTCAATTCCGTATCTGTCAGCTTTCCTTTTTGCTTTTGGGGAAAATCCCTTTCGCGCAACCATTACGCCTTTGCTGGCTCTAAGATCAATTAGCTTAGAGTGAAATCCGTCGATAGCTTTGATGTCGACGGGCCTATTCCAGTCTTTGCATTCAATTACGGTTCTAAAATGTGATCCAAAAGCGCTGTGAATTACCTCAATGTCAATCTCCCGGCGACCGTCTGGCCCATCACTCCACTGGTTCATTGATACTTTTGCGTCAACTTGCCGGGATGATAGGTTTTTGTAGATCGAGTACACCATTTGCTCGAAGCTGCTTCCCCTCTTTGTCATTCGTTCTTCCCATCATTTTTTATTGGGTGCACCAAGTTACACAGTGTGGGTGGCTTGTTCTAGGCTTGCATGCTCTCTAAGAAGAAAAGACGGGTAAGATCGCAACCGGCCGAGAGAAGCTTGGCATACCGCTCTCGGTCTCCTGCAGAAACGCTTACGGCTACTCTGAGCAGTAGCCGCCCGACCTCACCGGTTCAGGTAAGCCCGCACCGTCGCTTCGAATTCCCGTGGCTTGTCCGCATGCAGCCAGTGTCCGGCGCCGGGGATTTTGGCAAAGCTGGCCTTGGGGAAATGCGCTTTGATCGTCGGGCGGTGTTCGCGGCGCACGTAATCCGACTCCGCCCCGGACAGGAACAGTGCGGGACCGTCCCAGGTGCCCGTGATCTGCGGAAATCCCATGATCTGCGGCATCTCCGCCTCGAGCACGTCGAGATTGAGCAGCCAGCGTTTTTCCTTCAGGTCGAGCGACTGGGTAAAGAAGCTCTGCAAGGCTCTCTCGACCCCTTGCGCGGCCAGTTGCGTTTCGGCCTCGGACCGCCGTGTGACCTGCGACAGGTCCACCGCCCGCATCGCATGGATAAAGGGCAGTTGCGAATGGGTGTAGGCGACCGGCGCGATATCGGCCACCACCAGTTTGCGCAGCTTTGCGCCGTGGCGCAGCGCCAGCGTCATCGCGGCCTTGCCGCCCATCGAATGGCCCAGAACGTCCGCCTGTCCGCCGAACCGGTCGATCACCTCGGCCAGGTCGTCGGCCATGTCGTCGTAGCTGTGGCTCGGGAACCGGGGGCTGGCGCCATGGTTGCGCGTGTCGGCGGCGATCACCTGCCGTTCGTCCGACAGGCGTTTCGCGATCACGCCCCAGTTGCGGGCCGATCCATAGAGCCCGTGGGCGATCAGCAGGGGCGGGGTGTCGGTCGGGGACCCGTGGGTGATGACGTTCAGCATGGGGACCGGGATAACCGCCCCGGCGCGGCGGCGCCAGCCCCGTTGAGGCCGCCCGTGCAACCGGTTAGGATCGGCCCATGACCGACGACCTGCCCGCCGAAATCGACCGGATCGCCCTGTTGTTCAGGGACAAGCTGGGCCTGCGCGGCGGCGAGATCGGCCGCGTGGTTCGGCGCGCGCGCTACCGGGTGCCGCGGCGGATTCGCCGCAAGGCGGAGCAACTGGCCCAGGCCGCCCCGATCCTCGCCCATCCGCGTCTGCGGATGACGCTGGATCACGCGGCGCTGACACGCGCGGCCACGGATGTGG
>JAUIGX010000055.1 GCA_030432435.1 Alphaproteobacteria bacterium
CGCCCTCAGGCCCGTGGCCACCGATTGAACGCTGCGGCAATCATCTGCGCGTTCACGCTGCTCGGGGCAGAGTCCAGCGCCGCGCAAGCCACCGACGCCGAGCCCGACAGAAGCTGGGACGCGGAAGTTGCCCTCGGCGCCAGTCTATCCACCGGCAATACCGACCGCAAATCGGTAGATGTGGATGCGAAAGCCAGTCACCGCGCCGGACGCTTTGAAGATCACTACAAACTGTCAGGCGAATTCGCACGAGAGAGCGGCAGCACCACGGCCTCGCGCATTAATGGCGGCGCGCAATCCAACTATGACATCACAGACCGATTCTACGCTCTCGGGTTTGCCGAAGTCGAGCGCGACCAATTCTCGGGTTACCGATACGAGACAGAGGTTGCCCTTGGTGTCGGTTATCGCGTTATCGATTCCGATGACTTGTCGTTTGATGTCGAGTTGGCACCGGGGTATCGCCACGGTGCAATTAGAGCTGGGGGAACCGACAACAAAGCCTTCATACGAGGCTCCGCATTGCTCAACTACAAAATATCAGATACCGCAAAGCTTACTAATGAAGCCACTGTGAGCGGCGAAAGCGGACAGGTGCGGGCAGAAAACACCCTCGCCCTAACGGCGAACATCGTATCCGACCTTGCCGCGCGGCTCTCCTTTAATATTCGCTACAACTCCAATCCGCCAGCCGGGGCTGAGAAAACGGATACCGTCACCAAGGCACAGTTGGTCTACGCGTTCTAAGTCGCGATTTACGTTCTATGAGCACGTACCGACTGGCGCATCCAGCGCGGGAGACACGATATATAGTCCGTTTAGGCTAGCCGAGGTAAACACCGCCTCACTGCGCGTAAATCCCTCTGGCCTGGAAATTGGGCTGAGATCTCCCCAGAAGGTAAAGTAAAGCTGCGCATCCACAATGGTGTTCGCATCCGCTAGAACCAGCAATTGATAACGCTCGTCGCGCGCCATGAGGTCCGCGTAATGGGCCAGCGGCAGATCCGGCCATATGCTTTGCGATAAAACCGGATGTGTCTGTAGATTCTTGCCCGACGTCACCGCGAAGATGTGATCCCATGCCAAATCAATAACGTTTCCGACACAGATGTAGGGGTCGTCAACGCTGACCGGTGGCGCGACCTGGCGAATATCCTCTGGTTCCGGCGGGCTAGGGTCGGGAGATGTGTGCAAAGCCACAGCTTCTGAAAAATCATATAACCATGTGGGCGGCAGCGTCTGTCGGTAAAAAACCCATCCAACCAACAGAAATATGCCGAAACCAATAATCAGCAGCGTGCCACTACGGAAAGCGCGGCGCTGGGGCGGCAGAGCATCATCCTGGGTGCTCGGCCCCTGCTGCAATGTCATGGCGTAAGTTTCCTCTTTAGAATTTCAGAACAAACCCCTGGATTGGCCTTGCCCTGCGTTGCCTGCATAACCTGCCCGACAAACCAGCCAATAAGCTTATCTTTGCCGCCGCGATAGTCCGCCACCTTGTCCGGATTGTCGGCCATGATTTTATCGATGGCCGCCTCAATAGGCCCGGTGTCGGTGATTTGTTTCAGGCCACGCTCTTCGACAATGGTGTCAGGGTCTTTGCCCGTCTCAACCATGATCTCGAATACATCCTTGGCCAACCGCCCCGAAATGGTGTTGTCCGCCATGAGATCGATCAGACGGCCGAGATTCTTCGCGCTGACAGGGCTTTCGCTAACACCGACCCCTTGCTTATTTAGAACACCGAAGAGATTGGTAATGACCCAATTGGCCGCCTGTTTGGCGTCGCGCCCGTTCGCCACTTCTTCAAAATAGAGAGCGTTTTCTTTCTCCGCGACCAGAACACCCGCATCATAGGCCGTCAAACCATAGTCGTTAATAAAGCGCTCTTTCTTATCGTCAGGCAGTTCAGGCAAATCCGCTTTAATGCCGGCGACAAACGCGTCGTCGAATTCAAGCGGCAACAGATCCGGGTCTGGAAAGTAGCGGTAATCATGCGCGAATTCCTTCGAGCGCATGGGGCGGGTTTCCCCTTTATTAGAATCGTACAGCCGTGTTTCTTGTTTGATCTCACCGCCGTTCTCATAAACGTCGACATGACGTTTCGCTTCATACTCGATGGCCTGCATGACAAAGCGAACAGAATTCACGTTTTTGATTTCGCAGCGCGTGCGCAAATCTGTTTCGCCGACAGGTCGTACCGAAACGTTGGCATCGCAGCGCATGGACCCTTCGTCCATATTGCCGTCACAGGTTTCGAGGTAGCGAAGAATAGAGCGTACCTTGCGCAGATATAGCCCTACCTCTTCCGGGCTACGCATATCCGGCTTGGAGACAATCTCCATAAGAGCAACACCCGAGCGGTTCAGATCGATGAATGTTTTAGACGGACTCATATCGTGAATAGATTTACCGGCGTCTTGCTCCAGGTGAAGCCGCTCTATGCCGATAGTCCGCGTAGAACCGTCGGGCATATCAAGAACAACTTCGCCTTCGCCGACAATCGGCAACTCATACTGGCTAATCTGATAGCCTTGCGGCAGATCGGCGTAGAAATAATTTTTACGCGCAAACACACTGAGGTTATTGATCTTTGCTTTCAGCCCAAGCCCCGTCCGCACCGCTTGCTGCACGCACACTTCGTTGATAACCGGCAGCATTCCCGGCATCCCCGCATCGATAAACGAAACTTGCGTGTTGGGGCCGGCTCCGAAGTCCGTCGGCGCGCCGGAAAACAACTTCGCCTTGGAAATCACCTGAGCGTGAATTTCCAAGCCAACCACTACTTCCCAATCGCCGGTATCACCTTTGATGACGTAACTCATGACTATCTCACGCCCCGCGCTTTAAGCCGGGGAAAACTGCGGCCTCTTCAAGCACCTGACAAACACGGAACAACGTTTCCTCGTCCCAGCGCTTTGTCAAAACTTGCAGCCCTAACGGTAACCCACCTACGCTCAGTCCAGCCGGTACAGAGGCCCCAGGAATGCCTGCGAGCGAAGCTGGTACCGTGAACACATCGTTGAGATACATGGCCACCGGATCGTCCGCTTTTTCGCCAATCGCAAAAGCCGGCGTGGGGGCCGTCGGTGTCAAGATCGCGTCAACCTTTTCGAAAGCGTCCGTGAAATCTTTATAGATAAGCGCCCGCACCTTCTGAGCCTTCAGATAGTAGGCATCGTAGTAGCCTGCCGACAAAACATACGTACCGATCATAATTCGGCGTTTGACTTCTTTGCCAAATCCCGCCGCACGGGTCTTCGCATACATATCGTCGAGAGACTCGCCCGGCACACGCAACCCAAAGCGCACTCCATCATATCGCGCCAAATTGGACGAGGCCTCGGCAGGTGCAACGATATAATAGGTCGGCAGAGCCGAGCTCGTGTGCGGCAAGCTGATTTCAACCGGCGTCGCGCCCGCGTCCTTCAGCCACTGCACGCCCTGATCCCACAGCGCGGCTACGTCGGGGTCCAAACCATCCGGTCTGTATTCCTTGGGAATGCCGATCTTTAGGCCTTTCACGCCCTGGCCAAGCACGGCCTCGAAATCGGGAACGGCCAACTGCGCCGACGTGGAATCCTTAGGGTCATGCCCCGACATCGCCTTCAGCATGATCGCGGCATCCCGAACTGTGCGGGTCATCGGGCCCGCTTGGTCCAAAGAACTGGAGAAGGCGACAACGCCCCAGCGTGAACAGCGCCCATAGGTGGGCTTCACCCCGACAATCCCGCAGAATGACGCGGGTTGACGGATCGAACCGCCCGTATCCGTGCCGGTCGCACCCATAGCAAGATGTGCCGCGACCGAAGCCGCCGAACCGCCCGATGAACCGCCGGGGACCAGATCCTTGCCATCCTTCCCTTTCCAGGGATTTTTGACATTGCCGTAATAGCTGGTGGTGTTCGACGAGCCCATCGCGAACTCATCAAGGTTCAATTTCCCCAGCATCACCGATCCGGCGTCACGCAATTTTTGACTCACCGTACTTTCGTACTGAGGCGTAAATCCTTCTAAGATGTGCGAGGCCGCTGTTGTCTGAACACCCTCGGTGCAGAACAAATCTTTGATGCCGAGCGGAATCCCTTCCAGGTCTCCCGCCTCGTTCTTTTGCAAACGCTGATCTGACTCTTTGGCGCGCGCACGCGCAACATCGGGTGCCGGTGTAATAAAAGCATTTAGATCTTTAGCCTGATCCATAGCGGCGATATGGGCGTCGGTGAGTTCAACCGCCGAAAACTCTTTCTTCACCAGCTTATCGCGCGCCTCGGCAATAGTTAGGGAGGTCAGCTCATTCATGACGGCCTACTCAACCACTTTTGGAACAGTGAAAAAGCCGCTCTGCGCATCCGGTGCGTTGGCAAGCACCTTGTCCGCTTGGTCGCCGTCGGTCACCGCATCGGCTCGCCAAGGCAGCTTGAGGTCAGTGCCACCACTCATAGGCGGTACGTTTTCGGTGTTTACTTCGCTGAGTTGCTCGATCCAACCAAGGATGTGCGACAGTTCCCCGGCAAGGGGCTCAAGATCGGCATCCGGCACCTCAATACGGGCCAGAGTTGCAATCCTACGAACAGTGGCTTTATCCAGCGACATCGGCTATTGAACTCCTAGTCCAAAGCCGCTGTTGGCCTTGGGAAAGCGCGGATACGTAACACCCGCTATGGCGATCTGCAAGCCCATCGAACTTAAGGCCAAATTGGCACGAAACCAGACCATTTTGGGGCTCGATCTGGGCACCAAGACCATAGGGCTGGCGTTGTCCGATGCTGGCCACATGATCGCCTCACCCCTCCTTACCATAGCCAGACGCAAATTCACTCTGGATGCCGTCGAGTTGGAAGCGCTCATCGAAAAGCATAACGTTGGCGCGCTGCTGATCGGCCTTCCGGTACAGATGGACGGAACGGAGGGCACGCGCGCGCAGGCGACGCGGTCCTTTGCCAGCGAAGTTCTCAAACGACGCGACATCCCGATCGCTTTCTGGGACGAAAGGCTTTCGACCGCCGCCGTGCAACGCATGCTCACTGACGAGGCCGATATGTCACGCAAAAGGCGGGCCGAGGTCGTGGATAAGGCAGCTGCCGCGTACATTCTGCAAGGGGCCTTGGATTCTATATAAGTCTGCCCGGCCTTTGTTTGCCTGAGATCGATTATGGGGCATACTTTGTCTCATATAACAGCCACCGCCCCCAATTCGGGAGACCTTGATGCGTACAGTCCTAACAGCCATAGCATCCGCCGCTTTTGTCGCCATGTCCGCGCTCGCGTCGGCCGAAGTCGATATTGGCCCCGCAGTGGGCAGCAAGATTCCAGACGATTTTGCGGCCCTTGATCAAACCGGAGCACAAAAAGGCTTTGAAGACATCGCTGGCGAAAATGGCGTTGTTTTGTCGTTTGTACGCTCCGCCGACTGGTGTCCGTACTGTCAGCAACAGATGATCGATCTACAGACCATCACCGACGATCTGGCCGAACGCGGCTATACCCTGGCAACCCTTAGCTACGACTCTCCGGCGGTGCTGGAGAAATTCGCCAAACGGCGAGGCATCTCCTACGTCATGCTCTCGGATGAGCAATCAGTGATGATCGACGCCTTCGGCCTACGCGACCCCGCCTACAAAGAAGGCAGTAAAGCCTTTGGCGTGCCCCGGCCGGCAATCTTCATCATAAGCCCCGATGGTGTCATTCGCGGAAAGCTGGCGGAAGAAAGCTTCAAAGTGCGCCCGTCCGTCGAGGCCGTCCTGATAGAAGTCGACGGTATCGCCCGCAAATAAACACATCGGGACCACTTCGGCACCGACGCGACAAATAAGCGCCTCGGACCTCACACCATTGCTTGCGTAAAGGGGATCGCCTGCTTATAGTCCCGGCTCATGCGCGACCCGGTCTTTCCGCACCGTCATCTCCTCGGCATCGAGGGGCTTTCACCTGCAGAAATAAATCATTTATTGGATTTGTCTGATCGCTACGTGGAATTGAACCGCGGGCCAGACAAGACAAGTGATTCTTTGCGCGGGCGCACCATCGTCAATCTTTTCTTCGAAAATTCCACCCGAACGCGCACCTCGTTCGAACTGGCCGCCAAACGTCTTGGCGCCAACGTTATCAACATGCAGGTAAACGCAAGTTCCGTCTCCAAAGGGGAAACCCTGATTGATACGGCCGTCACCTTGAACGCCATGCACCCGGACGTCCTCGCTGTGCGCCACCCGGACTCCGGCGCGGTGAAGCTGCTCGCCGACAAGGTCAACTGCGGCGTAGTCAATGGCGGCGACGGAAGTCATGAACATCCGACCCAAGCTCTACTTGACGCCCTTACCATCCGGCGGCGACGCGGACGACTGAGCGGCCTGTTGGTTGCCATCTGCGGCGACGTGCTTCACAGCCGTGTCGCCCGCTCCAACTTTCATCTTCTACTGACCATGGGGGCGCAGGTTCGCATTATTGCCCCGCGCACCCTCATTCCGAGTGCCATCGAACGCCTAGGCGTTGAGGTGTTCACAGACATGACGGCAGGCTTGAAGGACGTGGACATCGTTATGATGTTGCGCGTTCAAAACGAGCGCATGCGTGGCAGCTTTATTCCCTCGGTCCGCGAATACTTCCGCTTCTTTGGCCTGGATCAGGCGAAACTGGAACAGGCCAAGCCGGATGCCCTGATTATGCATCCCGGCCCCATGAACCGCGGCACAGAGATCGATTCCGACGTCGCCGACGACTTCGAGCGCAGCGTGATCCGCGAGCAAGTGGAACTGGGGGTAGCTGTGCGCATGGCGGTACTCGAAGTTCTCGCACAAAATAACATTGCCGAGGCGGCGGAACGCGCAAACGCCCAGGTAAGGGCGGGCCAATGAGCATCAAGAAGCCCGGCCGCACGGCCTATATCAACGCCCGCATCGTCGATCCGGCATCCGGTTTCGACGGGCCCGGCGAACTTTTGACCATCGGTGAGGAAGTCGCCGACATCGGCGCGAAACTATTCGACGGAAAGCCTCCTGCCGATGCTGAAGTCGTCGATTGCGCAGGCCTTTGCCTCGTGCCCGGCTTGGTCGATATGCGCGTTCAACTGCGCGAGCCCGGCGAAGAACATAAAGAAGGTCTGAAAAGCGGCGGCGAAGCGGCAATTGCAGGCGGCGTCACTACGGTTGCCTGCTTGCCCAACACCAATCCCGTCATGGATGACGAAGCAACTTTGGAATTTGTTGCGCGCCGTGCGCGAAAACTGGCCCTAACCAAAGTCTATTGCTACGGCGCCATTACCAAAGGCCTACGCGGCGACGAACTTGCAGAAATGGGCCTACTGGCCGAGGCTGGCGCCCTCGCCTTTACCGACGCCACCAAAGCCGTTGCCGATGCGCAAGTCATGCGCCGTGCGCTTCAGTACGCAGCAACATTCGACCTCATGATTGTGCAGCATCCCGAAGAGCCGTCCCTCGCCTCCGGCGTTGTGAACTCAGGTGAAATGGCGACCCGTATGGGCCTCTCCGGCATTCCGCGAGAAGCCGAAATCATCATGCTGGAACGCGATATGCGCCTACTGGCCATGTCGGGCGGACGATATCATGCAGCCCATATTTCCACCGCGGACAGCGTGGCGATCATTGCCGCGGCTAAGGAAAAGGGACTGCGGGTCAGTTGCGACACTGCACCTTTCTACTTTGCGCTCAACGAACTCTCCGTTGGTGATTACCGTACCTTCGCCAAGCTCTCACCGCCGCTGCGCAGCGAAAGCGATCGTGCGGCGATCATCGAAGGTCTCAAGAGCGGTGTCATCGACGCTATCGCCAGCGACCACGCACCTCAGGACCAGGACAGCAAACGCCTGCCCTTTCCGCAAGCCGCTTTCGGCGGCAGCGGACTGGAGACGTTGTTGGCGGTTTCGTTGGATCTTTACCACAATGCGGATTTGAGCTTGCTCGAAGTGCTGCGCCGCCTCACGGTTGCACCTGCAGATCTCCTCGGACTGGACGCCGGCAGACTGGCAAAAGGTCACAAGGCCGATATTGCGATCTTCAATCCTGACGAAGGATGGAAAGTCATTGCCGACGCCTTTAAATCCAAGTCCAAGAACTCGCCCTTTGATGGCCGGCCCGTGCAAGGCCGCGTGCTGCGCACGGTGGTCGATGGACGGGTGGTATTCGACGACATGAACCGCTACGCCGAAACCCGCGGTTAAGCCCGATGGATATTTCTTCACTCTGGCTTTTCAGTATTGCAACTCTCGGCGGTTACCTCATCGGATCAATTCCGTTCGGCCTCGTGCTGACGCGCCTTTCCGGCCTCGGCGATATCCGCGAGATCGGCTCGGGCAACATCGGCGCGACAAACGTTTTGAGGACCGGGCGTAAAGGCCTCGCGCTTACCACTCTTATTCTTGATGGATTGAAAGGCATGGCGGTCGTCATTGCCCTGAACATCTGGCTCGGCGAGCCGAGCGTTGCGCTGGTCGGCGGTGTTGCCGCAGTGCTAGGCCATAATTTTCCCGTATGGCTGCAATTCAAAGGCGGCAAAGGCATGGCCACGACAGTTGGTGTGATGTTGGCGGCCGCACCGTTCGTGGGCCTTATGGTCGCCGCCACTTGGCTTGTTGTTGTAGCTACTTTTAGAATTTCATCGCTGGCGGCTTTGGTCGCGCTGGCCCTCGCCCCTCTCTACGCCTCCATCCTAGATCGCCCGGTGGTTCTCGCCTTTGCTGCCTTAGCCATCCTTGGATGGGTACGCCACAGCCAGAACATCAAACGCCTGATTAAGGGACAAGAGCCGCGCGTTGGCAGTACCGGCTCGGAATCCAAGCCCAGTTGACGAGCGCGAGCATGGCAGCCTCCCTCTCCCATGACGAACTCATAGACTGGATTAGATTGACCCGTAGCCCGGGGATTGGCGCGAAAACCTTTCGCCAGTTGATCGAAAAATTCGGCGCCGCATCCGAAGCCATTGCCCGGCTACCTGAATTGTCCGGCCGGCGCGGCGCGATCAACGTCATACCTCCTGCCCAGGCGGAAAAGGAACACGCAGCCGCCACCCGCGCGGGCCTTACCTACGTAACGTGGGCTGACCCATCATTTCCAGAAGCTTTGGCAGCAACCGATGGGGCCCCGCCGCTGCTCCTGGTAAAGGGGCAGGTTCAGACCTTGGCTAAGCCCATGGTTGCTATTGTCGGCGCGCGCAATGCGACTGTGAACGGGCGCAAGATGGCGCGCTCTCTTGCAGCCGACCTGGCAAAATCCGGCTACACGGTTATTTCTGGCATGGCGCGCGGCATAGACGGTGCCGCACACGAAGGAGCTTTGAGCGTCTCCGGCGGCGCGACGGTAGCCGTGCTTGCAGGAGGTGCCGACGTCATCTATCCGCCCGAGCATGCCAAGCTGCATGAACAAATCGCCGAGAACGGCGCGGTGATCTCTGAGATGCCGCCCGGAACGGAACCGCAGGCAGCTCTTTTTCCGCAGCGAAACCGAATTGTCTCCGGAGCCAGCCTTGGAGTCATTGTGATCGAGGCTACGCCCCGGTCTGGATCATTGATTACGGCACGATACGCCGCCGACCAAGGCCGCGATGTTTTCGCGGTCCCCGGCTCACCCCTGGACCCTCGCGCTCAAGGTCCGAACTCGCTGATTCGGGATGGGGCAACATTAATACAATCTATAGGTGATGTTTTAGATGTTTTGCCCCCTATAGGAGATCCCATACATAAAATTTCCAAAACCATCCCAATATCTCCTCAAGCTACTGAAATTAATGATAAAAATAATATCCAGGCGCTACGCGCAGAGATCGAGGCCGCCCTGGGTGCCAGTCCCGCCGCAGTTGACGAACTTGTGCGACAATGCCAAGTCTCACCCGCCGTCGTGGCAACCATCCTGCTCGAAATGGAGCTGGACGGGAGGATAGAGCGGTTGCCGGGCAATCGCGTGGCTCTGATCGGAACGGTTTGAATTTTTTAACATTTCCGCGCTAACAGCCAGAACCAGCAATCACAAGAGGGGGGCTCCAATGCGGTTCTACCGCCGGGTTCCTCTGCGTGAAACATCGAGCGTACAGGGTATTGGATGAAGGTCGTAATTGTAGAGTCCCCGGCCAAAGCCAAAACCATCAACCGGTATTTGGGGGATGGTTACCATGTGCTTGCGTCCTACGGGCACATTCGGGATTTACCGCCAAAAGACGGTTCGGTCCGGCCAGACGAAAACTTTGCCATGGACTGGGAAGTTGCCTCCAATTCGCAAAAGCATCTCAAAGAGATCGTCGATGCGCTCAAAGGAGCCGACGGCCTGATACTTGCCACTGACCCGGATCGCGAAGGCGAAGCGATTTCCTGGCATGTGCTGGACGAGTTGCAACGTCGCAACGTGCTCAATGGCACCAGTGTCGAGCGCGTAACCTTTAACGCCATCACCAAAAACGCCGTTCTTGAGGCCATGTCGCATCCGCGGGAATTGGATCAGGAACTCGTGGATGCCTATCTCGCGCGCCGGGCGCTCGACTATTTGGTCGGGTTTACGCTGTCGCCTGTGCTTTGGCGCAAGCTGCCCGGCTCCAAGTCCGCCGGACGCGTTCAATCTGTCGCGCTGCGCATGATTTGTGAGCGGGAACTCGAGATCGAAAAGTTCCAGGCTGAAGAATACTGGACCGTCGGCGCAAACATGACCACTTCGACTGCCGATAAATTCTCGGCACGTCTGACACATCTTGACGAGAAGAAGCTCGAAAAATTTGATTTGAACGATGCGGCAAAAGCTGAACGCGCAGCGAGCGCAGTACGCTCAGGCCAGTTCACCGTTACCAGCGTCGAGAAAAAGTCTAAACAGCGCCGCCCATACGCCCCTTTCACCACATCGACGCTCCAGCAAGATGCCTCACGCCGTCTCTATTTCTCGGCACGGCAAACCATGGACATCGCCCAGAAGCTATATGAAGGCTTCGAGATCGACGGCGAAACGGTCGGTCTCATTACTTATATGCGTACCGACGGCGTACAAATTGCGGGCGAAGCCATTACCGCTGTCCGTGAGTTGATCGGCACCCGGTACGGCGCCAAGTACTTGCCCGACAGCCCACGCGAGTACAAATCGAAGGCCAAAAACGCGCAAGAGGCTCACGAGGCCATCCGCCCCACCGACCCGCGCCGAACCCCGGACAGCGTTGCTAGATATCTCAGCGCCGACCAACTCAAGCTCTATGATCTCATCTGGAAACGAACCATCGCCAGTCAGATGGAAGCGGCCATCATGGACCAGGTCGCAGTCATTATGAGCACGCCCGATAAGCATACGCAGTTGCGGGCCAACGGTTCGACGATTGTATTCAAGGGCTTCTTGGAGGCGTACGAGGACACCGCGCCGACTGGAACTTCAGACGATACGCCAGATGAAGATGGCGCTGGCAATATTTTACCGCCCATGAGTGAAGGCCAGAACGTCGGTGTCGGCGACGTAAAACCGGAACAGCACTTCACGCAACCGCCCCCACGCTTTTCGGAAGCAAGCCTCGTTAAGGCGCTCGAAGAAAAAGGAATCGGTCGGCCATCCACCTATGCGTCCATCATTCAGGTCCTGCAGGACCGGCAATATGTAAGCGTCGATAGCCGCCGATTTACACCCCAGGACCGTGGCCGCGTCGTCACAGCCTTCCTGGAGAGCTTCTTCCTGCGGTACGTCGAATACAATTTCACAGCAGATCTTGAAAACCAGCTGGATGAGATATCCGGCGGGCGTCTCGATTGGAAAAAGGTTCTGTCCGATTTCTGGCATGATTTTGCCGCTGCCATCGACGGAACCAAAGACCTTACGCGAACAGTCGTCATTGATGCGGTGGATGCGTTGCTAGAGCCCCACCTCTTTCCCAAACGGGAAGACGGCTCTAACCCAAGGGCGTGCCCAGCGTGCGCCGACGGCCGCATCGGACTCAAATTTGGGCGCTTCGGCTCTTTCATCGGCTGCAGCAACTATCCTGAATGTCGATACACGCGGCCCCTAGGCGCCGCGGAACCCGGAGAAGGCGAAGTCTTGGACGGCCCCAAGGAACTCGGCAAAGACCCCGAGACAGGGCTGATGGTTACTTTGCGCCAGGGCCCCTACGGACCCTATGTGCAACTGGGCGGCGAGGAAGTTCTCCCCGCGCCCGAACCTGAGCCGGCGGCTGACGGTAAGCCTAAGAAAAAGGCTGCGAAGAAAAAGGGACCCAAGCCTAAACGGGCATCGTTGCCCAAAGGAACAAGCCCTGCCGACGTCGATCTGGAAAAAGGCTTAAAACTTTTATCGCTTCCGCGCGAAGTCGGCATGCACCCGGATTTAGGGGAAATGATTCTTGCCGGCATCGGCCGGTTTGGGCCTTACTTAAAAGTCGGCCCCACGTACTATTCTCTGAAAGAAGACGATGTTCTGGAAGTTGGTCTTAACCGCGCGGTCACAGTTATTGCCGAAGGCAAAAAAGGTCCCGGTCGTGGCGGCGGATCTGCAAAAACATTAGGTGATCATCCTGATGACAAGAAACCGGTCACCGTGCGATCCGGCCGTTTTGGTCCTTACGTACAGCATGGCCAACTGCGTGCGACCTTGCCAAGAGACATGGATAAAGACACCGTGAACCTTGAAGAGGCTGTCGCCATTTTAGCCGCTAAAGCTGCAAAAGGGCCGGGGAAACCTAAGGCTAAAGCTAAGACGAAGGCGAAACCTAAAGCCAAGGCCAAAAAGAAAACCAAGACCAAAGCAAAAGCGAAGGCGAAATCCAAGGCAAAGACAAAGACCGCCGTTGGGGACAAAGAAACTTTATCCGATACCCCGGAAACCTAGCGCTTGAGCAACACGCCCAAACCGAGGTCGGCAAAGGAAAAGAAGCCGAAAGCTAAAACCTCGGCTCCGATGCCAACCAAAGACGAGATACTGGCATTCATCCGCGAGTCCGGCACACAAGTCGGTAAACGCGAAATTGCGCGCGCGTTTAACCTAACCGGCCAAGATAAGATAACCCTCAAGGCTATGCTCAAGGACTTGGCGGCCGACGGCGAGGTCGTCAAAGGTCACAAAAAATCGGTCGGTGCCCACGGGGCGCTACCAAATGTCGATGTCATCGAGATTACGGGAACCGACAAGGACGGCGATTTGTTCGCCAAGCCGGTCAAATGGAAATTGGAGGGCCCGCCGCCGACAATACTTGTCATTCAAGAGTCTCCTAAAAACAAGAAGCACAGTAAGCATCGCCGCGAGACTGTAGGAGTCGGCGATCGTGTTTTAGCCCGTCTCGCGCCCGCAGGCGACAACGCTTACGAGGCGCGGCCCATAAAGCGCCTCAAGGCTGCCCCGACCCGGCTGATGGGCGTATACGAGACCAACATAGATGGCGACGGTGGACGGTTAAGACCGGTAGATAAGAAATACCGGTATGATGTTGTAGTGGCACACGGTGATTCTGCGGGCGCCCTATCCGGCGATCTCGTTGCCGCCGAAGTATTCGACACTCCGAAATACGGACCGCAGAAAGCACGCATCGTAGAACGTCTGGGGCCACAAGCGGCAAGCAAGAACCTCAGCCTTATTGCCATTCACGCCCATGGCATTCCTCACGCTTTTAGCGACGAAGCCGTTGCGCAAGCAGATGCCAGCGAAGCCGTTCCTTTGGGCGAGCGCACCGACCTCCGACAAATACCGCTGGTCACCATTGACGGCGAAGACGCTCGCGATTTCGATGACGCTGTCTGGGCCGAGCCAGATACCGATTCAAAAAATTCTGGTGGCTGGCATCTACTTGTCGCGATAGCCGACGTTGCCTGGTACGTGCGCACCAACGATGCACTTGATCGGGACGCGTATATGCGCGGGAATTCGGTTTACTTTCCGGACAAGGTCGTCCCCATGCTACCCGAAGGACTCTCGAATGGATGGTGCTCACTCAAGCCCAACGAAGACCGCCCTTGCCTCGCCGTGCATATGTGGATTGACGCCAGCGGGAAATTGCTCCGACACAAATTCATTCGCGGCCTGATGCGTTCGCAAGCGCGATTAACTTACACCCAGGTGCAAGCCGCACGGGACGGCAATCCCGACGAATTGACGGCACCTTTAATGGAGACGGTTATTGCGCCGCTGTATGACGCGTTCGCCGCACTACAAAGTGCGCGAAAAAAACGCGGCTCATTGGACCTTGATCTCGTAGAACGAAAAATCATTGTCGATCAAACAGGAACCGTACAGGGTGTGGTGCCGCGTCCGAGCTACGACAGCCACAAGCTAATTGAAGAGTTCATGGTTGCCGCCAATGTCGCCGCGGCCGAAACACTCGATGCTTCGCCCTACCCCGCCGTGTTCCGCGTTCACGACCGGCCGGACCCCGACAGAATCGATTCCTTGCGCGAAGCTTTGCAAACCTTGGAATTGAAGTTTCCACACGCCGGCTCTACGCGCCCTGCCGATTTTAACCGCCTGCTCCACCAGGTTCGCGGTGGACCGCACGAGCATATGGTCAACATGCTTGTTTTGCGTACGCAGGCCCAAGCCATTTATAGTCCCGATAACATTGGTCATTTCGGACTTGGTCTTCAGAAATACGCCCATTTCACTTCGCCGATACGGCGTTATGCCGACCTCCTGGTTCACCGCGCCCTAATAGCGGCCAAAAAACTCGGGGAAGGCGGATGGAGCAAGACCCACGACCCCGACCTTCATGTCATCACCGATGCCATATCAACGACCGAACGGCGCGCATCAGCTGCCGAACGCCAAACAGTGGACCGCTTCACTGCCGCCTACCTTTCGGACCGCGCAGGGGCCGTATTTCGCGGTAGGGTCAACGGCGTCGCCCGCTTTGGAGCCTTTGTAACCCTGGATGAAAGTGGCGCAGATGGCATTCTTCCCATGCGTCACTTGCCCCAGGACTACTATGATCTAAACGAAGGTCAGCATCTGCTCAGCGGCCGCAGGCACGGTCTTCAGTTGCGAGTCGGGGACGTCATTGACGTCAGGCTTTTGGAAACCGACGAGGTTTCCGGTAGCATTGTGTTTGAGTATGCAGACCAAATTGATACACTGGGTGGCAGCACAGCAAAGAACAGGCCTTCTGCTGGCCGGGGGAAATTGAAACAAGGCCGTTCAACACGAGGACCGGCACAGAAACGTAAGAAGCGCGTACACAGAAAAAAACGTAGGTAATGATCCGTAGTTCCGTCTGTTTCCACGTCACGCCTGTAATTCAATCCACACTGGTTGCAGCTGCAGCCTTTCTCCTTAGTGCCTGCGCAACCACATCCGGAAGCGATCCTTTCGCCCGCTCTATCCGCCCCGAAATTGTCGACGGGCTTGATATTTCATATATGGGCGCCGTTATCGAACGGGGATTTGAAGAAATTAGAGATCGCGCACTTTATGAACCCAGCGTCGACGACCTCTTTAACGGCGCCTTGGATAAACTTGAAGGCATCGACCGGGACCTATCATTCGTAGTCGCCGATGGTCACATACTCATTAAAATCGACGGCAATGCGGTACATGATCTGGGTGAAGTGCCCAAAGATGATGTGACGAAATGGTCACAAACAATGATCAAGGCTGTCCTCTCGGCCCGGCGCCAATCCGAACTTTTCCAAAAAGCCAGTGACGAAGATTTTTACAGAGCCATGTTCGAAGGGGCCGTGTCCAAATTGGACCGCTTCTCCCGTTATGCCGATCAGCGTCACGCGGCGCGAAACCGGCTCTTGCGCGACGGTGTAATTGGCCTCGGAGTACGTGTGGCGCAAACACGCGACGGCGCGCTTGTCGAAGCCCTCGTCAAAGGCGGCCCGGCAGCAACCGCAGGCGTCATGCTCAACGACGTTATCATTGCGACAGACGAGGTGCTTCTGGCACACAGATCGCTGCCCGATATCAACCGGCGTTTAGAGGGCCACGCCAAAGGGCCCGTAAAACTAACCGTTAGGCGGAACGGGGAAGCGAACGATCTGATTATTAAAGCTCATCGAGATCTTAT
>JAUIGX010000056.1 GCA_030432435.1 Alphaproteobacteria bacterium
CCGCTATGGTTTCAGTGACGGTCAACACGCCGTCTGCGTGAACGGTAATATCGCTGTGAAACGAGGTGATGACCTCGGCAGCGCGAACGCCGCCAATGCTGATGAGGACGAGAAGAAAAGCGGCGGCCAGAACGCGCATCATGGCGCGCTAGAATTTTACCGCTACGGGCTCAGCCGCCGCGCTTTGGGCGGGGTCCAGTTCAAAGAAACTCGCCATTTTAAAATTGAACATCCCGGCAATCAGGTTGGAGGGAAACTGTTCAATCAAATTATTCAAGTCGCGCACACTGCCGTTGTAATAGCGCCGCGCTTTTTGAATAACCTCTTCAATCTCGGCCAGTTGCGTCTGCAAATCCAAAAAGCCCTGATTGGCTTTCAGATCGGGGTAACTTTCCGCCAGGGCAAAAAGGTTTTTCAGCGCGCCCTGCAACAGGCCCTCGGTTTGCGCCTGATGAGCCGCATCGCCGTTATCGCTCATGGCGACATTGCGCGCGGCCACAACCTGCTCAAGGGTGGTTTGCTCGTGGGCGGCATAGCCCTTCACCGTTTCCACGACATTGGGGATCAGGTCGTAGCGCCGCTTCATCTGAACCGCGATATCGCTCCAGGCCTCGCTTACCCGGTTTTTCAGGGCAATCAGCCGGTTGTAAATCACCACCGCATAGGCCGCGATGACGACAATCAGCAATACAAGAATAGAAAAGGCGGTCATGCCGCGCCCCCAACGCTGCCCCGGAAATGCCTGCAGCATAAAACGCAAGGGCAATTAGGGCCAGCAGTTAGGGTGCGGCGCATCATTTAAAATATACCCGAGTTTGTTTGCTGCTCCGTGTGAGAGCGTTTTCGTACGAGATAGACACTGTCGCACCACTCGGTCCCAACCAACCACGTACGGTCTGCGCGCCCTGTCTCTTCAAAACCGAGTCTCATCAGAAGATTTAAGCACGGTTCGTTTCGCGGATCGACATCAGCAGTGATAGCGGAAATGGAAAAGCGATCGTAAATCCTCGGTAATAACGCGGAAATGGATTCGCGCGCCAAACCCTTTTTCCAATGCGCCGGATGCAGGATGAATCCTATTTCCGGAATGCGCCAGCATCCGGCTTTACCGATCACTTCGCCCTGAAACTCAAGAACAAACTCGTCGCTTTCCGTCGCTGGAGCAGAAATCATATTGTCGAGAAACTTGCGCGTGTCCTCGAGAGAACTGTGTGGCGGTGTTGACCAATAGCGCATCGCCACCGGGTCACTCATTACTCGATGCATGGCCACGAGGTCGTCGGCTTGAGCGCGCCTGAGAACAAGGCGCGCCGTTCTGATCATATCCATGCTGCGACCCACCGCTTCAGGAAGAATAAGAGGTTTGAATTCTTTCGACTAAATCTTTGCTACAGTAACTCGGACGCTCCAAGTCGCGGCCATTTCAGTTAAGGCCTGACACCTGCTTCGCTTAGACTTTGTTTTAGTTTAGTCAGAAATCTATCTGGACTCTTTAGCAGCGCCAGATGTCCTTGCCCATCGAGCACAGTGAAAACCTTTGCGGGGGCTTCCATTTTTTCGAAATACTCTTTTGCGAGAATTAAAGGCGTGACCATGTCGCCTGAGCCATGAAGGATGACAACTGGAACGTCAAACACGGATCCCTGCGCCGCAATGTCCTCGTTTAGTACTGCGTCCATCAGCAGCCTCTGGGAAAAGTTTACCCCATCCCAGAATGACCCATCGGCGGCTTGTCTTATCAGTGCCCACACGAACGGCCAACTGAACGGCTGCGGTCTGTCCTCTACTGATGGGTCCAGCTCATTTGCCCATCGGATCGTGGCAAAACCCTGTGCCCGATCCGCATATGGGGGTGGACCAAGAGCGGCTAATTCTGCAACGGCGTTTAACGCCCCCAGCGCTTGCGCCCGTTCCAATGCCATGCTGTAGCCAAGCTCGACACTACGTCCAATGTGGACAACCTGGCCTGTTCCTACATAGGCGGCGAACAGGTCGGGACGGCGCTGCACCATTCGGACGGCAAGCATCGATCCCCAGGAGTGGCCCATAACGATAAGTCTATTTTGGTTGAGATGACTGAGCAGGTATTCGGTTAACTCAATCCCGTCAGACGCCATGCGATCCACGGTCATGGTGTCAGCAATCGCTTCGCCGTGTCGCTTGAACGTCTTACCTTCACCTCGTTGGTCCCACATGACGAGCGTGAAGTCCTCCTCCCAACCTCGAAAGGAAAGTGTCTGTCCTATCGTTGAGAATCCGGGCCCCCCGTTGAGCCAAAGTAGAATCGGATTGTTACGGTTTTGTCCGCGAATTTGCACCCATTGCTCGATGCCTCCGATTTGGACATAGGCTGATTCGTTGATTGCATTCGGGCCGCCGATATCCATTGCAATGAGATATTGGTGCCGGGAATAGAAAAGAATCACCGCAACGGCGATGATACCAGCTGCAAAAATCCAGCCTATCGCTGTCAAAGACAGTCGCAGCAGGCGGGGGGCGCTTTTTGTAGACGGGTCGAACATAGGTTTGAGAGCCATCGTCGGACTACACCCCGTCATAGTAACACGGGGGGCTCCCAAATATACGCAGCTATACGCAGCCGTAGCCGCGCCCCGCGGCTAAACCGCCGCCTCTTTTTCCGCCCAGGCCTTCTCGGCCTGAAGGCGGCGCTCGCGGGCGGAGAGCTTTTCCGAATCCGTTTTTAGCTGTCCGCAGGCCGCCAGAATATCGCGTCCGCGCGGGGTGCGGATCGGCGCCGACAGCCCCGCATTCCATATGATCTCGGCAAAGGTATGAATGGTGTCCGCGTCCGAGCATTCATAGGGCGTGCCCGGCCATGGGTTGAAGGGAATCAAATTAAACTTACAGGGCAGACCCTTCACCAGCTTGATCAGCGCGCGCGCGTGGGCGGGCGTGTCATTCAAACCCTTCAGCATCACGTATTCAAACGTAATGCGCCGCGCGTTGCTGGCGCCGGGATAATCGCGGCAAGCCTGGATCAACTCTTTCAGCGGATACTTTTTGTTGATGGGCATAATCACGTTGCGCGTATCGTCGTCGGGCGCGTGCAGCGAGATGGCAAGGTTCACGTTCAGCTCTTTGCCGCAGCGATGAATCTCAGGCACCACGCCGGACGTCGATAAGGTGATGCGGCGGCGGCTAAGGGCGATGCCGTCGTCTGCCATCACAATGCGCATGGCCGCGGCGACGTTGTCAAAATTATACAACGGCTCGCCCATGCCCATAAGCACGACGTTGGACAGCATGCGCCGCTCGTCCATAGGTGTCGGCCATTCGCCGTAACTATCGCGCGCGGCCAGAAACTGGCCGACGATTTCAGCCGGGGTTAGGTTGCGCACCAGTCTTTGCGTGCCGGTGTGACAAAAGCGGCAGGTCAGCGTGCAGCCGACTTGCGATGAAATGCACACCGTGCCGCGGTCTTCATCGGGAATAAAAACCGTCTCGGCCTTCTGTCCGTCGGTAAACTCAAAAAGCCATTTGCGGGTGCCGTCGGTCGAAGTTTGCTCGCGCGCAGCCTTGGGCCGGGCCACAACAAAGCGCTCTTCCAGTTTCGTGCGCAAGGTTTTGGACAAATCGGTCATGGCGGCGAAATCGGTCGCCCCCCGGTAATACATCCAGTGCCACAACTGCTTCGCGCGAAAGGGCTTCTCGCCGATGTCCGCCATCGCTTCGGCCAAGGCTTCGCGGGTCAAACCGATCAGGTTTACGCGCGCGTCTGTCCCGCTGCCTGTTTCTCCGGCTGTCGCGGTGTCTATTGCCGTGTCTGTAGTGGGAGTGGTCATGAAGCCGCCGTTTCGTGAGCGCGAAGGTCTTTGAGTGTCGCCGCATCGCTGCACAGCGAGCACGCCGGGTCCGGGTTTATTTTAACGGTGCGCATGGCCGCCGAAAGCGCATCGTAGATCAGAAGGCGGCCCGACATACTCTCGCCGATGTTCAATATTTCCTTCAGGATTTCGGTGGCTTGCAAGGTGCCCATGACACCGGCAACAGCCCCCAGCACGCCCGCTTCCTGGCAGGTGGGAATTTGTCCGTCCGGCGGCGGCTCTGAATACAAACAGCGGTAACACGGTCCGCGGTCGTGCGGCTTATAGGTGGAAAGCTGCCCGTCGAACCGCAGCACGGCCGCCGAGACAAGCGTCTTCTTCGCAAAGAAGCAGGCATCGTTGACCAGAAACCGGGTCGGAAAATTATCGCTGCCGTCCGCAATCACGTCATAGCCGCTGATCAGCTCCATCACGTTCTTCGCCGTCAGCCGCGTTTGATGCTCGATTATGGTCACGTCCGGATTAATCGCGGCAACCGCGTCTCTCGCGCTGGTGGTTTTGGGCGCGCCGATGCGGTCCGTTGTGTGGGCGATCTGGCGCTGCAGATTCGATAAATCAACCGCATCGTCGTCGATCACGCCGATGGTGCCCACGCCCGCCGCGGCCAGGTACAGAATCACGGGCGAGCCAAGGCCGCCCGCGCCGATGACAAGCACCTTCGCGTTCAACAGCTTTTCCTGACCGACGCCGCCCACTTCTTGCAACAAGATGTGGCGGGCGTAGCGGTGGATCTGGTCTTCAGTGAAATCCATTTGCCTTTTGTGCGCTTAAGCGCTCTTCGCGGTGCCTGTGGAGCCAAATCCGCCTGCGCCGCGCTCGGTGTCTTCCAGGGTTTCTTTTTCTTCCCACATCACCGTGCGCACCGGCGCGATGACAAGTTGGGCAATGCGCAGGCCGCGGCTGACGGTAAAGGCCTCGGCGCCGTGGTTGATGAGAATCACACCCACCTCGCCGCGATAGTCCGCGTCAATCGTCCCGGGACTGTTCAGAACGGTCACGCCGTTCTTGGCAGCAAGGCCCGAACGCGGACGCACCTGCGCTTCAAAGCCTGCAGGCAGGGCAATCGAGAAACCCGTTGGAATGATCGTGTGCCGTCCCGGCTCGATGACCACGTCAGCCTCGACGGCGGCGCATAAATCCATCCCCGCCGACTGGCTGGTCTGATAGGCGGGCAAGGGCAGGTCTTTGCCGTTGGGCAAACGCTTGATGGCAACAGAAGTAATGACGGGCACAAAAAAGTCCTTATAGGTTTCGTTCAGCGAATTTGGCGATACGTTCGGCGAGGCGTTCGGCCACGGCGCGCTTGGCCATGGTCGGCCAGTCCTCGACGCCGTCGGCGGTAATCAGATGCACGGTGTTGGCATCGCCGCTGAAAACGCCGCTGCCGGTCGAGACATCGTTGGCGACGATCCAATCGCAGTTTTTAGACGCGCGTTTCAACTGTGCATTTGTGATCAGGTTTTCGGTTTCCGCCGCAAAGCCGATTACCAGCGCCGGGCGCTCGGGGCCGGGCTGGGATAGCGTTGCGAGAATATCCGGGTTCTCGGCCAGCTTCAGTGCCGGGGCCTTGTCGCCCTTCTTGATTTTCTGACCGGTTTGTCCGGCCACAGACCAGTCGGCGACCGCGGCGGCGCACACCAGAATTTCAGCGGGCAGGGCTTCGCTGCATGCCTTCATCATCTGGGCTGCGGTTTCCACTTTGACGATTGTTGCACCGTCAGGCGCGGGTTCGTTGGTCGGGCCGGTCACAAGCGTAACGCTGGCGCCAAGGTTGGCCAGCGCGGCGGCGACCGCATGGCCCTGCTTGCCGGACGAGCGATTGGCGATGTAGCGCACCGGATCAATCGGCTCGTGGGTCGGCCCGCTCGTGACAACGGCGCGGTAGCCCTGCAGCGGTCCCTCGCCCCGGCTTTTTTGAAAGTGCCGCGACAGTGCGGCAATGATATCGGGCACCTCGGCCATGCGGCCGTCGCCGACTTCCCCGCAGGCCAGATCGCCCGCGCCGGGTCCAATCACCTGCACTTCGCGGGTTTTGAGAGTTTGCAAATTGGCCTGGGTCGCAGGGTGCGTCCACATCATCACATTCATGCTGGGCGCGATCATCACCGGTTTGTCGGTGGCCAGCAGCGCGGTGGTGGCCAGATCGTCGGCAATGCCCACGGTCATCTTGGCCATGATGTCTGCTGTTGCCGGAGCGACCAGCAAGATGTCGGCCTCGCGGCACAGCCGGATGTGTCCCATCTCCGCTTCATCGGTCAGCGAGAATAGATCTTGATAGGCCTTGTTCCCCGAAAGAGAAGCAAGGGTCAGAGGCGTGACAAACTGCGAGCCGCCCTTGGTCAAAATGCAGGTGACCGACGCCCCCCGCTCGCGCAGGCGGCGAATCAGATCAGGAACCTTCACGGCGGCAATGCCACCGGCGACGATCAGTAGAATTTTCTTATTCTCAAGCACGCGGTTTTCCTTAGGGCGGCCCAGCGTCGAGTCGGTGTTCGGCCCGATCACAAGTTCGGCGGACTTTAGCCCAATATAAGGGCCGCCAACAGGCCCGCAGCGATTAACCAGGGCGCCCAGGCCGGCCAGCGGCGTCGGGACCCGCCATTGCTCGACTCGCCGCGCAACGCCCGCGCCGTATCCGGGTGCAGGCGAAGGCCGCCCTTTGCCATGTCTGCGGTGGCCGCGTCCATGCGGTCTATAATGCGCGGCAGTTTCTCAAGAGTATTCACCATACTAGCTGCCGCGTCGGTGATCATGGCTTCGGGCCCCAGGCGCTCGCGCATCCAGCTCTCGATCATGGGCTTGGCCAGTTCCCACATATTGATGTCCGGTGCGAGAGTCCGGCCGACGCCTTCGGCCAGCAGCATGCTTTTTTGCAAAAGCAGCAATTGCGGCTGGGTCTGCATCTCGAAGGTTTCGGTGACCTGAAACAGCTGTCCGAGCAACCGCGCAATCGAAATCTCGGAGATCGGCTTGCCGAGGATGGGCTCGGCGATAGAGCGGCACGCCTGGGCAAAATTATCGACCGATTTATGTTCGGGCACGAACCCCGCGCGCAAATGCGCCTCGGCCACCTTGCGGTAGTCCCGCGTCAAGAACCCCAGCAGCATTTCACCAAGAATCTTTTGGGTCGCGCTATCCACCCGGCCCATGATGCCGAAGTCCATGGCTATGATCACGCCGTCGGCGGTGACGAACAAATTGCCGGGGTGCATGTCGGCATGAAAAAAGCCGTGATGAAACACCATTTTAAAAAACACTTCGGCGGCGGTTTTCACAACGGCAACGGGATCGGCGCCAATCGCGGCAACTGCGCCGTCGCCGTCGATACGCGCGCCGGCCACGCGCTCTAAGGTGAGGATGCGCTCGGATGTGCGCTGCCAGTCAACGGCGGGAACACGGAAGGTGTCATCGCCTGAAAAATTCTCGGCCAGCTCATCGGCGGCCGCGGCCTCAAGGCGCAGGTCCATCTCGACCCGCGCGGTTTCCTCGAACGTGCGCACCACTTCAATTGGCTTTAGGCGCCGCAGTCTGGGCATAAGGTGCTCGGCCCATTCAGCCAGCCAGTACAAAACGTCTACATCGCGGGCGAAAGCTCGCCTTACGCCGGGGCGCAGAACCTTCACCGCCACTTCGCGCCCTTCAGTGGTGACGGCAAAGTGAACCTGCGCGATTGAGGCGGCGGCAACGGGCGTTTCTTCAAAGCTTTCGAAAAGAACCGAGAGCTCGGCCCCGAAATCGTCTTCAATCGTGGCCTTGGTCTCGGCAAAGGCGAACGGCGGCAGGCGGTCTTGTAGCTCGGCAAGGTCCGCCGCGCCCTGCTCGCCGAGCAGATCGGCGCGCGTCGAAAGCGCCTGTCCAAATTTTATGAAGGTCGGGCCCAATGTCGTGAGCGCCATCGCGAGGCGCTGGCCGGGCCGAAGGCCTTTCACCGATGCGCGCGGACTCCACACTCGCCGCACCGTGCGCGCCAAAACCCGCCCGGCCGAATGGGTTTCGAATAAGGTGAGCGCATCGTGCTGTGCGAGGCAGCGCGCAATCGTCCACAGGCGGTTAAGGTTTCGAAGGCCGCGCAGCATCGTTCTTTAAATCCGTTACGCTAAAATTTAGGCACGCCAGCCGGTGTGGATCGCAGCGATGCCGCCGCTCAAATTCCGCACCTTGACCTGGCTGAACCCGGCCGCCGTCATCTGTGTCGCGAGGCCTTGTTGATCGGGAAAGCGCCGAATGCTTTCGGCTAGATACAGGTAGGCCTCCCGGTCTCCGGCGATAATCTCACCTAGCTTCGGCAAAATGGTAAAAGAGTATGTGTCGTAAAGCTTGTCCAGCACCGGCACTATAACCTTGCTGAATTCCAAGCATACAAATCGCCCGCCCGGTTTCAGCACACGCCGTGCCTCTATAAGGGCCGCGTCAATATGCGTCACGTTTCTAAGGCCAAAGGCGATGGTATAGGCATCAAAATGCATATCGGGAAACGGCAAGGTTTCCGCGTTGCCGCACACCCAGTTCAGTCCGGCAATGTGGCCATGATCAACGGCACGGTCGCGCCCCACCGACAGCATCTCGGTGTTGATGTCGCACACGGTCACGGGCGCGGCTTCCGCGCCGATCCGGTCCAGAATTCGAAAGGCGATGTCGCCCGTTCCCCCGGCCAGGTCGACAACGGCCTCCCCGGTGCGCGGAGCCAGGCAGTCGATCATCGCCGCCTTCCATAACCGGTGTACGCCTGCGCTCATAAGGTCGTTCATAAGATCGTATTTCGGCGCAACGGCGTCGAACACGCCGCGCACAAGCCCGACCTTCTCGGCTTCGGCAACGGTGCGAAAGCCAAAGTGGGTCGATCCTGCGGCCTGTTCTTCCCGTTCAGCACGGGGGTGGGATATGTTGGGGTCACCGGTCATGGCGGGACCATAATCTAAGGGGCTGCCAAAAACCACGACTCCGCGCATGTTGCGCGAGGCTGCTTTTCCGGCCTGATTGAGAGCGAGCTTTTTTGATGCCCGAACTGCCTGAAGTTGAAACGGTTTGCCGCGGGCTCGCAGCGGTCATGGAGGGGCGCCGCATTACCGGGCTTACCGTGCGGCGGCCCGATCTACGTATTCCATTCCCGCAAGGCTTCGCAACCAAGGTCAAGGGCCGGGCCGTGAATCGGATTCGGCGCCGGGCCAAATATATTCTGATGGACCTTGATGACGGCAACGTCCTCATCATCCATCTCGGCATGTCCGGGCGCATGGTGATTACAAAAAATCCAGGTCCGCCAGAAACTCACGACCATGTCGTGTTCACAATCGAGGGCGGTACCGAGGTGCGGTACAACGACCCGCGCCGCTTTGGCCTCATGGCTCTCGCGCCGGAAAAGGATTTGGATCACCATCGGCTTTTTCACCATCTCGGCATTGATCCGCTCAGCGATGGCTTTACACCGGCCATGTTCTCAAAGGCCCTCAAGGGCCGGGCGACAGCCATTAAATCTGCACTTTTAGACCAGCGCATCGTGGTCGGAGTCGGCAACATCTATGCCTGCGAAAGTTTACACAGGGCGGGTATTTCACCTCAGCGCAAGGCCGGAACGGTTGCGGGCAAGAGGGCCGAGTCCCTGGTGCAGGCGATCAAGCAGGTGTTGGCCGAGGCCATCGCGGCGGGCGGGTCGTCGCTGCGCGATCATGTCCAGCCGTCCGGTGAACTCGGGTATTTTCAGCATGCCTGGAAGGTCTATGGCCGTGAAGGCGAGCCTTGTGACTGCGCGCGTGATAAAGCCAAGGGTGCCTCTATAAAGCGAATCGTCCAGGGCGGCCGGTCCACATTCTATTGTACGCGGTGCCAAACTTGATTCGCCTCGCCTTTCGGCCTGGGGTCGGATCACTTTATGATCACCGGCACGAGTCGCTCTGGCTGGGCCGGCATTCGCCCGTAACAGCGCCTCCGTCGCCTCCGTTCGCCGGTTAATGTGTTGAAAGGCGGACAAAAGAGGCCTGAGTTCAAGGGTCTTGCCGCCTCCGGCGGATTAATCGGCGTGCTGGAGTTGACGCCGTGCGCAGCATCCCCTATAAGCCGCGCTTCTTTTTCGGCAACAACAACAATGGATTGGTCCGAGATTTTCGGGTCACGGTTTCTATGGCACATCACAGCTCAGCCAAAAAACGCATTCGTCGCAACACACGCGCAGGGATCGTGAATCACGCGCGTCTCAGCCGAATTCGCGGTCTTATAAAAGCCGTTGAATCGGCTATCGGTTCTGGCGACCAGCCGGCAGCTCTTTCAGCGCTTAAGCAGATGGAGCCCGAATTGATGCGCGGCGCCCGGAAAGGCGTGATGCACAAAAATACGGCGTCTCGGAAGCTTTCAAGACTCGCCAGTCGCGTTAAATCAATCGCGGCCTAAATCTAACTCATCTACGAAATTTTATTCGGCGAGTGTCACGTGCGTGATGCTCGCCGAGTCATTTGTGCATTGCGTAAAACGCTCGGTGCATTCCGTTGTGAATCAACGGCATGCGTGTTCGCGCGTGTGCAGCACCCAAATTGAATCGCATATTTTTCGCGCGCTTTGATCACTCGACTGTCAAGAAATCTTTGCGCTTGTGTCATGCGCATCGAACGCTAGATTGACGCTGTCCACGCGGCACTGAATTTGAGCGCACGGTTTTAACGATCTCGGCGCGACGAAGACGAACCGCAAAACATCAACAACTGCAAAGGCGAGAGTTAAGGGCTGTTTCGAATTTTATTCAGCTCCACGAAGCCCGTTGTATATTTCTGTACATCGGCATCGCGTCCTCTCTCTGTGCAGTATTGGTAACGGACAAAAGAGAATCGCTTTCAGCGCAACGCTACGCGACTTGAAGCGTTTCTTTTGAAATCTAGGGGCTGTTGTTTTTTTCGATTGGTGCGGACGAGCCGTTTTCTTTAATAGATGCGGCCTGATGCGAGATGGTTTCGAGGGGATCACGGAGCGTGACACGCGGGGACGAAGCGACCGTCGATCAAGCCGAATGGGATCGCGTTAAAACGCGGCTTAAACAAGAGTTCGGTGAATCGGCGTTCAAAAGCTGGGTGACGCCCATCACAGCTAGCGTATTGCGCGACGGTGAAGTGGAACTGACGGTTCCCACGCGCTTTATGCGCGATTGGATTTCCACACATTATGCTGAACGGATTCGGGCATTGTGGAACGGGGAAAACCCGCACGTCCGCAAGGTTGTTTTGAAGGTTGGCGCGGGTGCGCGCGACACCCGCCTTGCCCAGTCGCGTCCACCGACACCTGTTGCGCCTCCGGGAGCTGCGCGTGTGCGTGCCTCTGTTGTCGAATCGGCGTCGGCAAAGTCTGCGCCGGCCCTGGGAGCTGAGCTCTCGGCGCCTCTCGATTCCCGCTACGTGTTCGAAAACTTTGTCGTCGGCAAGCCAAACGAGTTTGCGTACGCGGCTGCAAAGCGCGTCGCCGAATCGGATCAGGTCAGTTTCAATCCGCTTTTTCTGTATGGCGGTGTCGGCCTCGGCAAAACACATTTGATGCATGCCATCGCGTGGGAAATTCGCCAGCGCACACCGACCCGGCATGTGGTTTATCTCTCGGCCGAGAAATTTATGTACAGTTTTGTACGGGCGCTCAGAAATCAGGATATGGTTTCCTTTAAGGAGCAGTTCCGCTCTGTCGATGTGCTGATGATCGACGATGTGCAGTTCATCTCGGGCAAAGACTCTACTCAGGAAGAGTTCTTTCATACATTCAACGCGCTAGTGGACCAGGGCCGTCAGATCGTTCTGTCTGCGGACAAGTCTCCGTCCAATCTGGAAGAAATCGGCGACCGGCTGCGCTCGCGTCTATCGTCTGGTCTCGTGGCCGATTTACATCCCACAACCTTCGAATTGCGCCTTGGTATTCTTGATGCGAAAGCCGAACACTTGGGTGTGCCGGTCCCGCAGAAGGTGAAGGAATTTCTCGCTCATAAAATCAGCTCCAACGTACGTGAATTGGAAGGCGCTTTGACCCGCCTCGTGGCTCATGCACAGTTGGTGGGTGGGGCCTTAACCTTGGAAACGGCACAGGATTTGCTCCAAGATTTGTTGCGGGCGCATGATCGTCGTCTGACAATGGAAGAGATTCAAAAACGGGTTGCCGAGCATTTTAAGATCCGCGTTTCGGATATGAGTTCGGCCCGTCGCTCCCGTGTTGTGGCCCGGCCCCGCCAGGTGGCGATGTATCTGTCCAAGCAGCTGACCTCTCGCTCGTTGCCGGAGATCGGCCGGGCGTTCGGCGGTCGTGACCACACCACCGTTATGCATGCGGTGAAGAAGGTTGAGGAACTGTCGAAATCCGACAGCGCCTTCGCCGAGGACGTCGAACTTCTCACGCGTATGCTCGAGAGCTAACGGCCCGGGGTTTTCCGGGCGCGTGCTTCAATCTTCCGGCCATTTCCGATTAATCTGAGGCGTCTGCCGATATGGATAGGGCCCCTGGGTGCGGATGCCGTGTAAGCCCATGAGGCTTTCGGGAAATTCAAAGGCTGCCGTCTGACCTCTGTCTCGCCGCAGGCGCTGCTTTTTCGCAGTTTTTCCTAGGTGCTAAAGACCCCTGTGATATACTTGGCAGTTCTCGTCACACGACGGCGTCGCGCCCGTGGGGACCGGGGCAAGCTGCGGCTTTTGCCGCATCAGCACCGGCAGGGGTGGATTAGGCCGTCGTGTTTTCGTAAGGCAATAAGAACAGAATTTAGAACATGAAATTTATCATTGAGCGCGCCGCTCTCCTCAAATCTCTAGGCCATGTGCAAAGTGTGGTGGAGAGGCGCAATACGATCCCTATTCTCTCAAATGTTCGCCTGGATGCCGGTAAAAACCAGCTGTCCTTGAACGCGACGGATATGGATATCGAGATTGTCGAAAGCACCTCTGCCGAGGTCGGCAAGGCCGGGTCCACCACGGTGCCCGCGCATACCTTGTACGACATCGTCCGCAAGTTGCCGGATGGCGCGCAGGTCGAAGTGGTCTCGTCCGCCGACGGTGGCCAGATTGTCCTGACTGCGGGTCGGTCGCGGTTTAATTTTGCCTCCTTGCCGGTTGAGGATTTCCCGGCCATGGCCGACGGCGATCTGAGCCATTCGTTCAAATTGGCGGCCGCGGACCTCAAGTCGCTCATTGATCGCACGCGGTTTGCCATTTCCACCGAAGAAACGCGGTACTATTTGAACGGGATATATCTGCATGCGGCGCAAAGCGACGGCGTTGCCGTCCTGCGGGCCGTTGCGACCGATGGCCATCGCCTTGCGCGTGTCGAGCTTCCCTTGCCGGATGGCGCTGCGGGTATGCCGGGCGTTATCGTTCCGCGCAAAGCCGTGGTCGAGGTGCGCAAGCTGATCGAGGAAACCGAGAGTGATGTCGAGATTGCGCTCTCTGACTCGAAGATCAAATTCAGCTTCGACAATGTAACGCTCACCTCCAAGCTTATTGACGGAACGTTTCCGGATTACGAACGCGTTATTCCCACTGGCAACGACAAGGTGCTCGAAGCCGAATGCAAGCTTATGTTCAATGCTGTGGATCGGGTTTCAGCAATCAGTTCGGAAAAATCTCGTTCTATCAAGATGAGCTGTGACAAAGGGCTGGTGACGTTATCCGCGTCTAGCCCGGAAGCCGGCAGCGCCGTTGAAGAGGTTGAGGCGACCTATGATGCGGGAAACCTCGAAATCGGCTTTAATTCGCGTTACTTGCTCGAGATTCTCGGACAGGTCGAAGGCGACGCTGTTCGCTTTACGATGGCCGACGCCGCATCCCCCACAATCATGCGCGACGTGGCGGACGCCTCCGCCGTGTACGTGTTGATGCCGATGCGCGTGTGATTGCACTTCGGGAGCGTTCTGTGGCTTCGACGGCGATGCACCTTTCGTCCTCTCCCGCGATGCGCGCCGCATCTCCGGCTGCGCATGATCGGGTCGCGGTTGGACGGCTGACTCTTACAGATTTTCGTTCCTATCGCGGTCTACGGTTAGACGTCGATGCGCGGCCAGTGGTTCTTACGGGGCCGAATGGTGCGGGCAAAACTAATTTGCTTGAGGCGGTGTCGTTTTTTGCGCCGGGCCGCGGTTTGCGCGGTGTGAAGCTCGCCGACGTAGGTTATGCACCCGCGCGCGCTGCTGCCGGTGATGCCCGCAATCAGGAATTGAAGGGCCAGGACTTTAAAGGGCACTCTTGGGCTGTTGCCGCGACCCTGACAACGCCGGATGGTCCTGTCGATATCGGAACCGGCTTTGACGCCGGCGAATCCCGCAGGCTGGTTCACGTCAACGGCGAGGCAGCCAAAGGCGCAGGCGCGCTAGGACAGCACCTCGGGATTGTTTGGCTAACACCGGCGATGGACAGGTTGTTCACCGATGGTCCCGGTTCGCGGCGGCGATTTATCGACCGGCTGGTGACGACCTTGGATGCTGATCATGCGGGCCGCACGGCAGCTTATGATCATGCCTATCGTCAGCGCCTTCGGCTTCTGCGGGACGGAGGCGGAGATGAAACCTGGTTCACTTCTCTTGAAGACACGATGGCGCGTCACGGCGTTGCCCTCGCCGCTGCCCGGCATGACTTTGTAGAGAGGCTGAACCGCGAACTTGCTGTTTCACCCGGTCCCTTTCCTGCCGCGCATTTAACGCTTGAAGGCACGGTTGATCGTTGGCTGACGGAAATGCCGGCGATTGATGCCGAAGATGCAGTGCGCCGTAGCCTTATGACGGAGCGCCGCACAGGTGAAGATACGGGCGCGGGTCCGCACCGTTCTGATGTTGCGGCGATAATGGTGGCGCCGGGCCATGCCTCCCACGCTCAAGCGGCGGCTATATGCTCAACGGGCGAGCAAAAAGCGTTGCTCGTTTCCTTGATGCTCGCTCATGCGCGATTGCAAAAAGAGCAGCGTGGCCATGTGCCGGTTTTGTTGCTTGATGAAATTACAGCTCATCTCGACCCTGATCGCCGCACTGCGTTGTTTGATGAAATTCTGAAGCTTGGCGCGCAAGCCTGGATGACCGGAACGGATATTTCTCTCTTCGCCGGTCTTGGTGACCGGGCTCAGTTCCTCACCGTTCAGAACGGTGCCTTAATCCCCGGTATTTCACCGGCCTGATCGTCTTTTAATCCAAAGCCGCCGTACCTATATGGGTGGCTCACCAAAGAGATAAAGATATGACCTCTCCTGCAGCCAGTCCGAAAACCGCTGACAAAGCCTATGACGCAGAGTCCATTAAGGTCCTCAAGGGCCTTGATGCGGTTCGTAAGCGGCCGGGTATGTATATCGGCGATACGGACGACGGTTCGGGTCTCCACCACATGGTGTACGAGGTGGTGGATAACGCCATCGACGAATCGCTTGCTGGCCATTGCGACCGTATCGACGTTGTTCTGAACGGCGACGGCAGTTGCACTGTTCGTGATAACGGGCGCGGCGTTCCAGTGGATATTCATAAGGAAGAAGGTGTTTCGGCGGCTGAAGTTATTATGACCCAGTTGCATGCCGGCGGAAAATTCGACCAAAACTCATACAAGGTGTCCGGCGGTTTGCACGGTGTCGGAGTGTCGGTCGTCAACGCTCTGTCCACTACCTTGGAGATGCGCATTTGGCGCGGCGGCAAAGAACACTTCATTCGTTTTCGCGACGGTGTGGCCGAATCGCCTCTCATTGTTGTCGGCGATGCGCCTGAAATCACGGAAGGCAATCGGGCCGGACAACGCAAAACCGGCACCGAGATTTGCTTCCTACCGTCCAAAGACACCTTCACTAAAACCGACTTCGAGTACGGTACGTTGGAACACCGTTTGCGCGAGTTGGCCTTCTTGAATTCCGGTGTGTTTCTCAATCTCACCGATGCGCGGCACAGCGAAGTTAAATCTATAGACTTGCATTACGAAGGCGGCATTGAAGCCTTCGTAAAATATCTGGACCGCACAAAGCAGGCGCTGCACGAGCCCCCGGTCACGCTGATTTCGGAACGGGACGGCATTACCGTAGAGCTG
>JAUIGX010000057.1 GCA_030432435.1 Alphaproteobacteria bacterium
ACAAGAAAAAGTTGCCAGAGCTACAAGCCTGGTCAAACCCGCTCATCACCTATGGTGAGACAGCAACGCTTACCGTTCCCAGAAGGTCAAGGAGGCAGGTAGACGACGCGTTTGCACTCAAAGTGCAGTCACCGCTCGCGGCCTCGCAGGCCCTAATTTCGCGTATCGTGAACTGTGTATCGGTGGGCCCAACCGTGCGCGGCAAAGCCGTAATCACCGTGCGATCAAAAGCTCCGAGCGCAGACGTATCAAACTCAAACATTCGCGCCCCGTTTGCGCCATCACCGACTTCAGCACAGGCCTGCACCGTGGCTGAGCCAACCACAGTTGACCCCCGCCGAAATTCAATTGAGGCCCGCTCCAAGTCTGTCAAATTCTCGGTGAATCTTGAGATGTTTAATCTGAGTTTGTTAAACGCGCGATCAAAAAGGAAAGTTATACTTTCCGATACGTCAGCTTCAATTTCAGAGCTACTGTCACCTGTTGCCGAATTAACCCCGAAGCCGCGGGTTGTGTTACCGCTCAGGTTGATGTCGTCGCCGGAGGGCACAAAAACGTTCATGTCGTAGCCGCTGAAGTTTTCCCACGCTCCAATGTTTCCCGTGCCGTGGGATGCGATCACGTCAGTGTAGTTCATCTGCGGCGTTTCATCGCCCGCCGCTACAGAATTTGGCAATTCGAAGGTCGCAACGTCACTCACATAGCAATCGTTGATCAATCCTTCAGTAAGAGGAAGGTCGTCTACACTTTCCGCAGTGCAAATATTCTCCGCTCCACACCCCTTAACGCCGTCAACCCAAAAGCGAGAGTATCCATTGGTGTCCGTGTAAGTTTGATCTGCCGGTTCAGGAAGCACGACAAGACGGTCGAAAGTAGCGCCGCTAAACGCACCGGAAATCATCCAATCATCCGCAGTGCCGCATGTGGCCGTGACATTCTGACGGCCAATGTATTCATCTTGGTTGTAGGCCAAAATCACCGCGCGATCAGCTTCCGTGGTATTACCCTGAGCGGGGTCGGCGAAGTTCCGCAGGTGAACCATAAAACGATTCACAGTTTCCGGAAATTCAATCTGCAAAGCTTCGCGGTTAAATAGATCAGCCCATTCCGCTATGGCCACACCCTGGTTCGAAAGTTCCTCGCGGCCATCCAGTCCTTGGAGGCCAGTCCTGCCGTCGGCATTGCATGCGAGATTTCCGCGAAGGGACGAGAATGATGGATTCCGCGGATTGCTTCCACCGCTCAGAATATCGTCGTCGACTGCGATGCTTGTGTCCGCGGTCTCATTTCCTGTGCAGCCGCCAGGAAAGACTTCATCTTCAATATTTAATGACGATAGCTGTGCCGTTTCCGAGGTTTCCGCCGCCGCGTCCTTATCGGGCAACTCCACCAAATCCGAGCGAATACCGAATCGGCGAATGCGCACTTCGTTGGCCGCGATGGGTGTTGTATCAGGAAGCCCAGAAGTAAACCCGAAGCGCAGCGTTCGATACGCCATTTCGTAGGGCAAACAATAGCTGACAGTTGGATCTCGGCCATAGTAATCCGCGCGTAAATCCTCACACTTGCCGTCGCATCGTCCATTTTCGAAAATCCAGGCGTTAATCCTGACCCAGCTTAAATTCGGGCTTGGGCAACGATTTTCAGAAGTATTATCTAGTTCAACTCGAAATCCGTGAAATGTTGATATGCCGCTCTCTAGCCAATTCACGACGTTCGGGTAACAGCCCTCCATTGCAGCAAGATCATCTTCTCGTTTATTGGCGCGCCCGTCTCCAACATCACTAAACGATCCCACGCCGTCTACGCACGCCGGCGCATGACGTGCGGGCAACGAGGGATCTTCCCCCGTGTGGTCGATATTCGTTGCATTGATCGCCATGTGGTTGACGCTTGGTTCATTTGCCGCATCTGGATCAGCGACGTTGCCTTCTACGTCTATTTCCACGCCGAATTTTTCAGTCGGCAATGTATTGGATGGGCCGTCCTCCCAGCCCATAAGCGTGTCCGGCCCGCCGCACAAGGCATCGACGATGGGTTCATCGCCGCGCAGGAAGCCCATAATCAAGCCGCCGCGACGCTCTCCAATTCCCGCGCCTGTGTCCTCTTCAAACGAAGGCTCGACATATGCGCGAACCTTGCTGTTCTCGAGTCTGACTGCGCCTTCGTTCCAGAAACAACTCGACCGCGCTTGGTTTCCTTGCCCCCGGAGGTAAACTTGAACATATTCGTCGCCATCCACACCGGCATCGGGGTCCACCGTGGTGATCTGCGCATTACGGCGATTCCCAGACGTCGCGTTGTTAAAATTGTCGTTTGCTTGACTACTCTCGAAGCTTGTCTCCGCGCCCGCGGGACGATCGTTTGAACTCGAGTCATCGACCAACATCGGGTCTCCAGTGGCGTCGATGCACTCCCAAGTAAACTTCGTGCTATCAGCCACCATCACGATGTCGTCGAAATAGGTCGCGCTGCCATCAGTCAGATCTGTCGGCCCGGAGCGAAACTCAAGATTGTCTGGAGCCGTGCATTGCGGATGAGCCGATCCGGCCGCCATACAATTGTCATCCTCAGACGCACTCGCCGTCGCTGATGTCGGATTGTTGGGACTGCTATACGCGCCTGCGCCGTTGTTTCCGTGACTGATCAGGGCGAACAAGTATGCTGCGTTATCCCTCTGGTCTATCAAGTCTCCGGTGTTCGGATATTTTTTGTTGCAGACGCCAACATTGTCGTCGTCGACGAGGTAGGTGATGTAATTACCCACACCGTCTTTTACGTCGCTTTCCGACAAGCCCAGAGACTGAAACGGCACAATGCCACGCGTCACCGCGCACGCCGTCCCCACCGCTGCGGGAGCGACTCCAAACCCGGCGCCCGCCGCTGTCGGGTCTGCCGGGCACGGTAACAGCATATCGGCGTTTTGAAGCGCGGCCACCTGAAGCGCGTCATGAATGAGCGCTAGATTCGAACTGCCCGACTGAGCGCGCTTCAGGTCGCGCACTGTCGCTGACGACGTCGCCGCGAGGAATGTCGATAGAGCCGTGCTCGCCGCGATCATGATTACCGCTGCAATCGCCAGTGCAGCAACCCCGTCATCACGGCGTAAAGCGCCCGTGCACTTAAACACAATTCCGGAGATCGATTTCAACATGTTGGGGACGCCAATAATTCTATGCATAGGCATAGTATAGTAACGAACGGCGCTCCTTAACAGTTGCAGTTTATCTCGTGCAGCACAGTCCGCACGTCAGATCACAGATGGAACTGTGTGTGATGGTAGCAACCGTCGATTGACGGTTGAACGCTAAGCGGCGCGATCATCCAGCAAACTGCGTAACATCCATGCCGTCTTTTCATGGACCTGCAACCTCTGGGTGATCAGATCAAGCGTTGGTTGGTCATTGGCCTTTTCCGCCAATGGCAAAACCTTGCGCGCGGTCTTGGCCACTTGCTCGTGCCCTTTCACAAGATTGCGCACCATATCGGTCGCTTTCGGAACACCCTCTTCTTCCTTGATGGTCGCGAGTTTGGTGAATGATTTGTAGGTCCCCGGAGCGACCTGACCCAGCGTCCGAATGCGCTCGGCGATCAAATCCACCGCCACCCAAAGTTCGTTATACTGCTCCTCGAACATCAGATGCAGAGTCTGAAACATCGGGCCGGTGACGTTCCAATGGTAGTTGTGGGTCTTCAGATACAGGGTGTAGCTGTCTGCCAGTAGCCGCGATAAGCCGTCCGCAATCGCAATGCGGTTTTTCTTGTCGATCCCGATATCGATTTCCAAAGAAGACGTGGTTTTCTTGCGAGCAGTGGCCATGACGTTCCTCCTGTTCTACGCTGCGAAAAGTCTAATTTATAATCATTCTAAGATAGTGAGCCGCCCATTCGCCGTCAACCGGCTCGCCCAATTAGGTTTGCGACAGCACTCCGTGATCAAGACGTACGGTACGGTCCATACGTTGCGCCAATGCAGGGTTATGGGTCGCAATCAACGCCGCTAGGCCGTGTTCCTTTGCAAGCGCAATCAATTGCGTGAAAACCCCTTCAGCCGTATCTGGGTCCAGATTACCGGTCGGCTCATCGGCAAGCAAAACAGCGGGCCCATTGGCCAACGCGCGCGCAATTGCCACCCGTTGCTGCTCACCACCCGACAGTTGACCGGGCCGATGCTCCGCCCGTGGGCCTAAACCTAGGGACTCTAGCAACAAAATCGCGTTTTGAGTGGCCAGTTTCCGGCTTTTGCCGTTGATCATTTGCGGGATAACGACGTTCTCTACCGCTGAAAACTCGGGCAAAAGGTGATGAAACTGGTACACAAAGCCCAGTTTTTCGCGCCGAAGTGCAGTACGCCGTTCGTCGCCAAGTCCGCCGCAATCTTCGCCGTTGATGCGCACTTCGCCGGAATCCGGCTTCTCAAGAAGCCCCGCGATGTGCAGCAACGTCGATTTACCTGCGCCAGACGGCCCTACGAGCGCGACAACTTCGCCTTTTTGCACGCTCAACTCGGCGCCGCGCAGGACGTGAAGTTCTTCACTGCCCTGTTTGAACGAACGATAAATAGCGCTGAGCTGAAATGTAACCTCATCATTCATAGCGCAGGGCCTCGACCGGGTCGGTACGCGCCGCCCGCCAGGACGGGTACAGCGTGGCCGCTAAGGAAAGGAACAACGACATTAAAAGCACCGCGATGGTTTCGTCCCAGTTCATCTGCGCTGGAATTTGGGTGAGATAATAAATTTCAGGCGAAAACAACTCTGTGCCCGTTAGACGCATCAGCCCCTGACGGATGGCCTCGATATTATTGCAAACCAGCAGCCCCAGCCCAAACCCCATCAACGTACCGATCACACCAACGCTAGCGCCCGCAATCAAGAACACCCGCATGATCATGCCGCGCGTCGCACCCATAGTGCGCAGGATAGCGATGTCTCGCCCTTTGTCTTTGACCAGCATAATCAGGCCGGAGATGATGTTGAAAACAGCGACGATAATGATGATGGTCAAGATCAAGAACATCACATTTCGTTCCACCTGCAGCGCAGTGAAGAACGTTGCGTTGGTTTCCTCCCACGACAGAACCCGATGGCCCTGCCCCAACTCACCTCGTACAAGGCGGGCAACATCCTGCGCTTCATCCGGATTCTGAAGATGAATCTCAATGTTGGTCACAGAACCAGGATACTTGAAATACACCTGGGCCATCGGCAGCGGCATGAACACAACGGAACTATCTATATCGGACATGCCGACGTTAAAGACGGCGCCTACGGTAAACGATCTCATACGCGGCACCGTACCGAATGCAGTCACGTTGCCGTTCGGTGAAATAAGCGTCAGCTGGTCTCCGGCTTCTAAATCGAAGCGCCGGGCCATACCGGAGCCGATCGCGATTTCCTTCCCATCGATGATCGGCGAAAGCGACCCGCCGACAATGTGGTCCGAAATCCAGTCCTTTTCGAAGAGGTCGAGGCCGGGAATGCCCCGAACCAACGCCCCGCTTGTCATACCATTGGCAGTGGCCATGACCTGCCCAACAACCAGCGGGCTAACGCTAACAACCCCCGGGAGGTCCTTGAGACGGTCGACCTTGGCATCGTAGTCGTCGATCGCGTAGCTAACGCCCGCCACATCGATATGCCCATTCACGCCCAAAATGCGGGACATAATATCCTGGCGAAAGCCGTTCATGACGGCCATCACAATGATGAGGGTGGCTACCCCAAGGGCGATACCGAGAAACGAGAACCCTGCAATGACCGAGACAAACCCTTCCCGACGGCGCGATCTAAGATAGCGCAGAGCGAGCATTCGTTCGAAGGCGCCAAATATCATTGTCGGCTATCCTTATGTTCTATCAACCTGCAGCGGTGAGTTTCGCCACTGCGGCTTCGATGCTGAGTTCTTCGCGCGCGCCCGTGTCGCGGCGCTTCAGCTCGATCAAGCCTTTCTCGATGCCTTTTGGGCCAACCACCAACTGCCAAGGCAATCCGATGAGTTCCACGTCCGCGAACTTCACGCCCGCGCGCTCGTCGCGGTCGTCGTATAAAACATCGCGACCGCCAGCCTGAAGAGCCTTGTAGATGTTTGCGCAAGCCTCATCACAGCCGGCGTTGCCGGCCTTTAGGTTAATGAGTCCCACATGGAACGGCGCCACACTTTCAGGCCAGACAATGCCCTTCTCGTCATGGCTGGCTTCAATGATCGCAGCTACGCAGCGGGATACGCCAATGCCATAGGAGCCCATTTGTACCGGCACCTCTTCCCCGCCCGGTCCAGCCACGAGAGCCTTCATCGGCACCGAATACTTGGTCCCGAAATGGAAGGTTTGGCCCACCTCGATGCCTCTGGCTGAAACCAACTGTCCGCCCAGTTTTTCTGCCGCAGCCGCATCGTGCATATCGTCAGTGGCCGCATACAGACTGGTCCATTCGTCGACGATGGGTTGTAGATCAGCCTCATAATCCACATTTTCCGGAACAGGCTTTTCGAGCAGTTCCTTATGGCAGAACACCGCGCTTTCTCCGGTATCGGCTAGAACAATGAACTCGTGACTCAAGTCACCGCCGATGGGCCCGGAATCAGCCTTCATTGGCACCGCTCTCAGGCCCATGCGCGCGAATGTACGGAGGTACGCTACGAACATCTGATTGTAAGCGTGTTTGGAGCGCTCATAGCTGATGTCGAAGGAATAGGCATCCTTCATCAAAAACTCCCGGCCACGCATGAGACCGAAACGCGGCCTGATCTCGTCGCGGAACTTCCAATGTATTTGATATAGATTCTTAGGAATATCACGGTAGCTTTTGATATTATTACGAAAAATATCTGTCACCACCTCTTCGTGGGTGGGGCCGTAGAGCATATCGCGCTCGTGCCGGTCGGTGATGCGCAACATCTCCGGCCCGTAGTCGTCGTAACGCCCGCTCTCTTTCCAAAGCTCACCCGATTGGATTGTCGGCATGATGATTTCCTGCGCCCCCGCAGCGTTCTGCTCTTCACGCACGATCTGCTCAATTTTCTGAAGCACACGGGTTCCCATGGGCAGCCAGTTATAAATCCCCGCCGCATGTTGACGGATCATCCCAGCACGCAGCATGAGGCGGTGAGACACAATCTGCGCCTCAGTAGGGGTTTCTTTGAGGGTGGGCAGGAAGTAGCGGGAGAGCCGCATGGAGAATCCTCGGGTAAATGGCTGTAAATGGCAGGCGAGAAACGATTATTCGCGATGCGGGACCATATGCGAAGGCCCGCCAAAGGGCAATAAACGCTACGGCAGGCGTCCGCCTCCTAGTCTTCCGGTGGCAGCGCGGGTTTGACGGTCGGGAGACTGCCCCCCATTTCCTCCAGGCTTTGGCGACAAGCCTCGGCAAGGATCACCTCGTCCTGGGGCGCAATGCGCTCCCCATTCCACAACACATCATTGCCCTTGATCGTGACCAGCCCGAGGGCCGCCTTACCCTCATATGGCAGCACTTTGCGCACCACCTGGTCACTCGGGTCTCCGTTGTGAATACGGCCTTCTCGCAGACCCAGGCGATCGGCCAGATCAATGCCGATTTCAATGTGAATGTCCTCAGGGATAGAAATCCCGTATCCCCCGCCCAGGTCGGCGGGTGCAACGGACTTACCGCGCACATCCACGCCGGGCGTGTAGGCCACGTCATCTGCCGGAACATGACGCACCAACCGTTGACAATCCGATGCGGCCAAGCTGATGGTTTCTGACTGGGCGTAGCCGATGAGCAAGGCTACGCTTGCCGCAACACCAACCCTCAAAGGCCGCTTCATTGAACAGCTCCGGTCTAGTTAAACTTGTTCCACCTCGACAAGAGTACCGTTGAAGTCTTTGGGATGTAAAAATAAAACTGGTTTGCCATGCGCCCCGATCTTGGGCTCGCCGTCGCCCAGAACCCGTTTGCCTTGCGCCCTAAGTTTGTCGCGCGCCGCGTAGATGTCCTCCACCTCGTAGCACATGTGATGGATGCCTCCGGCGGCGTTCTTTTCCAGAAAGCCCTTAATTGTAGAATCCTCCCCGAGGGGGTGGATCAGCTCAATTTTCGTGTTGTCGAGTTCAACAAAAATGACCGTTACACCATGGTCCGGCAGATCTTGAGGCTCGGAGACCTTGGCGCCCAAAACATCGCGGTAATTTGCCGCGGCGGCGGCTAGGTCTGGCACTGCTATAGCAACGTGGTTCAAGCGTCCGATCATGAGGTCCTCAATCTGGTGATTTCGGTCAAGATATAGGGCGATTGTGCCCCCAAGACCAGCCCGAGCCTGCCTACACCTCTATTTGCCCCATCGACGACAGATTTAGGGTCATAGTCGATGCAACTCGGACTATGACCCACGTCGAATCTCTAAGTCGTACGCTATCGCTGGCTTTAGCGGAGGATTGGCACATGCCAGGATATGACTTCGCGCCTCTCACGACTAATTCCCCAGAGAATACGCTCACCGACCGGGTCCCAGGCGATCCCCTGGCCTTCTGTGGTATTTGGTATTACTCCGACGCTCTCGAGGACCGGGCCCATCGCTGGAAACTTCAGTACATAAAGCTCTTTGTTGTGATGGGCGGTTGCATAGATCAAGCCGTCCTCGCCAAAAACACCACCTGAGTTACTTTGAGGCGCGAAGGCTTCAAGTACATCAGCTGGAAAGACCCATCCGCCGGTCCGCCGCCACTGAGAGTCATAGCGAACCATCTGGGTATGCCTGTAATCCTGGCCCGGCATTCCCCCGCGGCCTTCATAGTGAGCGAAGACCACAAACCAGTGATCGTCCTTTCGCTGCAACCAGGTGGCTGACCCGACATCGATCCCAAAACTTTGAGAGTACAAATGCTTTAAGGTGGCAGGATCAAAGACCTCGATTGAGCTTGCCATCGGGATCTCAGGGAAATTTGAATTGCAGCAATATAGCTTGTTATCCAAAATTACACCTGAGTTGAGATGACGAATAGCGCCGTCCCTCTCCCCTGCCCACTTGGCAACCCGCTCACCGGTGTCTTTGCGATACTTTCCGATCGCCGAGTTGACGATGGCGTAGACATAGTTCTCGTCAACGGCAACCGCCTGAAGCGCCTCTTCAGCGGGGAAACTACGTAGCTTCAAACTCTCCACGCCGGGAACTTTTGCCATGGCCGCTTGTAGAGAAACCCCCATGACGCTAGCTCCCGCCAGGAGGCCTGCGGCCCCCCGGCGGGATACACTACTGTTTAATAAGCTAGACACGACATTCACCTCCAATCCGTAAAATCAGTAAGTGAACGATGCGCCAAGCCAAAACGTCCGGCCGAATTGCGCATGTTCCTGGAGGAACTGATGGTTAGGTCCTGTGACCTCTGTGCGGGTAGAATTCGTCAGATTTTGAGCTTCCGCGATGATCGTGAATTGCTCTGTCAGGTTGACTCTGGCCTGAGCATCTACCGTCTGACGTGAACGCCAGTATTCATCTCTGATCGGATCATCAGCAACGACAGTATCCAAATACGAACCGGTGTAGTTCCACGAACCGCGAATTTCAAAAAACTCAGTCGTGTAATACAGAGCCACATTTGCGGTAGTATCGGGTTGCTGGAAGAATCCGGTAGTCCGCGACCCTGTCGCCGTAGGAATCCTGAACGTCGTGTCAAGCACCGTCAGATTGCCCGAAACCCCAAAATTATCAAATGGAGCCGGCAGCCAGGTAAATGTTTGCTGCGCCTGCAGCTCAAGTCCGAGAATTTCGGCGCTCACCGCGTTCACCGGTTGGGTAAGTGTGCTGACAGCGACCGGCCCATTACCCAAATCGACTTGCACGTCATTTACCGTCTGCGTGAATATTTCATTGCTTACGTCCTTATAGAACGCGCCGACGGAAACGATGCCGTCCGGGATGTACCATTCAAGCGAAAGGTCTACATTCCGTGACTTCCTGGGTTTTAGATTTGGATTGGACCGGCTTACGGTCAGATCGCCCGTGGGGCCGACGCTGATAGTTTGACCCCGCGTCAGAAGACTCGTATCGGGTCTTCCAATCGTCTCCGTATAGGCGGCCCGGGCTACGAGATCTTCGCGAACATCGTAGCGTAGCAACAAGCCGGGTAAATAGTTCGTATAGGATCCTTTTACAGATGTACCGGCCACCAAATCGGCACCGTCCCAATCTGTATGCTCTATCCGAAATCCGCCCGTCACCGTTAGAGGACCGAATGCCGTCTCGGCCATGGCGTAGCCTGCCCATATCTTTTCGTTGGCATCGGACATGGAAGTGAAGTCGGTAACTTGATTGAAGTTCGCACGATTGGTGGTAAAGAAGTTTGTAGCGCCGTCGCTATCAACACGGAACGACATCCGATAGCCGCCCTGAAATGTTTCGTCGGCCAGTTCCCGGTCCACCGCATCAGCAAGGGTGTAGCTTAGCCCTGACGCCGGATCGACGACGTAACTCTGGAAGCGAGTGAACTCGCTCTTGGAAAAGTCGCGATACAAGCCCCCAAGTGTTGCTTCAATCTGCCGTCCACTGAGGTCCAAATCAAAGGTCGCTCCGGTTTTGACCTCATACTGATCTTCATTCAAACCACGCTGCAGTTCACCGCGGTTTCCATGAGTGTAATTCGCGACATCGAAGAAGGCTTGTGGGTTTGCCGGTAAAATCCGATTGAAGAGCCCAGAGGTATCATAGAATGCGCCGTAGTCAGTAGACACGGCCGTTCGAAACGACTCCGTGCTTTCCGGATTGTCTAGTTTTGCGCCTGAATAAATGACGTCTAATTCCCAAAGCAGGTCATTGCTCACCTGCCAGTCCATGTTCGCGCGCGTTGACCAAAGCGAGCGATCAATCACAAATCGCCCCAACCCGACGGCGCTGAATCCGTCTTCGGAGAATCCGCTTGTTGGTGTTTGTCCGGTAATTGTGTCCGGCTGGTTGCGCCCGCCACTCGACCCTAGCTCATAGATATTTTCGTCGCGCCGTTCGTCATCGTTGAAATCAGAATAAAGCCCACCGACTTCAAGCGTGAACTCGGCATTCGGACGCCATTCCAAATTCACGTTTCCGCCAATACGCTCCCGCACATTGTTGTACCAAAATATACGCTGATTCGTGGGGACCACGATGCCATTGCCCGACGAGCCCGCAGAAAATGGTGTTTCACCGAGGTCAAGAACGTTTACGCCCGCGGATGTAAACTCTGTGTAATCCGCATCATCGACTTCAATTTGTGGGATCTCAAAGTTCCGGACAGAGTAGTCAAATCCCACAACCACACCGAACTGTTGGGCGGGACCAAAGCGACCCCCGCCGGCAAAGTTGATTCGCCACGGCTGGTCACGTCGCCCGCTGCTGAGCGTGCCGCCTTTGCCGATTTGCTCTGGAAGACCGTAAAAAGCCGACCCGGTGAGAAACATCGGCTCCTCCGTGTCAAAAGCGGAACGGGTTACGAGGTTAATCGTACCGCCGATGGCATTTGGATCCATGTCGGGCGTGACCGTTTTGATGGCTTCCACTCTCGACAGCAACGAGGCGGGCACGACATCCAACGGAACTGTTCTGTTGCCCCGTTCGGGTGAAGCAATTAGCGCGCCATCAATCGTCGTGCGATTGTATGTATTGTTCAAGCCGCGCATGACCGGAAAGCGTGGCTCACCCTGATCGGTCTGCACAGAAACCCCTGGCACACGACGTAGCGCCGAGGCCGTGTTGAGATCTGGCAACCGTCCGATATCGTCGGCGGAAACGGAATCGATGATAGTTGTTGCCGCGCGCTTTACTTCAATCGACCTTTGAGTGGCGAGCTTTTGGCCGTTTACAACTATTTGCTCAATGTCAGTTTCTTGAGCGGTCCCAGTGGAAGACATAGCGATCAGCGCCAGCAATGAAACCGAACCAGAGAAACAAAGTCGATATGCACGTCGAGAATTTGCGCCGTAAACATTTCTTACAGTCATGAAGAGCACCCCAAAAAAGCCGTAACAGTGAGCATTAAAAAAAATTGCACCAATCTTTTCCGATTGGCGCGCGAACCTAAGTGCTCAAAAGGCAGCTTGTCATTAGGGTGGCGGCGCTTATCACGAAACAGTCATGCGAGTGCCTTCAATGATTCTTTAAACCATCAACTATGGGAAACATTGCAAGCTTGAACTGTAAATTCGGCGCATGGTTTTCACTGCGCAGCACGCGAAACACACTTTCGAGTGATCGCGCTTGCGAGCTAACACGGTTTCAACCGAACATGCCGCACTAACGATTCGAGGATTCTACTCAACGACCGGTGAGCCGCGCCCTACCCATCCCAGCTGTTAGGCCGCTCCGGATAACTTCGGCACAATCTGGCCTTCCTTGCCTGCTTTTAGTAAGCATATTGCTTGATATACTAAGGCCAGCAGTTGGCGGCTTAATGCCAACAGCGGCATGGGAAAAGGGTAGTAAATTGAGAGCGGCCACAAAAACGCTGGAGGACATCCGCTCGGAAGCCTGCAACACCATCCTCGTCACCTTTATGGCGTTGGCCACCCCCGCCGCTATAGCCAGCCTCCTCCGGGGTCTGGAACAGGGCTGGAAACCTGTGATGGGTATTCACCTTGCCCTGCTTCTCGCCTTGGCGTGCCTTACAGTTTTTCGCCACCGCCTCGATCTTTCCGTACGGGCCTCCGCCATTACGGCGGTGCCTTTCATCATCGCTGTCGGCGGCCTGCTTACCTATGGCCGCGGCAACGGTGTCGTGGTTTTCCTCGTTTCCAGCTGCGTTCTTGCCGGCTGTTTCTTTGGACGGCGCATCGCCCTGGGCGTTGCGGCCTTGTGCGTGATCACATTAGCCGGCCTGTACGTCGGGTATTATCTTGAGGTCATCAGCCTTCCCGTTGATCCCACAGCCTTCGACATGACCCCTCTGAGTTGGTTCACCTTCACCGTCGGCTTTATGGCGGCCGTTATCGCCCCCATCATCGGAATATCCGCTCTAATTCAATCCCTGGATGCCGAACGACACCGCGCAGATGAGGCCGTGAAGGTTCGGTCGAGATTCCTCGCAAATATTAGTCATGAGTTGCGCACGCCTATGGCCGGTGTCATCGGCATGACCGAAGTACTCAACAACACGCCGCTTGATGGCAAACAGCGATCCATGGTCGCCACCTTGGCGCGGTCCGGCCGCAGTCTACTAGCAACCCTGAATGATCTGCTTGATTTCTCCAAATTTGAAACCGGGCGTGTGCCCATCGAACCCCTACCGTTTTCCCTCACCGATATGCTCCAAACTGTGTGCGCAGATTATCAGGACGCGGCAGCGCAGAAAGGCATTGAATTCAAGGTTCATCTGCCAGCGAACACTCAGGACGCAGTGGTCGGCGACAGCCTGCGCATCAGACAGATTCTGTCAAATTTAATCAGCAATGCTGTAAAGTTCACCGAACGCGGTTCTGTGGATGTAGCAATCGAGCTGACACCAAAGGGAGGCGCATCTCAGATACTGACATGTACCGTGACCGATACCGGCATTGGCATACCGCCCGAGCAGACAAGCCGTATTTTCGATCCGTTTATTCAAGCCGATATGTCGATATCGCGGACACATGGTGGCTCAGGCTTGGGCCTGTCGATTTGCCGGACGCTGATTGAAGCTATGAACGGCGACATCACTGTGTCGTCTCGGCTCAACGAAGGCTCCAAGTTTACCGTCCGCATCCCTCTTGCGCTTCAGGACAACGGTGCGCTGGTCGAAACAAGTGCGGTCCGTCCAACCGCAGATGCTACGCCAGACATAGGAAACCAGGGCTACAGGCCCTTACGTATTCTGGTCGCGGACGATGACCCAAACATGCGCACCCTTTCCGAGATCATGCTCTCGCACCGAGGTCACCAACTTACCATTGTAGATGACGGAGGAGCTGCTCTGGCTGCGGCGCGCACGAACACCTACGACTGCATTCTCATGGATATGCACATGCCGATTTTAGACGGCCCTGAAGTTATCCGTGCCTTGCGCGGCGACCAGACCGGGATTGCCTATCGAACGCCAATCATAGCTTTAACAGCCGACTTAGTTTCGCAGCATGTTCGAGCATTTTTGGACTCTGGAGCAGATGCGGTCATCGGCAAGCCGGTTGTGTGGGATTCCCTAGAAAGTAAAATTCAGCAACTGACTAGCGATAGAACGGTAAAGATCGCCGAAGTATCCTGCTGAAATTTCCGAAAATAGTCAGAATTTCATTGCGGGTTTGCCCACGGCAAATCCTTAACGATGGAGGATGAAATGTCAGCTTATCTAATCGCGATGATTCAAGTTCATGATGCAGATGTATTTCAAGATTACGTGGCAAGAACGCCAAATATTGTCGCGCGCCACGGCGGAAAATATCTTACCCGCGGGGCAGTTGTTAGCTCTCTGGAAGGGCCGCATTTCGATGAACGGTTGGTGATAATCGAGTTTCCAGACTCATCTCATGCGCGAAACTTGTTCAATGATCCTGACTACCAGGAAGCCGCCAAATTCAGACGTGCCGCAGCGACGTCTCGCGTCCTAATCCAGGACGGTGTCGCCGATACTCGGAATCCCCATCCGAACCTATAAATCATGTTGCCGCACATTAGTACATCGCCCTGCATCACAGTGATGCGTAAGAAGGCGCCGAACATAATTTTTAGCGTTTAGGCCCGCACCACATGCACCCGGACGACCGGGCGCTTAGGAGAAAAAGGTTTGCGAACCGCTGTACGAACGGATTCTTCAACGGCGGCATCGTCGCGGCGCGCCTTTTTGGGCAAGCGACTGATGACACCCGAAATCAAATAGTCCCAGTCCCGGTCTTCGCTATCGGCGAGCGGATCGCTGATCCCCAGAACCGAAACCTGCAAATCGTCGATGATTTCGCCGGAATCATCTAGCGGCACCGTGACCACGACAGCGCCTTCGTAAAACATTCGCTTACGATCACGCAGGACAGGATTTGTAAACGGGACAGCCTCGCCGTCTTCCCACGCCAGACGACCGTTCCACACCATGCCCGCGACCTTAGCCTTATCGCCGTCGAACTTGACGGCAGCACCGTTTTGCACGAGCACCGTATGAGGAACCTGGCATTCTTTAGCGAGTTCGGCATGGGCCCGCATGTGCATCTCCTCGCCGTGCACGGGGATGGCAATACGCGGCCTGATCATCTGATACATCCGACTTAGATCGTCCCGCGCCGGATGGCCGGATACATGAATGAGATGGTCGCGCGCGGTAACGATTTTCACGCCCAGACGCGCAAGCTGGTTTTGAACTTTTGAAATGGCTTTCTCATTGCCCGGAATAACGCGGGATGAAAACACGGCGACATCGCCTGCGCTCAAGGCGACATCCCGGTGATGGCCAAAAGCGATGCGGCCCAAAGCCGCCCGTCCCTCGCCCTGACTACCGGTACATATATAAACCACCTTGTCCCGCGGCAAAGCAGCGGCTTCACTGGCTTCGTAAAACTTGAGATCAGGTGATAGATAGCCCGTGCGCCGTGCGGTTTCGGCAATTCGCCACAAGGATGCGCCAACAAGTGCCACATGGCGGTCGTTTGCTGCGGCGGCTCGGGCGATGCTATCCAACCGCGCCACATTAGAGGCAAAGCACCCGACAACGATACGTCCCGTATACCCCGCAAACAGCTCAACTAGGTTGTCGCGGACGTCGAGTTCTGATCCCGCCTCACCTTTTGTGAACACATTGGTAGAATCGCCGACCAGCGCCAGGATATTTTTA
>JAUIGX010000058.1 GCA_030432435.1 Alphaproteobacteria bacterium
CGCCGGCCACCGCTTTATAGACGGCCACGAGTGCTGTCGCCGTGCGGGTGCGGCTTTGCGCTAGGCCGCTCTGTGTTGCCAGCATTGAGCGTTCCGCATCCAGGACTTCAAGAAAATCTGAAACGCCGCTTTCGAAACGCTGGCGGGCGAGGGATACCGCGAGTTCGGCCGCATTGGCCGACTCTCGCAAATGTTCACCCTCTCGGTGCATGCGATCGTAGACGATCAACGCGTTTTCGCTTTCTTCGAGCGCTCTCAAGACTGTGCCTTGATAGGTGGCAAGCGCTCCTTCGGCATCCGCGTCGGCCATCTTGATGCGGGTGCGGACCCTCTCCAGATCTAGGAAAGCCCAACTGATGCGAGGGCCCAAGGTGTAAGCTTCGCTTTCGCCGGTAAACAGGCCATCAAAGGTTGCGGATGTCGTGCTGATGGAGCCGTTGATCACAAGCTTGGGAAAGAGATCGGCTGTCGCTACGCCAATGCGCGCGGTTGCTGACTCCAGTCGGCGCTCCGCTGCTTGTACATCGGGACGCCGGCGGATGAGGTCGGCGGGCGTGCCAACAGCGACGCGGTCCGGTAACGATGGTATCGCCTTATGGTCTTGCAAGTCTTGCAAGAGCGCCGTCGGTTCGCGACCATCAAGTACGGCGAGACGGTGAGCGGCGACTGCGATGTTGGCCTCCAGCACAGGTATCATCGACAAAGTCGTCTCCAATTGAAGCCGTGCGCGTGAAGTGTCGAGCTCTGTGCCGCGCCCCGCATCTAAGCGAGACTCGGTAAGGTCCAATGTGCGTTGCTGGTTAGAGGCATTTTCTTGAGCGATGCGCAGTTGTTCCTGCGCGCCGCGTAATTGCATGTAGGTTTGTGCGACTTCGGCGGCCACACTCACCTGTAGGGCTTTTAAATCGGAAGCCGCAGCTTCCGCCTCGGCGTGCTGGGATTGATAGGCCCGGCGTACGCGGCCGAACAGGTCGAGCTCCCAGAATGCGTCCACGCTTCCGGTATAGGTCTCGTCGTAGCGGCCGCGAGGTCTGGCAACCGCCTGCTCGGAGGTGACGCCATCCGCGACGTATGCGCCTGAAGCTGTGACTGTGGGAAGTAAGTCGAGCGTGGACTCCCGCGTTATCGCTCTTGCCCGGTCCAACCGCGCCATAGCAACGCGTAGGTCGGTATTTTCAGCAAGAGCATGTTCAACGAGCTCGGCCAGCATCGGGTCATCAAAACCCAGCCAGAAATCGGCATCGGGTTCTGCTGTGACATATCCCGATGATTGCGCTCCGGTGAAAGAAGATAAGGCAGGAGACTCAGGGCGTACGTGATCGGGTCCAATAGCGCATCCGGAAAGGAGTGCGGCGATCAGCGCCAGTGACGTTTTTCCTAGTAGTGACGTTTTCCTATGCATGAGACGTCTCCGTGTTGCCCTCATGCGCTTTCGGCACAGTGTCGCCGCGGCGCCAAGTTGTTAACGTGCGAAGCGCCACGTAGAAAACGGGCGTCAAGAACAGTCCGAAGAGTGTGACCCCGATCATTCCGGAAAAAACGGCAATACCCGTTGCCTGGCGGACTTCCGCGCCTGCGCCTGACGACAACACGAGCGGAGTCACACCGGCGATAAATGCGATCGATGTCATGATGATCGGACGAAGGCGGAGACGAGCGGCTTCGATTGCGGCTTCCGTGATGCTTCTGCCCTGGTGTTCGAGGTCGCGTGCGAACTCCACAATTAAGATAGCGTTTTTACAAGCGAGGCCCATTAACACGACCAGTCCGACCTGTACGAAGACGTTGTTGTCTCCGCCCGAAAGCCAGACACCGGTAAGTGCTGCGAGCATCGACATGGGTACAATCAGGATAACGGCCAGCGGCAAAGTCCAGCTTTCGTAAAGCGCGGCGAGCACGAGAAATACCAACAATAGAGCCAACGGAAACACCAGCAGGGCGGCGTTGCCTTGCGTTGCTTGCTGATAGCTTAGATCGGTCCACTCAAAGGACATGCCGTTGGGTAGAATCTGCTCCGCCATGGCGGCAACGGTGGACATCGCTTCGTTCGACGACATGAGGCGAGGGTCGGCCTCGCCGACAAGATCAGCTGCCGGATAGCCATTGTAGCGGAGGACGGGATCAGGACCGAAAGATTGGCTTGTTGTGACAAGACTTCCAAGGGGAACCATCTGGCCGGCATCGTTGCGGGTGCGCAAAGCGCCGATATCTTCGAGCTCGTCGCGAAAAGATGAATCTGCTTGGGCGTAGACCTGGAAAGTGCGGCCGAAGAGATTGAAGTCGTTTACATATGCAGAGCCGAGGTAAACCTGCATCGTTTCAAAGATGCCGGAGACCGATACCCCCTGCGCTTTCGCTTTGCTGCGATCCACGGTGGCGTCGAACTGCGGGACATTGCCTTGATAACTCGTAATCGGAAATGCCATGCCGGGGGTTTGCGATACTGCCCCGGAGAGTCCCGTGACTGCGTTTTGGAGCGCCCCGTACCCGAGCCCTGTCCGATCTTGCACGTACATAGAGTAGCCTGAGCCCATGCCAAGGCCCTGGATTGGTGCGGGCATGATTGCGAAGGAAAACCCGTCCTGAATGGTCGAAAATTTGGCTGACAAGTCATTCAATATTTCGTCGGCGGACCGATCTCGATCTTCGAAGGCGTCGAGGCCAATAAATATGGTGCCGGTGTTTGGAGTGTTGGTGAGTTGAAGCGCGTTCAGCCCCGGAAACTCGACCGCATTTGCGACACCTTCGGTTTCAAGAGCCATGGTGGTCATCTTACGGATCGTATCTTCGGTACGATCAATCGACGAGCCTTCAGGTAGTTTTGTTCCGCCAATGAGATACAATTTATCTTGCGTGGGAATAAACCCACCCGGCACGATCTGGAATGCCGCCCAAGTCATAATGAGCAGAACGGCATAGATCGCGAACACGGGGCCTTGTCGGCGCAAGGTCTGAGTCACTTTGCTGGCGTACGTTTCAGACGCACGGTTAAACATGCGGTTGAACGGCTCAAACACCCAGCTGAAAAGGCGGTTAATCGTGCGTGTCGGCAAGTCCGGCGCGGCACCGTGCGGCTTCATTAAAAGCGCGGCTAAGGCTGGAGACAGGGTCAAAGAACTGATGGTCGATATCACGGTGGTCACCGCGATCGTCACTGCGAATTGGCGGTAAAACTGACCCGTGACGCCGGATAGAAAGGCCATGGGGACAAATACCGATGTCAGAACAAGTCCAATCGCAATGATCGGGCCGCTGACTTCTCGCATCGCTTTGAAGGTTGCTGCTTTTGGGGCCAGGCCTTCTGCAATGCTGCGCTCGACGTTCTCGATAACGACGATTGCATCATCCACCACGATGCCTGTCGCGAGCACCAAGCCGAACAAAGTAAGCGTGTTAATCGAGAATCCGAGCAACAAGAGCACGGCCAGACTGCCGATAATCGAAACCGGCACGGCGAGCAATGGAATAATGGATGCGCGCCATGTCTGTAGAAATAAGATAACCACGACGACAACTAAAAGCACGGCTTCCAACAATGTTTGCACAACGGCAAGAATGGAGTCCCTTACAAACACGGTAGGGTCGTAAGCGACATGCCACGTGACACCTTCTGGGAAGCGTGTTGCCAATTCGGCCATTTTTGCACGCACGTTGTCCGACAACTCGATGGCATTCGAACCGGGGGACATGAAAATCGGAATAGCGACCGCTGATTGGTTGTCGAGCAATGCGCGCAACGCATAGTCGGAGGCTCCCAATTCAATGCGCGCTACGTCCCGCAGTCGCGTCGTCGCACCGTCTGGACTACTCTTTAGAACGATTGCGCCAAATTCTTCTTCCGTTTCAAGACGACCCTGTGCGTTCACCGATATGGTAAAGTCGCTGACGCCTTGTTGGGGGGGTGCGCCGAGACGCCCGGCCGAGACCTGAACGTTTTGTTCGCGGACTGCACCGACGACATCTCCTGCGGTTAACCCCCGCGCGGCAACCTTGCCCGGATCAAGCCATATCCGCATGGCATAATCGCCCGCACCGAAAAGAGGCGCATTGCCGACCCCTGGAATACGAGAGAGTTCGTCTTTTATGTTGAGCACAGCGTAATTGCGCAGGTAAAGCGTGTCATAGCGCTCATCGGGCGATGTAAGGTGCACTACCATCGTCAAGTCCGGCGCCACTTTCTCGGTGGTTACGCCTAACTGCCGTACCGCCTCAGGGAGGCGTGCAAGCGCCTGGCTAACACGGTTCTGAACCTGAATCTGCGCGAGGTCGACGTCAGTGCCCGGCCGGAAGGTTGCCGTTAGACTCAAGCGGCCATCACTGCTGGCAACCGACTTCATGTAGATCATGTTTTCGACGCCGTTGATTGCCTCTTCGATTGGAGAGGCAACGGTTTCGGCAATAATCTTCGGGTTGGCGCCGGGGTAAACCGCGCGCACTTCGACCGTGGGCGGGACGACATCGGGGTACTCGCCGATAGGAAGCAGCGGTAACGCGATCAGACCAGCTGTGAAAATAACGATCGAAAGCACGATCGCGAAGATCGGGCGCTCAATAAAGAATGCCGAAATGTTCATAACAATTTACCGTTAGCGCGCTTGAGACGCGGGGCTGCTTTTGTCTGAGGCGTCGGCCTGTTGCATTAGGTTGGGCGCAGATGGCGGTTGCTCGCCCATCGTGATTGTTTGCGGATCAACGACCATGCCGGGCATAAATATTTTCTGGGTGCCATAAACGACTACGAGGTCGTCTTCTGTTAGTCCGTCGGTTACAACACGCAACGCGCCGTTGGTTTGACCAAGTTTGACGTCACGCCGCACCGCGCGGTTGTCGGCATCAAGCACATAAATATACCTGCGGTCTTGATCGGTCATCACAGACTTTTCATCGATGAGCAAAGCGTTGGATATATTGCGGCCCATCAGCTTTACGCGCGCAAACAAGCCAGGGGTAAAAATGCGGTCGTCGTTGCCGAGCAAGGCTCGTGCACGAATAGTGCCTGTAGCCGGATCCAATTGATTGTCCATGAAATCTAGGCACCCTGTGTGAGGAAAGCCTTCCTCATTCGCGAGCCCCGCGATGACCGACAAGCATGAGTTTTGAGGGTTTGTCGAATTAGCGTTCGCCAAGGATGCATATCTTAAATAGGCTTGTTCATCAGCGTTAAAAGTGACGTAAACCGAGTCAATCGAGACAACCGTGGTCAGGAGTGTCGCAGATTCCGCGCTTACCAGATTGCCCTGCGTGATCAATGCCCGCCCCGCACGACCATCTATGGGCGAGCGGATTTCGGTAAAATCCAAATTAAGCCGCGCCACTGCAACGTCTGCTTCTGCTTTGCTAACATCGCTGTTGCCCTGAGCTTCAGCCGCAATGCGCTCGTCGTATTCCTCGCGGGAAATAGCTTTCGCTTCCAAAAGTTTGCGTGCTCGTACGGCCTGTGCTTCGGCTAATTCCGCTTGGGTACGCGCGCGCGCGAGGCTTGCTTCCGCCCGCGCCAGTTCAGCGCGATAGGAACGCTGATCAATGACAAAGAGCACGTCGCCTTTTTTTACTTCGGCGCCTTCATCGAAATTGACACTTTCGATATAGCCCGACACCCGTGGTCTGATTTGAACCATTTCGGTTGCTTCGACGCGCCCGGGGAACTCGTCCCAGTGGGCGATATCTTTCTTTATAGCCTTGGCAACGCTGACGGTTGGTGATGGCGGCGCCGATGTCGCCTCACTCTGGTCGCAGGCTGTCAGTGCCAAAGCGAGGAACGCCAGTCCTGCGAAAACAAAGCCTATGGAAATACGGTTTGACTGCACGAGAGCGCCTTCTCCGGCTTTTTGATTGAAGGCGGCGAGGGCCGATTGGGACTCTTCGGTGTCTCTTGGGGGCGTGCTGGCCATAACGCGCATAGAAAAAATACCTTATAAAAATCACTCAGGGATTATCGCGAGTGAGAATTGTTACGATTCTGCGAACATTCTCTTGTGACGAGTGCGATAATATGTGTTACCAGTAAGTAACAGGCGACTTGTACTTACTGGTCAGTCACAGGTCAAGAGCGGTAACCTTTACGGGCTGCATGGAAGCTATGCATATTTCAACTGGCTACGCAGATACTGTCCGACCGCGCGAACGTATTCTTGCGGCCGCGTGCGAACTTTTTTATCAGCACGGTATTCATGTTGTGAGTGTGGACCAGGTGGCCGAGGCTGCCGAGTCCAACAAGATGACCTTATACCGTCATTTCAAATCAAAGGACGATCTGGTCGCAGCGTGTATGAGCGAAGCTGCGAAAGAATGGCATGTTTTTTGGCGCGAGGTGGAAGAGGCCCATTGTGGCGATCCGAAGGGGCAGCTTGTAGCTTGGCTAGAAGGCGTTGTTGATCGCAAGACCAATCCTGAGGACCGCGGATGCGCTCTTGCTAATGTCGCCGTGCAGATTCCCCAGCCTGACCACCCGGCCCGCTGCGTAATCGAAGATACCAAGTGGGCTATGCGCGAGAAACTCGTGAAACTTTGCGAAAAGGCCGCGTTTCCCCACCCGGAGCAATTCGCCGACGAAGTTTACCTGCTGTTGGAGGGGGCCGGAATATGTTCCCAAAGCACCCGCACACGCAATCTAAGCCTACGCATAGTTGATATAGTTAAGGCACGGATGGCGGAGCAGGAAAAACAGCTTGGGCCAACCTAGCTGCCCGAGCCTTTCTCGCCCGCCCAATTAGTCCTAGATACGGAGCGCCCAGCGTCGTGGCTCCCAGCACCTTCGTAGTTGTCGGCTCGTCATCTAAAGCCTGCGCTATAGACGTTCGGTCATAAGCAGAATAACCGCCATGGGGTTGGAAATAAAAAGGGGCCGACGTTTCCGCCGGCCCCTTGAAATTTTCTAATAGGCTTTAGCCTATTTTATTTTTCCATGATGTCCTTACCGAACAATACCTCGTCGGGCAGCAATTCCTTGGGTTTTGCCAAGGGTTTGGACACCCATGTCTCGTTGATCAAATCGCGCCACGTGATGTTGTTGTTGGTGCCATTTCCGCCCCAAGAGCCGCAGCCCAATGAGAAGGTTTGGCGCATACCGTTCCACAAATTGCCGCTGTTGGACGGCGCTTGTGGCTGGTTGACCATTACGCGGGACGTCTTGGTGGCATTGGCCAGCTTCATAATATTGTCGTCGCTGGTCGAGTAAATGCCGCAAGAGTGGCCCTGGCCCTGGTAGGCCTGGATGTTGTTGGTCAACGCAATCGCGCCATCAATGTCCTTGGTCTTGTAGAGCGCCATGACGACGGACAACTTCTCGCCGGAGAAAGGATGGTCGGGACCCCAGCCGGTTTCCGGAACAATAAAGAAGGTCTTGCCTTCCGGTAGATCGATGCCGGCCATGCCGGCAATCTTTTCGGCCGGTTGAGCAACGATGTTGGCGTTGAGGTGTCCGTCTTCCCAGATGGTGTCCTGAAGTTTGGTTTTCTCTTCCGGACTGACGACGTATCCGCCCTTGTCCTGGAGTTTCTGAAGCATCTGGTCGTAGATGGGCTCAAGCAGTACCACGGAATTGTCCGCCGAGCACGAAGCGGCGAAGTCGAGGGTCTTCGAAATTCGAATTTTCTCGGCTGCGTCGTCGAGGTCAGCTGTGTCGTCAACGGTGATAACGGCATTGCCGACGCCGACGCCAAGAGCGGGCGTGCCGCTGGAATAGGCGGCCTTGACCATCGGTCCGCCGCCTGTGGCCAGGACGCGGTCGCATTGGCGCATCAGTTCGTTGGTTTTTTCCAACGATGGAACTTCGATGGCGATAACCAAATCTTCCGGTGCGCCGTAAGCCTTCAAGGTTTCGCGCATAATGTCGCAGATCATCTTGTTGGTCAGTTTGGCGCGTGGGTGCGGCGCAATGATGATCGAGTTGCGGCCCTTTATGGCGGAGATCGCCTTGATAACTGGAGTGGCCTCGGGGTTGGTGGACGGCGACAAAGCACCGATCACGCCCATCGGCTTGGCAATCTTTACAATGTTGCGCTCTTTGTCTTCCTCGATAACCCCGACCGACTTATCGTCGATGATATCCATCAGAGTCGCGCGGGTTTTGCGGGCGATTTTGAGGAATTTTCCCTCATAATTGCCAAGGCGCGTCTCATCTACCGTGAACTGGGCGATTTTTTCGGCCACCCCGGGTTTGGCCACGGCCCACACCAATGCGCGAATCAGCTGGTTCACCTGGTCTTGGGTGTAATTCTCGATCTGGGCTTGAGCCGCCCGCGAGCGGTCAATTAAGCCTTTGATTTCAAGCTCCGGTGTAAGAGTATCGGCGTCTTGCGCGGCTGTTTCGAGCGGCGGCATAGCGGCTCTCCTTTGATTATCGTGGGATGGTCAACGCTAAATCTATAATGATAAAACCTGTCTAAACAAGAGCAGGCTAGGGATGTCAATTCTAAAGTGCCGTTCCCCAAAAAAGCTGGGAAATCGGTAACTTTTCTCCATAAATCGAAGAAATACATATATGTCATACCACACTGCAGAAAGCCGCCGAAGCGGCCCGGGAGAAAGCACGTATGGATTTTAAACTTTCGGAAGACCAGCAAGCCTTTCAAGACACCGCTCGAAAGTTTGCGAGGGACCAAATGGCGCCCAACGCCGCCAAATGGGACGAGGAAAAGATATTTCCAGAGGCTGAACTGCGGGCCGCCGCACAATTGGGATTTGGCGGCCTCTACGTTTCGCCGGATTTTGGCGGCAGCGGACTGGGCCGTATGGACAGCGTCATCATCCTGGAGGAACTGGCGGCCGGGTGCACATCGACTTCTGCGTACATTTCGATTCACAACATGGCGGCTTCGATGATCGACCGCTTTGGAAGCGACGAGCTTAAACAGAAGTATCTGCCCAAAATATGCTCGATGGAATTCTTCGCGAGCTACTGCCTGACCGAGCCGTCTGCGGGATCTGATGCGGCGGCACTGCGGACGAAGGCTGTACGGGATGGCGACCACTATATTCTAAATGGCACCAAGGCGTTTATTTCAGGCGGCGGTCGCTCGGATGTTTATGTGTGTATGGTACGCACCGGCGGCGAGGGCCCGAAGGGCATTACCTGTCTGATTGTCGATAAGGACGCCGAAGGACTTAGCTTCGGCGCGCAAGAAAAGAAGCTGGGCTGGAACAGCCAGCCGACGTCGATGGTGATTTTCGAGGATTGCCGCGTGCCGGTTACGAACATTGTCGGCAGCGAAGGCGAAGGTTTTAAGATCGCCATGGCCGGTCTTGACGGCGGGCGCATCAATATCGCGGCGTGCTCCCTTGGCGCGGCGCGTGCATCGCTTGAAGCGGCAACTGAATATGTTCAGGGTCGCTCTCAATTCGGAAATCCGATCAGCAAGTTTCAGACTATTCAGTTCAAGCTCGCCGACATGGCGACCGACCTTGAAGCCGCGCGGCTTATGGTACTGAACGCTGCGGCCAGTCTTGACGACAAAAGCAGTGAGGCGACCAAGTTGTGCGCCATGGCAAAGAGATTTGCCACCGACGTCGGATTTGAAGTTTGCAATTCGGCGCTACAGCTTCATGGCGGTTATGGCTACCTGAAGGATTATCCTATCGAACGATACATGCGCGATGCCCGCGTGCATCAAATCCTGGAAGGCACCAACGAAATCATGCGCGTAATCATTTCCCGATATTTGCTGCAAGGGGCTGGTCGTTAATGTCTGATACATTGAGTTCAACTGACGAAATTCAATTTGAAGCGAAGGGCGGCATTGGCCACATCCTTCTGAACCGTCCGAAGGCTTTGAACGCCCTGACGTTGACAATGTGTCAGCATCTGTTTCCCAAGCTGCAAGAATGGGCCAAGGACGACAATATCAAAGCTGTCGTTGTACGCGGCGCGGGCGAAAAAGCGTTTTGCGCCGGTGGGGATATTGTCCGGCTTTATGAAGACGGTCGTGCAGGCAAGTCATACCCGCGCGATTTTTGGCGCACTGAATATCGGTGCAACACGCTGATTAAGCATTTTCCAAAGCCCTATATCGCCTTGGTTGACGGCATCTCTATGGGCGGCGGGGTCGGTTTGTCTGAGCACGGATCCTACGTCGTAGCCACGGACCGCACGATGTTTGCCATGCCGGAAACGGGCATCGGGTTATTTCCCGATGTGGGAGGATCGTTTTTTCTCTCGCGTCTGGACGGAGCCATCGGCATGTACCTTGCGTTGACCGGACGACGGCTAAAAGGCGCCGAGTGCGTGGCGTGGGGTGTGGCAGATACGTTCGTGTCGAGCGAAAGCATGGATGAACTGGTTGCCAAGCTAGCGGCCGAGGCCACGAGCGACCTTGCGCAGATCAAGGAGATTATTGGATCGTTCGCCGGTTCGGCGGAAGGCGTAGATATCAGCGGTGAGCGCGCCAACATAGGCAAACATTTCGGAAAAGAGTCTGTCGAAGCCATCTTGGCGTCATTGGCCTCAGACGACAGTGAGTGGGCCGCGGCGCAGGCAAAAACGATGGGGCAAAAGTCGCCGCTGTCGATGAAAGTGACCTTTAAACAAGTCAAGGAAGGCGCAAAACTCGATTTTGCCGGGTGCATGCGTATGGAATGGCGTCTCGCCAATCGGTTTGCTGCGGACCATGACTTCTATGAAGGCGTGCGCGCTCTTCTGGTGGACAAGGATATGAAGCCGCAATGGAAACCTGCGGCGCTTGAAGGTGTAACGGACGCACAGGTCAACGCCTACTTTGAGCCCCTGCCGGGGGATGAATTAGATTTAAGCGACATAGTCAGGGAGAACTAACGTGGCAGTTATTGCATTTATCGGACTTGGCAACATGGGCGGCCCCATGGCCAAGAATCAAATCAAGGCGGGACACACGGTTCGCGTTTTCGATCTTTCGGCCGACGCGGTCAAGACCTTGACTGATGCCGGGGGACAGGCGGCAGGTAGTCCTGCTGAAGCCGCTAAGGGTGCGGATGCAGTGATCACCATGTTGCCTGCCGGCAAGCATGTGAAGCAGGTTTATATAGAAGGCGGCGTCATTGATGCGGTCGCGAAAGGTGCAATCCTTATGGATTGCTCGACCATCGACGTGCCCTCAGCACGCGAAGTGATCTCGGCAGCTGAAGCCAAGGGCGTTTTGATGGTTGATGCGCCGGTGTCGGGCGGGGTTGCCGCGTCGGAAGGTGGCACGTTGACCTTTATGGTCGGCGGCAGCGATGCGGCATTTGCGGCTGCAAAACCTTTCCTGGATGTTATGGGCAAAACTATTGTTCATGCCGGACCGGCCGGGAACGGTCAGGTGGCGAAGGTTTGCAATAACATGCTGCTCGGCATTTCCATGATCGGAACCTGTGAGGCGTTCTCACTGGGCGAGAAACTCGGACTTGATCCGAAAGTGCTTTTTGAGATCAGTTCGAAGGCCTCCGGTCAATGCTGGTCGATGACTTCGTATTGTCCGGCCCCGGGCATTGTACCGACGGCTCCGTCGAACCGGGATTACAAGCCTGGGTTTGCGGCTGCGATGATGCTCAAGGATTTGCGGCTTAGCCAAGAAGCGGCGGCAACCGCGAGTGCGAAAACGCCGATGGGTAAAGCCGCCACGGATTTTTACGAGAAGTATGTCGAGGACGGTAATGGCAACGTCGATTTCTCGGGCGTGATCCGCGAACTCTGATGCGTTTGAAGCCAAGACAACATCTTCAGTCTTCTTTCCATCGGCAAACAAGGCCGCCACAGGAGAAATTCTTCCGAAGAGGCGATGGCTTGGCCGCAATTATTCGTGCGGTCAAGAAACGCTTCAGAGGAGAGAAGTCGCCGGAGCAGGAAATAGGTGAGTACCTCTCTCACCTGCAAGGGTCGTTTCCCGGTGAGATTTCCAGCATGCTAGCGGCCGCCATGCTGGCGAAGAAGAGTCTTGATGCCACGCGCCAAATTTCAGTGCCGTTTCCGGAAGGTTATTTAGACGGTTCAATAGCCGTTGACGACGCCGGTCGGGAGATGCTGCGCGTGTACGTGCAAGACATGCAGACCCTGCGCGGCGATATGATTCGTTTCAATTCTCTTTTCAGCATCGCGGTGGCGAAAGGATTGGGCACCTGGATTGTTTCTTTGCACGCACTTGCGCGGCCCGACCTTCAACCCAAGGGCCGTGAAATATGGTCACTGTTGCGGCGCGGGGAGAAGGGGCTGCAAGAAGCCTATAAAATGCTTCTTCGGCGCAAACTTAGTGACGCGGACAAGGCCTGCCTGTCATATCGTCCCGCCATATTTATGACGGACGAAGGGGCGGCATAAAAGCCGTTCGGTTAAAAATCCAAGTCGCCGGCAAACTTGGCGCGTTCTTGGATAAACTTGAAGCGCTCTTCCGGTTTGCGGCCCATGAGTTGTTCGACCAAGTTCGCCGTAGCGCGCTGCTCGCTTTTCGCTGACGCATCGGCCAGCACAACTTTCAGCAACGTCCGCCTTGCCGGGTCCATGGTGGTTTCCTTGAGTTGCGCAGGCGGCATTTCACCCAAACCTTTGAAGCGGCTGACGTCTACTTTCCCTCGGCTGTCGAAAGTGGACTTGATCAACTCGTCCTTGTGGGCATCGTCCATCGCGTAGGCTGTCGTGCCACGTTGGCTGAGCCGGTACAGGGGGGGTTGGGCCAGATAAAGGTGTCCGTTTTCTATGAGCGGACGCACTTCGCGGTAAAAGAAAGTCATCAACAAGCTGGCGATATGTGCGCCGTCCACGTCGGCGTCGGTCATGATGATGATACGCTCGTATCGCAGCTTGCTTTCGTTGTAACGATCACGGATGCCGCATCCCAGTGCTTCAATCAGGTCTTGGAGTTCTTGGTTCGCGCGCAGTTTGTCGTCGGTGGCCGAGGCCACGTTCAAGATTTTGCCGCGTAGAGGCAAGATGGCCTGCGTCTCGCGCCGCCGCGCCTGCTTGGCCGAGCCACCCGCGCTGTCACCCTCGACAATAAACAACTCGGTACCGATCGGAGACGTTTTGGTGCAGTCGGCGAGTTTGCCCGGCAGCCGTAATTTCTTCGTGGCGGACTTTCGGCTTAAGTCCTGGTCTTGCTTTTTTCGGGCACGTTCGTTGGCGCGCGCAAGGGCCGTCTCAAGCAGAATCTTTGCATTTGCAACATCTCCCGAGAGCCAGTGATCAAAGTTGTCTTTGACAACCGTTTCGACGAGCCGCGCCGCCTGAACGCTGACGAGTTTTTCTTTGGTCTGGCCTTGAAACTGGGGGTCCTTGATGAAGACCGAAAGCATGATGCATGCGCCGCCCCAGACATCCTCGCCGGAAATGCTGCCAGCCCCTTTTGTATTGGTCATCTCGCCGTAGGCCTTGAGGCCGCGGAGGAGGGCTGTTCTGAGCCCCTGTTCGTGTGTTCCGCCTTCTGGGGTCGGAACCGTATTGCAGTAGGAATTTAGAAAGCCCTGTTCATCGTCCGGCCAGCACATGGCCCATTCCACACGGCCTGCGTCTTCCGCTAAATCTGCTGCGCCCGCAAAAAACGGCTCGATCAATCGCTGGCGGCCATTGAGCACGTGAGTCAAATAGTCGCGCAGACCGTTCGCGAAGTGCAGTTCTTCTTCGGCGGGAGTCTTGTCGTCACCCTTGAGTAAGGACTTGTCGCACGACCAGCGCACTTTCACGCCTTCGAACAGATACGCTTTTGAGCGCACCATGCGGTAGACGTTGGCTGCTTTAAACCGTGAGTCTTCGCCAAATATCTGAGTGTCGGGCGTGAAGGTTATGGTTGTGCCGCGGCGATTAACATTCGCGCCTTTAGTCAGTTTAGATTTTGGTTTTCCACGACTGAATTTTTGTGTCCAAAGTTTCTTGTCGCGAGCAACCTCAACAACCAACGAACTGGATAGCGCATTCACGACGCTGATGCCGACGCCGTGCAAACCGCCGGAGGTTTGATAGACCTTGCCCGAGAATTTGCCGCCGGAGTGCAGGGTCGTCATGATGACTTCCAGTGCCGACAGCTTTGGAAATTTGGGGTGAGGGTCGATTGGGATGCCGCGACCGTTGTCGCGAATCATCACTTCGTTACCTGCGCCGAGATTGACTTCGATGGTGGTCGCATGGCCCGCGACGGCTTCGTCCATGGCATTGTCCAGCGCCTCGGCAATGAGGTGGTGCATGGCCGCTTCATCAGAGCCGCCAATGTACATGCCGGGCCTGCGGCGGACCGGCTCTAGTCCCTCCAGCACCTCGATGTCGTGCGCGGTATAGTCCCCGCGTTTCCCTTTGCTGTCTCCGCGAGATTTGCCCCCACGGGCGTTTTGTTGAAAAAGGTCAGCCATTTGCGCCAATATTTCTTATGGTTGCGTGGTTGTCCCACGCAAATTTGTGAATTGATCTAGCCAAAGTATGTGAGACCGAGGCACCATACAATATCTTGAAAATTGTTTTAACGGATCGTCTATGACCAAACATGAAAATCCACCGGAACCAACTGGCGAACTCTCACTCCGTGTGCTTGCAATGCCGGCGGATACCAATCCGTCCGGGCACGTTTTCGGTGGTTGGGTGCTCGGCCAGATGGACATCGCGGGGGGGATGCATGCGGTCAGTCATTCGGGTCTGAGGACTGCGACAGTTGCCGTGGACGCTATGCAATTTCACCGTCCGGTGTTCGTGGGCGATGAAGTGAGTTGTTATACCCGCATAGTTCGTGTGGGCCGGACGTCTATCGCCATGCAGGTGGAAACCTGGGTTCGGCGGCACCGAGACGGAGAGGCGTTGCTCGTGACGGAAGGACTGTTCACCTACGTTGCCGTCGACAACAAGGGGCAGCCCGTGGAAATTCCGGACAAGCGGATTTAGGCAGCCTCAACTCGCAGGGTCCCTTTTTGGCCACGGTCGCCCAGGCCCTCTGGGCTTCATGTTGTGCCCGGCGTGTTCTCCAATCTTGGCCGCGAACGCATCTTTGCCCAAGGCCCAACCTCCGTTGGTGGCCGTGCGTATGGCGTTGATCGTGGCGCCGGGCAATTCGTCTTTGCAGATACCTCGGTAGGCAGCCGCGCGGGCGGCCGCCGTGGCCCCGAGTCCGATGTAGAGCGGATGAGGCGTTAGCAGCGTATTGGCGACACCTTCTGCGTTGGCCTTGTGGCTGGACCAGCGGTAACTAGCCGGATCCGGCGCGAGACCGGCGCGCACAGGGTTGAACTCGATATAGCGGCTGCAAGCCATGAGATAAGCGTCAGCCTCGACAATACAGGCCTTATAGCGACCGTCCCAAAGGCTGCCGGAGCGGTTGTGGGCCGCGTTGATGTGGCGGGTGTAGTGCCAGTTCACATCATGCAGAGCTTTGGGCAGGGCCTCTTCTGAAGCCGGTGAGGCCAGCAGATGGACATGGTTGGGCATCAACACATACGCGTGAATGTCCAAGCCGTGCTTGGCCGCGGCCTCCTGAAGCCAGCTGAGGTAGGCTTTGGCATCGCCCGGGCCATGGAAGACTTTGCTGCGGTTGTGCCCGCGCTGGATTAAGTGAACCGGTTGGCCTGGTAAAAATACCCTGGGACGGCGCGGCACTGGTGCCTCCAATACCCTTTGTGGAGCGATCTAATTAAAAGTACCAGGAACTATTAAGTTGTCTAGGGAGAACTCTGCGTGCGCTTAAACGGCCCGAGGTCGGTTTGAAATTCGATTTCGGCGGCTATTGCGGCTCGTTCCCGGTCCAAAAACTCGGCGACCGCGCTTCTAAAGCCCCTATCGGCGATCCAATGG
>JAUIGX010000059.1 GCA_030432435.1 Alphaproteobacteria bacterium
CCATTGATGGGTACCAGTGAAATAGGGACCCGGGTTGCAAGATCTTCCAGCGAGAGCACTGGCGCGCCGCTCACCATAAAGAATGCGTCGATAGTCCCGCTGGCAAGCGCTTCGGTAACGGCGGCAAAACCGAGCGATCTCATGCGTACCGAGGACCATTTAACACCGTAGGCCGATAAAATTAGTTTAGCGGTCGCTTCCGTACCCGAATCCTTAGCGCCCATGGCTACTGTTCGGCCCTTAAGGTCCATAACCGATTTGATCGGCGAACCTTCTCGAACCACGAGATGTACATTTTCAGGATACAGACGCGCCAGCACACGAAGATTATCTAGCGGCGGCTGATTCTGGAACGCGGCCGTCCCACGGTACGCCCACGCCGTCACATCCGCCTGAGACAACGCTATTTCCATCTCGCCCCGCGAAATGGATCGTAGGTTTTCAACGGCATCGAAGGTTGTCTGAGCGACGGCAATCAAGCCCGGCACACCGCAGTTCCCGCCTTTCTCGCAGTCGCGCGAGCCGGGCGGATTCGATATGGCATTGGCAATGAGCCCGCCAAAGGGAAAGTCCGTGGCGCCGGTTGGCCCGGCCCCGATGCGAATAACCCTCATGTCCTGGGCATAGACCGTAAACCCGAGGCCCACCGGCACCAGTAGCGCCGCGATGAAAAGGACAAAGCTCAGCTTCGAGGCAACGGCGCGCGGGATTTGATACCAACCTGCAATATAGCGCCGCACAGAAATAAGCCTCCCGAAGGTTCGCTTGGAATAGGATTTCGCGCCGCGGTTAGCGGTGCCAGCGGCACGATTCGAGTATTTATTATTTATAGCGCACATATGCGTACTGTCATCGTCGTAATTTAATTAGGCTCCGATCTACGCGATTCATCATAGTGCGGTAATATGTGCACTCTATGGCAAGCGATGGGCCGCAGAGACAAAGGCCTCGACCTCTTTGTTTGCCGGCGCGGCGGCCATTTCCTCCGGCGCGGCCAACTGCACCAACCGGCCCTCACGTAACAACGCGATTCGGTCTGCAAGGGTGAATGCCTCCAGCGGGTCGTGGGTTATAAGTACAACGGTTTTGCCGAGATCTCGTTGCAAGGTCTTCAACTCCAACTGCATGGTGCGGCGGGTCAACGGGTCCAGGGCGCCGAAGGGTTCGTCCATCAACAAGATCGGGGCGCCGGTCACCAGCGCCCGTGCCAGACCGACGCGCTGTTGCATGCCGCTGGAGAGCTCGGCCGGCATCGCATTTCCGTAGCCGGAAAGACCGACCCGCTCGATCCACTCAGCCGCACATCGCCGGGCGGCGGCACGTTCACAGCGCTGAACCCGAAGGGGAAAGGCGACATTATCCGTGACCGTACGGTGAGGCAGCAAACCGAAGTGCTGGAAGACCATGCTGACGGTTTGGCGGCGAAAGGCCAGAACATCGGTCTCGTTCAAGCTTGCGACATCGACGCCGCCAACCCGCGCCGTGCCGACTGTCGGCACTACAAGTCCGTTGATCAGTCGCAGCAGGGTTGATTTACCCGAACCAGACTGCCCCATCACCACGAACATTTCTCCCGGATCAATGGTGAAAGAGACATCGGCCAGCCCAAGCGTATGGCCGGTCGCCATGCGAATAGCGTCCTTGCTTTGGCCATCGCGCAGCAGGTCTTGAATGTTCAGCCATTGCCGCGCGGGCGATGCCCCAAAAAGCACACCAACGCCTTCAAAAAGGATGGCCGGTGAAGTCTCCTCTGAGGTCATGGAGCGCCGCTCGATGGGGTATATTGCAAGCGGCGCATTGAAGCCTGGGTCAGTCGGTCGAGCACAATGGCCAGCGCGACAATAGCTGTACCGGCGACCAGACCACGCCCCGTGTCCAGGCGCTGGATGCCCAACAACACCTCTTCACCCAATCCCCGGGCCCCGATCATCGAGGCCACGACCACCATGGACAATGCCATCATGGTTGCCTGATTGAGGCCCGCCATAATGGACGGCAGCGCCAGGGGAAACTCGACCCACCACAAGCGCTGGCGCGGTGTCGCCCCAAAGGCGTTGGCCGCTTCGATAGCTTCAGCATCTGCGTGGCGCAAACCAAGATCGGTTAAACGCGCGACCGGCGGCACAGCGTAGATGACCGTTGCCAGCAAAGCCGGAACTTTGCCGAGACCGAACAACATCAGGGCGGGCACCAGATAGACAAAGGATGGGAGGGTTTGCATCGCGTCGAGAATGGGGAGAAACACCAACCGCAAGCGAGGATAGCGCGCTAGAACCACGCCGAACGGGATGCCAACAGCTGCGGCAAACGCTAGGGCCGCAATCATCAAGGCTAGGGTCTGCATGGCCTGGTCCCAAAGGCCTAGAACGCCCATGAGCACAGCGGCCGCCATGAGCCCGGCGGCAAATAGAATTCGGCGTGATAAGGCGAAGCCTAAGGCCCCAATGGCCAGGACCACCGCCCACCACGGCGCACCGCGCAGTACGTGTTCGATCTGCAGTAAGAAAATCAAGACCACGTCGGCAAATGCACGGAAGGCGCTGCCGTAGGCCGCGACGAACGCATCAACCCCTTCCGTAATCGCGCCGCTGATGGAAATGGTGAGGCGTTCGGGAAACATGGGAGACTCCTAAATCTTAGGGAGGAAGAGCGGCCTGCACCCGCGCCGCGACATCACCGGTCACCCAGCCCGACCAAATTTCAGGGTGTATGGACAAAAAATGCCGGGCCGCAGCTGCAGGTTCAACATTATTGTCTCGCATGTAGGCCAACGCTTCGTTGACCAGCGCGGCCGTCGTTTCGTATGCGGTCAAGAACTTGACCAGGGACGGTGCTTGCTCGGCAAAAGCCGAATTAACGCCGACCCATACCGGCACAACTGGGTACGCGACCGCACGCGGATAGTCGAGATCGGAATTAAGCCCCTCCCAGTCCGCCTCGTTCCACGCCGGCTCGTTTAATTGTACGAGGTCGTATTTGCCGAGCACCCATGTGGGCCCCCAGTAATAGGCCAGAATCGGTTCGCCGCGCAGATACGCGCCGCCGATCGCCGCAGCGAGTGCCGCGCCGGTCCCGGGGCGAAAATTAGTGTAGGCGCTTTCAAGATCGTAGGCTCTCAGCTTCGCAGAATTGACGACCTCGCAGTTCCATCCGGCGACACAGTTGTAAAAACGGCCCCGGCCCGGCTCCTCGGGGTCTGCGAACACATCCTTGTAAGCGGGAAGATCGCTGACGTTCTTGAGGCTGGGAGCACGCGGCTCAATGTTCCGCTCCGGATCGCCTTCCACCAGATATCTCGGCACATACCAACCCTGCACCGCATCCGGAAAGTTGACTCCCAGTTCCCTGACCTGACCGCGTGACAGGGCGCGCATCCACACATCTGTCACGTTGTCTTTCCAGACTTCCATGGCGATGTCGATGTCGCCCTGGGCAACGCCCTGCAGCATCGGAATAGTCGAGCCCGGGAGGGCATCGGTTTGGCATCCGTACCCGTTCTCGAGAATGAAGCGCGCAACAGCGTTGTGGAAGGCAGCCGACTCCCAATCCAGGCCGGCGAACACAACTGGGCGAGAAACCTCGCAAGCCGACGCCGCCGTAGGCGCAAGTGTGGACACAAAAAGCGCGTATAGGAGGACTAAATAGCGCATTGAGAAACCATAACCCGGACAGCTAAGGCGTCAAACCACGTACATAAGCCCTAAAACAGAATAGTTGATATCTAGGATGCCTGTTTTGAACGCGCACGCGACGCTGCCAGAAGCGGCAGAACTGTGAGCGCAAGCGCAGTCGCGAGCATCGCGCCAACCGCAACCGTGATACCGAAGCGCTGCGAGGGCGGGAAAGATGACAGCGCGAATATTGAGAACCCTGCCCCCACGACGACGGCCGAAATAACGGCTGGGCGCCACTGCTCTTGGCGGGCCGCGACCCAATGCGCCCACGTCATACGCGCACCATTCGCATTTCGCCGCGCCGATACGGTGAGGTGAATCATCGCGTCCACCGCCATGCCGATACAAACGTTTGTCGCTGGTGCGGCAATAATATCTAGGGGAATTCCCAACATGCCGATGCCGCCCAGCAACGCCGCCGGGAGCAGAACGATGCAGGTCAGCATGGCCAAGCTGCCGCGAAGCGACCGGGCGAGGATTAGCGCCACGACCCAAAACAAGGCGACGAGCAAAGCCAGTCCTTCGAAAAGACTGATCCCCACCAGTTCCGCGAGCTTGCCCTGAAGATAGTACACGCCCCCGGTGTTGGTGACGGTAAATCCATGGCGTTCGGCGATCTTCTCTAAATCCGCCACAACCTCAACCCGTGGCCGCACACGGCTTTGTTCTTCCATCCGAATCACAAACATCGCTTTGGTGCGGTCTTCCGTGATGAACGTGCGAGCGACGCCTTCAAAGCGGGGCGATGACAGTATATCCAGCAACCAGTTCCACGGCAGAAGGCTACCAATAAGATTGTGATCACCTTCAGCCATCAGAACCGGGAGTGAAACGATCGTACCGACGCCGCGCTGCACCGACATTTCGCCCTGCATGTCCCACATGTGACCATAGGATACGGAATTATCGAGCCGCCCTCCGTCGGCTTGTTTGACAACAAGGGTCAGTGGACTTGAGCCGCCGTTGCCGTCGATATAGGCGAGATCCTTATAAACGGGCCCCTCTGAGTCGAAGTACGACAGAAGGCTCGGATCAGTATTCAGGCGCGGTACGCCGAACCCCAGCGTGATGCACGTTGCTATCAGCAGGGCGCCAGGTATGGCCAACCGGCCGGCCCAAACTTTATCTGCCTGCGCATTAGCCCGCGCCCCGATCACCGCAATTCTCTCTTTAAGGGGCGCGAGTAGTTTCAATGGCGTGCCCGGCATCAAAAGAAAGGCCGGATATATGACGTACGCTGAAAGTATGGCCATTACGGTACCGATAGCACCGCCGATCCCGAGTTCACGCAACGGCTGAGCGTCCACGAGAAATAAGCTGGCGAAGCCAAGAGCAGTCGTCACCATGCACCAGAACGACGCTTTGAGAGTTTGCACCATCGCAGTCCGCAAGGGCTGTGCTTGGGCGGTATCGGAGCTATGACGGCGCCAGTTGGCAGTCAGGAAGATAGTGTGGGACAGCGTTAAGACGACCACAATTGTACCGAGGTTTGCCGTCAAAACCCCAATACGCTGCCCCATCAAAGACTGCGCAAGAAAAGTCAGCATCACTGCATCGGCGCACGCGACAATCATCCCGATCGTAATGAGGGGTGACCGATAGATGACGAGTATAAGACCGGCGAAAATCGCAAGAGCAGCGAGGGTAAAAGTCTTCATATCCTGCGTCAGGCCCCGGCGAATGTTCTCCACAACATATGGAGGGCCGGCGATCCGCAGGGTGAAGTCGCCAACTTCATGGCGTTGAACAGCATCTTCAATCACGCTCATCATGGTTTGGTTATCGTCGGCATCTGCGAAAACGATGATGAACGTGGACTTTCCATCCTTGCCCACAAGTAGCGAGCGCCAAAACGGACGGTCCGCCGCTTCCTGATAACTGCCGGGGCCGTGACTTATACTTTTAACCGCCGTGGCGCCCGGCGCAGCAAGAAGCCTTTCGGAGAGTATCTCGACTTGCCGAAAATAGTTGTCTGACGCAACGGCCGGTGATGTTGCGCTAATCACGATTTGAGCGCGCGACGGAAAGACGTCCTTTATCGCTTCTGCCTGACGAAATGCGGCGCTATCGGATGCAAAAAAGAAGCTTTGATCGACCGTGGGAGATAAATCCACCTCTGCCAGAAACGCGAACGCAATGGGGACAACGGCAAAAATAGCGATTAGCCGGAGCAGCCATTGAGAGGGATTCGGCTTGGGGCCAACAGACCGAATGTCAGCAGAATGGCGATCCGAATTAGACATAGCTACTCATCAGGAATATGTGGCGCTACCGGCGCTTATCAGACTCAACGTTCTGAGCCACGAATAGTTGCAGGACTTAGATAATTGGCGCCCCTTCAAACCCCCGCCGCAAGGCCTTAAACTCCCCTTCAAGGAGGCCCTAATGGCAAAACTCGATATCCGGCAGATTCCCGTACTGAGCGACAATTTCATCTATCTGGCACGCGAACCCGACTCCGGCGCTGTTGCCGTGGTGGACCCGGCGGTTACCGGACCGGTGCTGGACGAAGCCAAGCGCCTTGGTTGGAAAATTACGCATATCCTCAATACGCATCACCACCCCGATCATGTCGGCGGAAATTTGGAGATTCAGGAAGCGACCGGATGCACCATTGTCGGCCCCGCGCATGACCCGGACCGCATTCCCGGCATGACTGTGCAAGTGAGCGACGGGGACACCTACGACCTGGGCAGCGCACGTGCGCAGGTATTTTTCGTGCCGGGTCATACCCGCGGACATATTGCGTACTGGTTCAAAGACTCTGACGCTTTATTTTGCGGGGATACTTTGTTTTCCATTGGCTGCGGTCGCTTGTTCGAGGGCACCCCGGCGCAGATGTGGACCAGCTTGCAGCGCCTGCGAGAGCTACCCACAGAAACGCGCATTTACTGTGCGCACGAGTATACAGAAGCCAATATACGCTTCGCCGTCACGGTAGAGCCGGACAATACAGCCCTCCGGCAACGCGAGGCCGATGTAAAAGCGTTGCGCGCCGAAGGAAAGCCGTCGGTTCCCTCTCGCCTTGGCGACGAACGCGCGGCCAACCCGTTCCTGCGCGCCGATGCGCCGGAATTAGCGGCCGCAATCGGTATGCAAGGCCGCGCGCCGGTGGATGTTTTTGCCGAGGTGCGGCGGCGGAAAGACGTATTTTAAAACTCTTTTTTTGAGCTGTTCCGATGATGACGCCCGACCTCAACGCCTATTTCGCGCGCATCGGCTACTCGGGCGTACGCGAGTCATCACATTCGGTTCTTTCCAGCCTTCACAAGCTTCACCCATCCACTATTCCATTTGAGAATTTAGACCCGCTACTTAGCCGGCCGGTGCACATCGACCTTGCGTCTATTGAGGCCAAACTCGTGAGGGGGCGGCGCGGCGGCTATTGTTACGAACACAACAATCTCTTTTATCGGGCGCTAACAGCCTTAGGGTTTATAGCCACCCCCCTTGCCGCCCGCGTTGTTTTAAGGTGGAACGAAGGTGACCCTAGGCCAGCATTGACCCACCGACTCACCTTGGTGGAATTGCCTGAGGGCGCCTTTATCGCCGATGTCGGCTTTGGCGGACAAAGCCCGACTGCGCCCCTTAAACTGGAGCATGGGCTGGAACAATCCACCCTTCACGGCACCTACCGCATTCTGCAATCCCGGGAAACCTACGAGCTTCAATGGAAGTCCGAAGGCAATTGGTCCGGCATGTACCGATTTACTCTAGAGCCACAGGACACAACCGATTTCGAAATGAGCAATTGGTTCACATCAGCCTTTCCCTCGTCTCGCTTTAGAGAGAATCTGCTGGTTTCCAAAGTAGACGGCATCAGCCGTCTCAATCTTATCAACACCCGCTTTACCATACGGCACGGCGAGAGTGCGGAAGAGCGCACCGTGACCGAGCCCGAAGGCCTGGCCCGGATCCTAAATGATCGGTTCGGCATCGACTCGCCGGAGTCAATCGACGCCATATGGGAACGGATTCCAAAAACCTGACACAAGCTGCATCAGGATAAGGGAATCAATACATGTGCTGGCCGCCGTTGATGGATAGCGTCGAGCCCGTGATAAAATCGGCATCGTCGGCAATCAGGAACATAACGCCCCGCGCGATGTCTCCGGCGCGGCCCAGCCGGCCCATTGGGATATTCGAAATGATTTTTTCCAAAACATTCGGCGGCACGGCCCGCACCATGTCGGTGTCCACATATCCTGGCGCGATCGCATTAACGGTTATGCCCTTGCCGGCGCCTTCCTGGGCCATGGCTTTGGTAAAGCCGTGGATACCCGATTTGGCAGCGGCGTAGTTTACCTGGCCGTATTGCCCGGCCTGGCCGTTGACGGAGCCGACATTGACGATGCGGCCGAAAGACCGTTTGCGCATATTCTCGATGACCGCGCGGGACATGTTAAAGCAACCTCCTAGATTGACATCTATCACCTGCTGCCACTGTTCATGAGCCATCTTGTGAAGAGTGCCGTCGCGCGTAATGCCTGCGTTGTTGACGAGAACGTCCACAGGGCCAAGGTCTTCGGTTATTTTTGCAACGCCAGATTGGCACGCCGCAAAATCAGACACATCGAATTTGTAGTTGGGGATGCCAGTCTCTTTGGTGAAATCCGCGGCGGCGTCATCATTGCCGCTGTAGTTGGCTGCAACTTTGTAGCCCGCCTTATGCAGAGAAACGGAGATTTCTCTGCCAATTCCACGGGTTCCGCCGGTAACAATTGCTACACGTTCAGCCATATTCGTCCCCCAATATTGTTGTTCGGCAATGATCAGCCTTAGTTTGATCATAACCACCTCTGGCATCACCGCAAGAGGCCCGCATAGGACATTTGGCTTCGACACAGACCTTCGTCACCCGACTGGCACCTTCGGCGTTGCATACCTATTAAAGATAGGTATTATGCCTATTAGTACGATGTATTAAGAAGGAGCGCCAAAGTCATGGCTCAACGCGGTTCCAGTTTCATGAATGGTGTGCCCGAGCTGTTAATTCTCCGGCTACTTCAAAAGCACGAGATGTATGGATACGAACTCGTGCAGGCGATCCGCGCGGAAACGAACGATGTCGTGAGCCTCGGTGAGGGGGTGGTGTATCCGGCGCTGCACGCATTGGAAAAGCAGCGCGCGCTCAAGTCTCGCCGTAAAGAGTTCAACGGCCGAACGCGCGTGTACTACTCGGTCACGGCAGCGGGAGTAAAACGTCTTGCAGCACTCAGTTCTCAGTGGTCACTCCTTGCGGGCGCCATCCGCACACTCGTAGAAGACAAAAGCCATGCAACAGTCGCAATTTAGAGCCTTGAAAGAGCACCTGCTCCGTGCCGGCATAGCGCCGAAGCATGTACGCCGGTATGTCGCGGAACTCGAAGATCACTTTGATGATCTGGTGCATGAAGAAACCGCGCGCGGATTAACCCGAATCGATGCCGAAAGCGTGGCCCGCGTGCGTTTGGGTGATGACGACACATTGGCCAATACCATGCTGGATCGACCGGAACTTCAGTCGTTCGCAGCGCGGCACCCTTGGGCTGTGTTCGGAATCGCCCCGCCAGTGGCCCTCGCCTCCGTGGTAGCCTTCGGCATTTTCACCGACACCGTCTTTTTCTCACTCTTGGGCAGCGCAGCGAATGTCGGCGCGGCCGTGCCCGACTGGGGTAAAGCCGCTGTTGCCACGTGGCATGGCCTGCTGATGTACGCGGCCCCGCTTGCCGTTGCCGCTGTCATTGGGCTCATAGGACTGCGACAGCGCATAGAAATGGCATGGCTCATTCTTGGGGCAAGCATTGTTCTCATGCTTGGAAGTTTTTTACAGATCGGCGTCGTGTGGTCAGACCTTCCCGGTCAGTCGAGCCTATCGGTTGGATTGCATATGTCCGCCAAGGACACTTTGATCGCAGGGCTTGTGCGCCTCCCCCTCAATCTCATGATTTTGACGGGACTGTATTGGCTATGGAGGCGCAAGGCATTCGCCCAGCTATAGGCGCTACGCGTTCGCCTGTGGGCCGTGTACTGAACTAACGCTCAACGCACATGGCAATGCCCATGCCGCCACCAATACACAATGTTGCGAGGCCACGCTTCGCGTCGCGTTTTTGAAGTTCATGCAACAATGTCACTAACACCCGGCACCCAGACGCACCAATGGGATGGCCAAGGGCAATAGCGCCGCCGTTGACGTTGACCTTTTTAGGATCGAACCCAAGGTCGCTGCATACTGCCAAGGACTGTGCCGCAAAAGCTTCATTGGCTTCGATGAGGTCGAGATCGTCGACGCTCCAGCCTGCTTTCTCCAGCGCTTTACGCGAGGCTGGAATCGGCCCTGTGCCCATAATGGCGGGGTCCACACCGGCCTGCGCCCAAGATGCAATACGCGCAAGCGGCTTCAATCCGCGCCTTTTGGCTTCGTCAGCACTCATGACAAGAACCGCTGCCGCGCCGTCGTTAATGCCCGAGGCATTGCCGGCGGTCACCGTGCCGTCCTTGGAAAATGCGGGCTTGAGACCTGCCAGAGACTCTGCTGTTGCGCCCGCCCGCGGGTACTCGTCGGTGTCAAAGGAGACATCTTGGCGCTTTACCTGCACGGTGACGGGTACGATTTCATCCTTGAACTTGCCGGCTTTGATAGCCTCTTCCGCCTTTTGTTGCGAAGCCGCTGCAAACTCATCCTGTGCCGCGCGGGTGAGTTGCCACTTCTCGGCAATATTCTCGGCCGTCGTGCCCATGTGGTAGCCGTTAAACGCGTCCCAAAGCCCGTCTCGGATCATCGTGTCGATCAGACTGGTATCGCCCATTTTCGCACCATTGCGCATATGCATGGCATGGGGCGACAAGCTCATATTTTCCTGCCCACCCGCAACGACGATGGAACTATCACCGGCGGCAATCGACATGGCGCCGAGGGCAACGCTTTTCAGACCCGAACCACAGACCTGATTGATGGTCATCGCGGCAACTTCTTTTGGGACACCTGCGGCGATCGACGCTTGCCGGGCGGGGTTTTGGCCAGCCGCAGCCGTCAGGACTTGCCCCATCACAACTTCGGACACATCAGCGCCATCCACTTGCGCGCGCTTCAGAGCCTCGCCGATAACGACCCGACCTAGGTCGGCAGCCGTAAGACGGGACAAGGACCCGTTAAAGGCGCCGATAGCGGTTCGGACGGCAGAGGTGATGACGATATCGGCCATGAACAGACTCCTCAGTTCGATAAAATTCTACGCGGCCCATTTGGGCCTAGGGGTTTTACGGCGCACTGCATGTGGGAGCAAGAAGGGCGTGCGGGTGTCCGCTATGCAAAATTAAGGCTGCATTATACACGCTTTAGCCACTGGATGAGCGGTTCATACACCCGCCTTTGCGCCGACCCACCGGCAATCATACCGATATGACCAAGACTAACGTCATGCACCTCCGCACCGGGAATCGCGCGGGCGAGTCGCCTAGCCGACTCCGGGGGAACAATACGGTCCTGACTTGGAATAAAAGCTGCAACGGGACAGCTAATCCACGCCGGATTTATGACGGTATCTCCGACCTGCCACGCGCCCATCGCCGGAGCGTTGGCACCGTACCAGCCAAAAATCACTTCACGCGCTACAGGCGCGGCCAGCGGCACACCATCATTGAGCCAATCTTCAAGCTCAACAAACCGGCGAGCCGGTTCGGATGCCGGATCAAGCCCTGCAAACCGGCGAAACTTCCGCCCCGCCAACGTCGGATCGAGCGAAGCAAACAACGCCTGGAGAAGATCGACCGATGCGTGGCCTTCCGCCTCGAGCATCACCTCAAGCGGCCCGCGCGCCAGCGCGATGAGGAACCGAGAGGCATCCGAGTCCACATGAAAATCCCAAGGCACAGCAAGAAGCGCTAATGCCGACACCAGATCGGGTCTTAAAAGCGCAGGTGCAACCGCCAAAGTGCCGCCCATGCAATAGCCCACAAGCCGAGGGGCCTGACCTGTGCGGGTTTTGACCTCTTCAAGCGCCGGGATGATGATGCCGTCGATATAATCTTCGACGCTAAAATTTTTTTCGGCTTCGTTTGGTTCGCCCCAATCTAATAGAAACGATCGAAGCCCTGCCGCAGCCGCTGTACGCATGAGACTGCGGTCTTCGGCTAAATCGAGAATGTAGGCTTTGTTGATAAGCGATGGAATAAACACGACCGGCGGCCCCTTATCCGGGCCGCTACCGGTTTCTTCATAGGCTCGCAAAGAGGCCGACCCGCTGCGCCAAACAGGTGGGGGAGGCGCGAGTGCGCGCCTGTGGGAATGAGCTTGATAAGCCTTCACCCCGGCCACAAAGGTTTCAAGCCTGGAGCGAGCCTCGCGCGTTACCGAGTCGAGGAAAGGCGCCGGATCCAGGTAATCGGTCCAAGCCCCCGTAAAGTCTTCAGGTTTTTTTCCGGCGGCCAGCGCGGCCACGGCCTGGATCGGATTCAGGAAAGTTGGACTCGAGGGCGGCCAACCTGCGTGTGTCTGATTCGAGAGCGGCCATTCGCCGCTCGAGGGCATCAAGCCGGCGAAGGATGTTTGCTGAATCCAGCCCTCCATCGCCATATGCAGAGCCAGAGGCCTCGGCCCCTGTCGAAGTGACGCGGTTGTCGGAGGGAGCTGAGACGTCATGCGGCTCGGCTTTCGAAGACGCTTTGCCAGGCCCCATGCCTGTGCCCATGGTTGAAGCCGCGCTTTGCATCATGGACGCTGCGGTCCGCGACCATGCGGTCGCAGCCTCGGTAAGTTGCTGCGGCTCCTTGGCAAGCTTCGCGATTTGCTCTTGCCAAAGGTCCAAGTATTTCGCGGCCAGTGCATTGTAATCTGCCGGGCCGCTTTTGGGTTTTTCGTTCATACACTAAACTATAGTTCACGTTTGATTGTTGGTCCTAACCGGCTGCACTCACGCCACCGAACACACCGGCAGATTTTTTCTGTTTTTCCCGTACAATCGACCAATTTCATCAGGTGTACTTTGACATTGGGCTATTGTGCATAGCACAATAACACCTCAATGACGTATAGGGATGGTACCATGCCTGAACAGGATGGTGATGCGAAGTCACCGGTTATTACGATCAAGAAATACGCCAATCGCCGGCTCTACAACACCGCGACGTCCAGCTATGTGACACTCGATCACCTCGCTGAAATGGTGAAAGAAGGCGCGGTATTCGTGGTTACCGATGCCAAAACCGGCGAAGACATTACCCGCAGCGTTTTGACGCAAATTATCGTGGAGCAAGAAGCCAAAGGGCAGAACCTGCTGCCCATCAAGTTCCTGCGGCAAATCATCGGATTTTACGGCGACTCGCTTGGTGGCGTTTTACCGCGCTACCTGGAACACAGCATGGATTCCTTTTCCCAGCACGAGTCAGACATGCGCAACATCATGCAAAATACCTTCAAGGGGCTTGTTCCCATGGAGCGCATGGAGGAAATGGGGAAACAGAACGTGGCTCTGTTTGAGAATGCCATGAAGATGTTCAACCCCTTCGCCCAAGTTGATCGCAGCGCGGACGCAGCCGCCAGTCCCGCACGACCTGCACCGGAGTCGGGTAAAAGTGAAGACATCGACGAACTAAAGACCCAGCTCAACGCGATGCAGGCTCAGCTTGCAAAGTTGGTTAAGGACCGGGAATAGCGAAGGCCGCGTTCCACGGCCTCAAAGCCGACCGAAATTTGTTAAAAATAGTGGCTTCCGCGAAAGGCGGTCTCTGTAGCCATACAGAGCCGCGGCAGCGCTAATGTTAAAATTTTTAACATTAGCATAACGTGTAATAACAATTTTTTACAATAAACCCCGGGTATTCAGCCCGCCCGCTCCATACAATCACCAGTATTGGCGTGGCGCGCCGTTTCGGCACGACTCGGCCAAAACAAAACGCAGGATGTAAATCATCCGCATTCGATTCACTTATAGTTGGGGTTACATCATGGATGGCGGAACGATCAAAGCAGCACCAGCAAACCGGGCTAATTCAATCGACCGGCACGTCGGAGCACGAATCCGCGAACGCCGGATCATGCTTGGGCTAAGTCAGCAGCAGATGGCCGATATGATCGGCGTAACGTACCAGCAGGCTCACAAATACGAACGGGGCATCAACCGGATTTCTGCCGGACGCCTATTTGAAATCACGCGGGTACTGAGCGTACCCATTACGTATTTTTTCGAAGATATAGACGCCGGCGAAGAGGAAGAAGTCGCAAATCCAAGACAGCGTATGTGCCTCGAACTTGCGCGGAACTTCGCGAACATTCCGAATCAAAAGCACCAAGAAGCACTCAGCCAACTGGCACGGGCGCTATCCGTACAGCCATAAATCCAGAAGTTGCTTTAAGCGGGGATGGGCGGGCGGCCGAGTATATTCGGCCGCCCATTTTTTTACGCCCACTCAGTTCGGACCTCTTCATCGAACTCGAACGCCAGATGCTCGGCCTGCATAGCGGCGATCTGCTCGGCGTCCGCTAACCGGCGAAAGGCCCATACCGCCGCGCCGCGTACCAGCGGCATCTCATCACGCAACAGGGCTTCAACCGATGGCAACATCGCGGGGTCGCCGCTGTTGCCAATAGCGATCAAAACATTGCGAATGAATCGCCCGCGGCCAATGCGTTTAATGGGCGACCCAGCAAACACCGTGCGAAATGATTGATCATCAAGAGACGCAAGATCTTTCAACATCGGCGCAGATAATTCGGCCCTTTGCAGAAATCCCGACTCGCCGGTGACCTGCGCAAATTTGTTCCACGGGCACACGGCCAGGCAATCGTCACAGCCATAAATCCGATTGCCCATCAGCGGGCGTAAGTCTCGCGGAATTGGACCTTTGTGTTCAATGGTGAGGTATGAGATGCAGCGCCGCGCATCTAATTTATACGGCGCGACGAACGCGTTGGTGGGACAGACATCAAGACACTTGTGGCATCCACCGCAGTGATCTGATTCCGGTTCATCGGACTCAAATTCGAGAGTGGTGAAAACCTCGCCTAGAAAAAGCCACGACCCAAATTCTCTCGAGACAAGGTTGGTATGTTTGCCTTGCCAGCCCAGGCCGGCTTGCTGCGCAAGCGGCTTTTCAAGAACCGGCGCGGTATCGACGAATATCTTGACCTCGGCACCGGACTCGGAAGCCATCCACGAAGCCAGTTGCCTTAAACGCTTCTTGAGTATGTCGTGATAATCGCGGTTGCGAGCATAAACGCTGACGGCCGCCCTATCCGTATGCTTCAGAGCATCACGCGGATTTACAGCCGGCCCATAGTTAAGGCCGACCATAACCGCCGTTTTGACCTCCGGCCATAAAACATGCGGATCGGCCCGGCGATCCGCATTGGCTTCAAGCCACGCCATGTCGCCGTGAAAGCCTTCAATGAGAAAGTTCTTAAGATCCGCCTTCGTGCGCGCGGCAATTTCGGCCCGAGTGAACCGCACAACGTCGAAACCAAGGTCGCGTGCACGCGCGCGAACGGATTCCCGATCAAGCGGTTTCGAGATCACCATCTCCTCTTTGACCGGCAGCGAAGGCTGCAACGAAGCCGGCAAGCGTTCCTGTCTGGATTGCGTCACGCAAACCTTTCATGAGGTGCTGATAGAACGCCACATTGTGCCACGAGAGCAGCATCAAGCCGAGAACCTCATCACACCTAATAAGGTGATGATAATAGGCTCGACTGTAATTGCGGCTCGCCGGACACGGCACCGCCTCGTCCAGCGGCCTGAGATCGTCAGCGTGGCGCGCATTACGTAGGTTCAACGGGCCTTCGCTGGTGAAGGCTTGTGCCGTGCGGCCTGAACGGGTCGGCAACACGCAATCAAACATATCAATGCCGCGCACCACGGCTTCGACGATATCCATAGGCTTCCCGACGCCCATGAGGTAGCGCGGGTGCGAAGGCAGCATGTGCGGAACCGTCTTGTCGAGAGTAGCCATCATCAACTCGTGCCCCTCACCAACGGCGAGACCGCCGACGGCATA
>JAUIGX010000060.1 GCA_030432435.1 Alphaproteobacteria bacterium
GCAATTTCGGCAGCAGAGAATCCCATCGATGTAAGGCACAAAGTCGCTCTCCAGAGCGCTCTTTCTTCCAACCCGAAATCATATCGGGGCCCGCAATGGCGTGGAACGGCTTGGTAGCGGGTTCGGCTTTGAGCTCGGCGCCTAAGCGCCGAGAATCATGAGACTCGTTGGTGGGCCCGGCAGGACTTGAACCTGCAACCAGACCGTTATGAGCGGCCTGCTCTAACCAAATTGAGCTACAGGCCCACCGTCTCGAACAGGAAAAGCATTGTGCCTTTCCTGAAAACAAACGGCCGGCGAAATCTTGCCGGCCGTTAAAACTGTAAAGTCCTTCGCGCGCCGGCGCTAGTTGTCCAGGAAGCTCCTCAGCTTGCGCGAGCGGCTCGGATGCTTGAGCTTGCGCAACGCCTTAGCTTCAATCTGACGTATTCGCTCGCGGGTGACCGAGAACTGCTGCCCCACCTCTTCTAAGGTGTGGTCGGTGTTCATACCGATCCCGAAGCGCATGCGCAGCACACGTTCTTCACGCGCAGTCAGGCTGGCAAGCACACGGGTCGTTGTTTCGCGCAAGTTACCGTGAATGGCGGCATCTAGCGGCTGAATCGCATTCTTGTCTTCGATGAAATCGCCCAGATGACTGTCTTCCTCGTCGCCGATGGGTGTTTCAAGGCTGATCGGCTCCTTCGCGATTTTCAGAACCTTGCGCACTTTCTCCAGCGGCATCTGCAGTTTTTCAGCCAGCTCTTCCGGCGTCGGCTCGCGGCCGATCTCGTGAAGCATCTGCCTGCTTGTGCGCACCAACTTGTTGATCGTCTCGATCATGTGCACCGGAATACGGATGGTGCGCGCCTGGTCGGCGATCGAGCGGGTGATCGCCTGCCGGATCCACCATGTCGCATAGGTCGAGAACTTATAACCACGGCGGTATTCAAACTTGTCCACCGCCTTCATCAAACCAATGTTGCCTTCCTGAATGAGATCGAGGAACTGAAGGCCGCGGTTGGTGTACTTTTTGGCAATCGAGATCACGAGGCGCAGGTTGGCCTCGATCATCTCTTTCTTGGCCCGGCCCGCTTCGCGTTCACCCTTCTGCATAGTTCCGCAGATACGGCGAAATTCACCGATAGATACGCCCGTCTCGTCGGCCAGTGCAGAAATCTGCGCGCGGATACCGTCGATCTGGTCCACATACTTAACCGCGAAATCTTTCCAACCCTTCGTGGGCAGCATCGCCACCCGGTCGAGCCAGTTAGGATCAAGTTCGCTGCCGTAGTAGTTCTGCAAAAACTCTTCACGCTTTACCTTGCACTTCACCGCAAAGCGCAGCAATTGACCTTCAAGGTTCAGCAACATACGGCTCAGGCCGTTCATTTGCTCGACCATGGACTCAATACGTGCATTGTTGAGGTGCACGGCGTCCATCAGGGTGATGAGTTCAGCCTTCAACTTCTGGAAGCGACGCTCGACCGTCTTATCGACCTCGTCGCCTTCCTGCATGCTGGTCAGGCGCGCGTCCTGCACCTTTTTCATTTTGCTGTAGGTCGACGCGATTTTTTCGAAGGCCTGCAACACCTGCGGCATCAACGAGGCTTCCATCGCCGCCAAAGAAACGGCACCTTCGTCGTCATCGTCGTCGTTGTTATCGTTCGATGCCGCTTTGTCTTCGCCGTTTGGGCTGCGGGCATCGCCGTTGCTGGCTTTCTTTTTCGGCGCGTCGTCGTCCTCGTCGCCGTCAGCCGGCTCGGAAACGACGTCTTCATCCAGTTCTTTGTCCGACGCGTTGTCGGAAGCGCCCGCGCCATAAGTGGCGTCGAGATCGATGATGTCGCGGAGCAGCATTTTGCCGTCCTGCAATGCATCATGCCACATCAGCAGCGAGCGAATAGTAATCGGGCTTTCACAGATGCCGCCGATCATCATCTGACGACCGGCCTCGATCCGTTTGGCGATGGCGATTTCGCCTTCACGCGAGAGCAGTTCTACCGAACCCATTTCGCGCAAATACATGCGCACCGGATCGTCAGTACGTCCGACGTCATCCTCGTCGATGTTGCCGCCGCTATAGGCCTCCGCTTTCGTGGGCTCGGCATCGGGCGACGCGTCGTCGTTGTCGTCTTGCTCTTCACCTTCGATAACGTTGATGCCCATCTCAGACAGCATCGACATGGTGTCTTCAATTTGCTCCGAGCTCATCTCCTCGGAAGGCAGTGCGGCGTTTAGTTCATCGTATGTGATGTAACCACGCTCTTTGGCCTTTGCGATTAGCTTTTTGACCGACGCATTGGTGGAATCCAATAAAGGGCTATCACCAGGTGTCGCGGCCGTTCCCTCTTCACGGGGTTCTTCTTTTCGCGCCGTTGCTGCGGCCGCATTCATCGCCATGGACGTTTTCGCTCCTTGCACAACATTCTCTTTGCCGCCCTTCGCCGCGCTCTTCTTGCTGCCCTTAGCGGGCGCCGCGGCTTTGGTCGTCATCTTGGAACTGGGTTTGGTTTTTGGGGTTGCCTTCGCCGCGGGCTTTACCGCTGCTTTGGCCGGTTTCTTACTGGTCGTCTTGCTCGTCGTTTTCGAAGACGCGGCTTTAGGCGCCGCCTTTTTTGCGGGCGCGCCCTTAGCCACCTTCGCAGCTGCTTTGGCAGCCGGCTTCGCCTTGGCTTTAGGCGCCGACTTCGCTTTTGTTTTTGTTTTTGTTTTTGCTTTACTTGTCACTGGCGCCTTCGCTTTTGCCTTGGCCTTTTTCGGCATCGATTTCGGCGCCGTCTTCCCCGCCGTCTTCTTCTTAGACTTACCTTTGGCGGACGAAGCCTTTGCCGACGCCTTAGCTTTCGTCGGTGACTTCTTTCCCGCTTTCTTGCGGCTCGTTTTTACCGCCATCGGCTTCCCCCTAGTTTCACGCGGAAGCTCATTCGAACCGCCACGTGCTTCATGGTCCACGCCGCCGCCGTCCCACGGGGCGCGGTCACATTATCTAGTGTGGTGATTGGTGTGCCCGATCCCAACCTGATCGTCGTCCTCATCTCCTACCGGCCCGGCCTGATCTTGGAGGGCCTTAAACGCCGCAAACGCCTGTTCCGACGGGTTCTCCGCCAACTCTACCTCTGCCCGCTTCAACTCTGCTTCCAGCGCCGCCCGCTGACACATGGCGAACGTGTGGTCCCATCCAACGGTTGCCTGTTCCATCAAGGCCGAAGGCCGCGCGAAACCCGCATGAACATAAATATCTGAATTTAATAGATTTTCAAGCTCCTCAGCAAAGCCTTCGCTTGCTAAGTGGGCGTGGAGAACACCAAATTCAAGGTCCGGGTTTTGGGCGATGTGCATTAAGGCGGTTTGCCGGAGTGAGTCAAGCCGCGAGTCGCTTAAACTCATGCCTCCTAATCGTTCTTCCACGTGATCGGCCAGGGCGGGGTGATTTAACAAGGTAACCAAGAGGATTTGCTCTCGTTTACGCTGCGCTACAGCGCCGTCTTGCCCCATAAACCGCGCCGGGACCGGGAAAAAGGAGGGCTTTTTGCGCGCAGCGGGCCACGGCGAACCGCCTCCCTTAGCCCCAAATCCCCGCGTTCTAGGCCCGGAACCCGCGCGAAAGTGCTCAAAAAGCCGGTCGCGAAACATCCGCCGATACTGATTTTGCACGGTTTCGTCGCCCACCTGGGACGCTTTTGCCATGGCCGCGCGTTCTAATCCGGCCCGACGCTCCGGGGTTTCGCCTGGGTGCTCGGCCACCAGTTGGCGCCACATCACCTCCGAAAGCGGTAACGCCTGGGCCAAAAGCTCCTTCATCGCCCCAGCGCCGCTGTGCCGGCAGATATCGTCCGGATCTTCTCCAGGTGGCATCATGGCAAATCGAAGTGAAAAACCGGGCTTTAAGAGTGGCAACGCCCGCTCTGCGGCCCGCAAAGCCGCCTTTTGCCCCGCAGCATCGCCGTCAAAACAGAGCACAGGCTCGGGTGCGGACCGCCACAACAGCTCGATCTGAGCTTCGGTCATGGCCGTGCCGAGCGGCGCGACCGCATTGAGCAGCCCTGCTTGAGCAAGACCGATCACGTCCATGTAGCCCTCGGCGACAATTATCTCCCGTGCCTCAGCCGCGGGACCGCGCGCCAAATCCAGGCCGTAAAGCATATGCCCTTTATGAAACAATGGGGTGTCGGCCGAATTCAGATATTTCGGTTCACCCTCCCCCATGATGCGTCCGCCGAAAGCAACCGGCCGACCGCGCTGATCCATAATCGGAAACACCACCCGACTGCGGAAGAAGTCAAAGGACTCGCGCCCCTCCCGCCCCGGCGACAGCAAACGCGCTTCAAGCAACACATCTTCTTTAAGACCGCGGGCGATCAGCTTGGATTTCACAACATTGCCCGGCGGCGCGAAGCCCAGCCGAAACCGGCCAATAGTTTCGTCGCTCAGCCCCCGCCCCTTCAGATACTCCAACCCCGCTTGACCTTCGGGACTGCGAAGCGCCTGTTCAAAAATCACGCAAGCGGCATCCACGGCCTCGCGCAGAACCGTTGCGCGCGCAGCTTCATGGGCCGCTTCAGGGGTTTCGCGGGGCATTTCCAGCCCCGCTTCATCTGCCAGCCGCTCCACCGCTTCCGGGAACGAGAGGTTCTGAGTCTTCATCAGAAATTTGAAAATGTCGCCGTGTTCACTGCTCGAGAAGCAGTGAAAAAAACCCTTCTCGTCGTTCACGGTAAACGATGGCGTCTTTTCGTTGGAGAACGGGCTGAGCCCTACATACTCGCGGCCACGGCGAATAAGCTTCACCCGTTTGCCCACCACCGAGGACACCGGCAGCCGGGCACGGATTTCATCCAAAAACTGCGGCGGAAACGCCATGAGCTGTACTGTCCGCTGCGATGAGTGAAACGCCTCTTAACCGAGGTGCTGTTTTACAATACCCGAGGCCTTCGAAAAATCCATCTGGCCGGCGAATTTGTCCTTCAAAAGACCCATTACCTTGCCCATATCCTTGACACTAGCCGCGCCGGCCTCGGCAATCGCCGCCTGCACGGCGGCGGACACTTCGGAGTCGTCCATTTGCTTGGGCATGAAACCCTGGATAACCTCGATCTCTTCTTTTTCCTGCTGCGCCAGAGCGTCCCGGCCGCCCTTTTCGTACAACTCGATACTTTCACGCCGCTGTTTAACCATGGAGTTGAGCATCTGCAGGATCTCGTCTTCGCTGATCCCGTCCATATTGCCCTTGCTGCGCGCGGCTATATCGCGATCCTTCAACGCGGCAAGAATCAGGCGAACGGTCGCCAGTTCGCGTTGCCTTTTGGCGCGAAGGCTCTCTTTCAACGCATCGCTAAATCGGGTGCGCAGCATGATCTGACCATAAATTCCTTGTTGCGGAAGGGAGTTAAACTATCTCATTCAACGAGCCTTGGCAAAAGCCGCATGGCTAGCGCTAAGCTGCTGAGTTTTAGGCCCGAAATCCGTCCGTGCGGGCCTTGACTTCAAGGGGCCGATTGCTTAAACACCGCGCCAGTTTGCGGCTTGTCCACCCCATCTGGTGCTCTTGATCAGCATCACAGTTCAAGCCAAGAGTCAGTACATATTGTGGCGCGTTTCGGGCTGTCGGTTCCAAGAGATTTCGGAAGGACGGCAAGGCCCCCTGCGAGCCGAAACTCGAATCGAGATAGATACGACGATGCACTCTTTTCACATCATGTATGCAGGACCCGTGCTTGAGAGGGTCGCGACGTGAGTGCAGCCCCCGCCTCCAGCACCGAGACCACTATGCCATCCGGTGCAACAGCCGTTTTAGTTTTGGAAGATGGCACTGTTTTTTGGGGACGGGGATTCGGGGCAACCGGCAGCAACGTCGGTGAAATCGTCTTCAACACCTCGATGACCGGTTACCAAGAAGTTCTGACCGACCTTTCCTACGCCGGGCAAATTATAACGTTCACGTTTCCGCATGTCGGCAACGTCGGCGCCAATTCGGAAGATTTGGAAAGCACAACTCCGGCCGCCCGCGGCTGCATTATTCGCGATGACATTACAGAGCCGTCGAATTACCGCGCGGCCCAGCACCTCGATGCCTGGCTCAAATCCAATAACATGATTGGGTTGGCGGGCCTCGACACGCGGCGCCTTACCCGGCGCATTCGAGACGGAGGAGCGCCGAAAGGCGTCATTTGCCACGACCCTTCAGGCGCGTTTGATCTAAAGGCCTTGCAAGCGCAAGCCGCCGCATGGCCCGGCCTGGCTGGCATGGACCTCGCCAAGGACGTAACCTGCCAACAAACCTACGGCTGGACTCAAACGATCTGGAGCAAGGAACAAGGCTTCGGCGATCTGGAAAAAGAAAACGCCGCGCCCAAGTTCAATGTCGTGGCTGTGGATTACGGCGCGAAGCGGAATATTTTACGTTGTCTCGCCGCCGCAGGTTGCAAGGTGACCGTTGTCCCGGCGACCGCAACGACGGAAGATATTCTCCGTCATAATCCCGACGGCGTATTTCTTTCAAACGGACCGGGCGACCCGGCCGCAACAGGCGAATATGCCGTCCCTGTCATTCAAGACCTTATAGAAGCAGGCAAACCTATCTTCGGCATTTGCCTTGGACACCAGTTACTAGCGATTGCCCTTGGTGCCAAAACCTACAAGCTGACCCTTGGCCACCGCGGCGCCAATCAGCCGGTACAGGATATGGAAACGGGCAAAGTAGAAATCACCTCGCAGAATCACGGCTTTGCCGTGGACCGCGCGTCACTTCCAACAAACGTGATGGAGTCGCATAAGTCCTTGTTCGACGGCGTCGTCGAAGGACTACGCGCTACGGACAAGCCTGTGTTCTCGGTGCAATACCACCCGGAAGCCTCTCCCGGCCCGCAGGACAGTCACTACCTGTTTGACCGTTTCACTAAATTAATGGCCGATCAAAAGACCAAATAGGATACGCGCCCCGCCATGCCCAAACGCACTGACATTAAGAGCATCCTGATTATCGGCGCGGGACCTATCGTTATTGGTCAAGCCTGCGAATTCGACTATTCGGGCGCGCAAGCGTGTAAGGCCCTGCGTGAAGAAGGCTATCGGGTCATTCTGGTCAACTCCAATCCCGCGACCATTATGACCGACCCGGACACCGCCGACGCAACGTACATCGAACCCATCACGCCCGAGATGATCACCCGCATCATCGAGAAGGAAAAACCGGACGCGTTGCTTCCTACCATGGGCGGACAGACCGGCCTAAACGCCGCCATGAAACTCGCGGACAGCGGCGTGCTCGAAAAACTTGGCGTCGAGATGATCGCAGCCAAACGTGATGTCATCGCAAAAGCAGAAGACCGCGAACTTTTCCGCGACGCCATGTCCAAGATCGGCCTTGAAAGCCCGCGGAGCCGCATGGTGAAAACCATCGAGGAAGCCCGCGAAGCCATTCAAGAGATCGGCTTGCCCGCCATTATCCGCCCGTCGTTCACACTGGGCGGCGAAGGCGGAGGCATCGCCTATAACACCGATGAATTCGAGACCATCGCCGCATCTGGCATTGCCGCATCGCCGGTCGACACCATTCTGGTCGAAGAGTCGGTTCTGGGGTGGAAAGAATACGAGATGGAAGTGGTTCGCGACAAAGCGGACAACTGCATCATCATTTGTTCCATCGAAAACGTGGACCCCATGGGGATCCACACCGGCGATTCCATCACCGTCGCACCGGCCCTGACACTTACCGATAAAGAGTATCAGGTGATGCGCAACGCCTCGATCGCCTGCCTGCGCGAGATCGGCGTGGATACCGGCGGCTCCAACGTACAATTTGCCATCAACCCCGAAGATGGGCGCATGGTCATCATCGAGATGAACCCGCGCGTGTCGCGTTCCTCCGCGCTGGCCTCGAAAGCCACCGGCTTCCCGATTGCCAAAATCGCCGCCAAATTGGCCGTAGGGTACACGCTTGACGAGCTAACGAACGATATTACCAAAGCAACGCCCGCATCGTTCGAGCCGACCATCGACTACGTGGTTACGAAAATTCCGCGCTTCACCTTTGAGAAATTTCCCGATGCCGACCCAATGCTTTCAACCAGCATGAAGTCGGTGGGCGAAGCCATGTCTGTGGGCCGGACGTTTGCGGAAAGCCTTCAGAAAGGCCTGCGGTCCATGGAGACCGGCCTCACCGGCCTAAATGAAATGTCGCTCGACGACAGCGGCGAGCCCGCAACGGATGTGGACGCCATAAAGGTTGCCTTGACCAAGCCGCGCCCGAACCGGTTGCTGCTGGCTGCCCAGGCGATGCGTGTTGGAATCACGCTTGATGAAATTCAAGCCGCAACCAAATTCGACCCGTGGTTCTTGCGGCAACTCAAAGTTCTTGTGGACGCTGAAGAGAAGGTTCGCTCGTCCGGCATTCCTACAGACGCGGAAAATCTTTTAAAGCTCAAGAAGCTCGGTTTCGCGGATGCGCGACTTGCCGAACTCACCGGCAAGACCGAAGCGGACGTAGCCGCTATTCGGCGCTGTGCTGGCGTGCGCCCGGTCTTCAAGCGCATAGATACTTGCGCGGCCGAGTTCGCAGCGCCGACGCCCTACATGTACTCGTGCTATGAGGGCGACGGCATGAACCCACCGGAGTGTGAGTCCGAGCCGTCCGACAAAACCAAAATCATTATCCTCGGCGGCGGTCCCAATCGCATCGGCCAAGGCATTGAATTCGATTACTGCTGCGTCCATGCGGCGTTTGCCCTGCGGGACGCCGGGTTTGAAACCATCATGGTCAACTGCAACCCCGAGACAGTCTCGACCGATTACGACACTTCGGACCGGCTCTACTTTGAACCGCTGACAGCAGAAGACGTTATTGAACTGATCACCACCGAACAGCAAAACGGCAAAGTTCTTGGTGTAATCGTTCAACTTGGCGGCCAAACGCCTCTTAAACTCGCCAATGCTCTGGAAGTCGCGGGCATTCCCATCCTCGGGACTTCCCCCGACGCCATTGATTTGGCGGAAGATCGCGAGCGCTTTCAACAGCTTCTTTCACAGCTTAAATTGTCGCAACCTTCCAACGGTACCGCGCGCACGGCAGAAGAAGCCCGCAATGTCGCTAACCGGGTCGGCTATCCTGTGGTCATTCGCCCCTCCTACGTTCTCGGCGGGCGCGCCATGCAAATCGTTCATGACGAAACCGCGCTGAACAACTACATCCGGTTCGCGGTGAAAGTGACCGGTGATAATCCAGTTTTGATCGACTCATATTTGTCCGGAGCCGTGGAAGTTGATGTGGACGCCATTGCCGATGGCGATGACGTATACGTGGCCGGTATCATGGAACACATCGAAGAAGCCGGCGTTCACTCAGGCGACTCAGCCTGTTCCCTACCGCCATATTCCCTGAAACCGGAAATCATCGCTGAAATTAAACGTCAGACCGTTTTGCAAGCCAAAGCCCTTAAGGTTGTGGGCTTGATGAACGTTCAGTACGCGGTGAAAGACGGTCACGTCTTTATTCTGGAAGTTAACCCGCGCGCGAGCCGCACGGTTCCTTTCGTCGCCAAAGCAACCGGTGTGCAAGTTGCCAAGATTGCTGCCCGCGTAATGGCGGGGGCAAAGCTGAAAGACTTTGACCTTGGCGCAGACTACGAAAGCAAGAACGGCCCGGCGGCGCACGTTGCCGTGAAAGAAGCGGTCTTTCCGTTCAATCGTTTTCCAGGCGTCGATATCGTACTTGGCCCCGAAATGAAATCTACGGGCGAAGTGATGGGCTTGGATCGCGACTTTCCTCGCGCCTTCGCCAAATCGCAACTGGCGGCGGGCACTAAGCTCCCGCTGACCGGTACGGCCTTCTTATCTTTGCGCGATGGCGACAAACGAGCCGCCGCGAATCTGGCGCGAGGGCTGATCGGCCTGGGCTTCAAGATTATCGCGACCCGCGGGACCTACAAAGTACTCGCCGAACTGGGAATTGAGGCCGAGGCCGTGAATAAGGTGGCCGAAGGGCGGCCTCACTGCGTCGATGCGATGATTTCAGGAAATGTTCAGTTGGTGATCAATACAACCGAGGGGGCGCAGTCCCTTAAGGACAGTTTTGCCATACGGCGTACTGCTTTAACCCGTAATATCAGCCATTATACGACCCTGGCAGGGGCAGAGGCCTCGGTAGCAGCCATTGGAGCCTTAAAAGACGGGCCCCTTGAAGTTGCGCCCCTGCAATCCTATTTTAAGTCATAATAGACAAAACTAACGATTCTCGTAGTGGCCCACGTTCTAACGAACGCGGGCGTTTCTATTGTTAAAGGAATGAGGGACGTCGTGGAAAAAATTCCAATGACGGCGGAAGGCTTGGCTCCGCTTAAGGACGAGTTACATCAGTTAAAGACGGTGGAACGCTATGCGGTGATCAAACAGATCGCCGAAGCACGTGAGCACGGCGACCTGTCGGAAAACGCCGAGTATCATGCTGCCCGCGAACGCCAGAGCTTTATTGAAGGCCGAATCATCGAACTGGAAGACGTTGTCAGCCGGGCCGACGTGATTGACCTCAGCAAGCTGTCTGGGGACGTCGTCCGATTTGGCGCCTTTGTCTCGGTCGCGGACGTAGATACGGACGAGGAGATCACCTATCAGATCGTCGGCCAGTACGAGGCCGACCTCAAGAAAAAGAAAATTTCCATTCAATCGCCCCTGGGGCGAGCCTTAATTGGCAAGACCATTGGCGACACCGCCGAGGTTACTGCGCCTGGCGGCGGCAAGGCATATGAAGTACTGAAGGTGAAATTCAAATAATACGCCGCGCCTTGCCCGCCGCATTTGTTTGAATGCGCGCCTACGCGCAGGCGGCAAGGCATATGAAGTACTGAAGGTGAAATTCAAATAATACGCCGCGCCTTGCCCGCCGCATTTGTTTGAATGCGCGCCTACGCGCAGGCGGCAAGGCATATGAAGTACTGAAGGTGAAATTCAAATAATACGCTGCGGCTTGCCCGCCGCATTTGTTTGAATGCGCGCCTACGCGCAGGCGGAAAGGCATATGAAGTGCTGAAGGTGAAATTCAAATAGGTGGGTGCCTTCCCCGCCTATAGCCTCAATTCTCGGAATTTCCCCGAAGATGCTCGCTCTAGCCGACCTTCACTTCGAGAGGCGGCTGGGCGGGTTTATCGCCATCCACCGCAATCGGCACGCCGGGAAGGGTTTTCGCACTACGAATAGCGAGGGCTGATTTGACATTCGCGACCTTCGGCACCGCAGTCAGTTTTTCGGTTACGAACTTCTGGTAAGCATCCCAGTCTTTGGCGACGACCTTCAAGAGAAAGTCCGTCTCGCCGGCCAGCATGTGGCATTCACGGACCTCCGCCCACTCCTTTACCAGCCCCTCAAACGCCACCAAGTCCGCTTCAGCCTGACTATTCAAGCCGACGTGCGCGAAAACTGTCACCGCATATCCTAGAACACTCGCCTCTAACTCCGCGTGATAGCCTTTGATATAGCCGGCTTCTTCAAGTGCGCGCACTCGGCGTAAACAAGGCGGCGCGGAAATACCAGCGCGGCGTGAAAGGTCTACGTTTGTCATGCGCCCATCATCTTGTAGATCGCTCAAAATCTGGCGATCAATACGGTCTAGCTTCACGCGTTGCATTGATGGATTCCCCGAAAAATCGACAGCATAAAAGCTGCAAATGAAGGCCGTTGGCGCAATTATATTTCAAACTACCCCACGCCCGAGTGTCATTGCAATTCTAATACGACCAAGAATTTGGCGTTAAGTGGCGTTAAATTGCAAAAAAACCCTAAAAAATAGCGGCGTGCGCCTGCCTTGCGCACAGCGCATAGCGACCGTATGTTAGCGCCCGTTATTGCACTGCAAATCACTTCCCTCTTTAGATTTAGATGCCGAGGCCATGGCCAATATTCATACAAAAGTTCTTATTCTGGGGTCCGGCCCAGCCGGTTTGACCGCTGCCATCTACGCGGCGCGCGCGAATTTGTCGCCGGTGGTCGTTGCCGGGATGCAACCCGGCGGGCAAATGACGATTACCACCGATGTAGAAAACTACCCGGGGTTTCCGGATGTCATCCAGGGCCCCTGGCTGATGGAGCAGATGCAAAAACAGGCGGAGAATGTCGGAACGCGCATGGTCAACGACCTTGTCGTTAAAATCGACCTCTCTAAAAGACCGTTCACTTGCGTCGGCGATTCAGGCGACACATACACAGGCGATACTCTTATCATCACAACAGGAGCGTCTGCGCGCTGGCTCGGCTTGCCGTCCGAGCAAAAGTTCCAGGGATTTGGCGTATCGGCCTGCGCCACCTGTGACGGCTTTTTCTTTCGCGGCAAAGAAGTCGCGGTCGTCGGCGGCGGCAACACAGCAGTCGAGGAAGCGCTCTACCTGACCAATCACGCGACCAAAGTTTCACTGATCCATCGGCGCGACTCTCTGCGCGCGGAAAAAATTCTTCAACAGCGCCTGTTCGATCACCCAAAAATCGAGATGATTTGGGACACCGTCGTTGAAGAAATTACAGGCGAGACCACACCACCGGGTGTAACAGGTGTGCGATTGAAAAACGTCAAAACGAATGCTCTGCAAGAGCTAAAAGTAGATGGCGTGTTTGTCGCGATCGGCCACACGCCGAACACTGAATTGTTCAAAGGCCTGCTGGATATGGATGAGAATTCTTATCTTGTGACGGCTGCGGATTCGACCCGCACGAACATACCGGGTGTTTTTGCGGCCGGTGACGCGCAAGACCATGTTTACCGGCAGGCGGTTACAGCGGCCGGCACCGGGTGTATGGCAGCCTTGGAAGCAGATCGCTTTATTGCTGTGAACGGTTAAGAGCCGGGATAAAACAGGTACGGTTGAGGTCAGAGTCTGAACGGCGGAGCAGCGCTTCGCGAAAAGGGCACATCATGTCTTTACGTGGTCACGGACGCCTTGATTGGGACAAACTAAGGGTTTTTCACGCGGTTGCGGAAGCCGGAAGCTTTACCCATGCCAGCGAAAGCCTAAATCTCAGCCAGTCTGCAGTGAGCCGGCAGATCGGCGCGCTTGAGGAATCCCTTGGCGTCAGTCTATTCCTCCGTCATGCGCGCGGCTTGATTCCGACCGAACAGGGCGACCTCCTCTATAAAACGGTTCACGACGTTTTTTCTAAACTGAATAGCGTCGAAGGCCTTCTTACGGAGACCAAGGAAAACCCCGGCGGCTCGCTGCGTGTAACTACAACGGTGGCGTTTGGATCTGTTTGGCTGACCAGCCGTCTGAAAGATTTCGCGCGCGCCTACCCCAGCATCGAAGTCACGCTGCGACTTGACGATCGCGAATTGGACCTTGCAATGCGCGAAGCCGATGTCGCCATTCGATTTAATGAACCGAAACAGCAAGACCTAATTCAACGGCATATCGGATCGATGGCCGCTAGCATCTATGCCTCACCCGCCTATTTGGAGGAACGTGGCACTCCCGCGAATCTCGAGGACCTGACCAACCATGACCTTGTGTTGTTCGGTGAGGGCGCTATCCCAGTTTCGACGGTGCATTGGTTTACAGAACTTCTCGATTCCAAGAAAATCGAAAGCCATGTCGCGCTAAGGGTCAATAATCTTTACGGCATCTACCGTGCTGTGAAGGCAGGGCTAGGAATCGCCTCTCTGCCGGAATACTTCATGGCGGAAGGCAGCGGAATCGTACCGATCCTGCCCCAGATCAAAGGCCCGGATATCGAAGGCTACTTTGTCTATCCTGAAGAACTGCGGAACTCGAGCCGAGTCGGTGTTTTTCGCGACTTTCTGGTTCGCGAGGCAGCCCGAAGCAAGAGCCAACGCGATGCCGAAAAGGCACTGGCCCAGCCCCTCGCGGTGGCCCCGCGCGCCGGGTGATCCCGTAAAACCGCTAAAAATTGATGCATCGCAGCACAAATGCGCAGCTATGCGTTTTGGGAATGGCCGCCATTCCCATTTTAAGTGCCTGATTGAGCCAAATACGACTATGCTGCATCGCACATACCGCATCGCAGCAACGCCGCGATCCCCTCTCCCTCCCAGGTGACCATCGCGGGAAGGCTTCGATGCAAAGAGATAGGTAATGGTCGGTCCTCCCCCGCCCTTACCTACACGGGTCGCGAACGGTCCTCCCCCGGTCGCTGCCCAGGTCCACGGACAAAAAGCCGGGACCGCTATTTTGAGTAATGGTACCTAAAGCCCCGGGTTTCCCCCCGGGGCTTTTTCTTTGCGGCCTACTTCAGCGAGGCGCAGAACTTTTGAATGCGCGCGCAGGCCTCTGTGAGCGCCTCTGTCGAGGTGGCATACGAGATCCGGAAGTACGGAGAAAGGCCGAACGCCGCGCCCTGGACGACAGCGACCAGCGCTTCCTCAAGCAGGGCTCCGACAAAGTCCGTGTCGGTTTCCAGTTTTCTCCCCTTGGGCGTGGTCTTTCCGATAGCTCCCGCGCAGGAGGGATACACGTAGAAGGCCCCTTCCGGCACCTGACAGGTGATCCCAGGCGCTTCATTTAGCATTTTCACGGCGATATCCCGCCGCTCCTTGAACGTCGCGTTGCGCGGCACCAGGAAGTCCATAGGTCCGTCGAGGGCCGCCACGGTCGCTGCCTGGGTCATAGAGGCCGGATGGGTCGCGCTTTGCGACTGAATCATGTTCATCGCCTTGATCAGCTCCACAGGGCCGCAGGCATAGCCCAAACGCCAACCCGTCATAGAAAAGGCCTTGGAGACCCCATTCATAGTCAATGTCCGGTCCAAGAGCTTTGGCTCGATCTGACACGGCGTTGTGAACTTGAAATCGTCGTAAACGAGATGTTCGTACATATCGTCGGTCATGATCCAGACATGTGGGTGCTTGAGCAACACGTCGGTCAGCGCTTTTAGTTCAGCTTCGGTATAGGCCGCGCCGGTCGGATTATTCGGAGAGTTCAGCACAACCCATTTGGTTTTGGGCGTAATCGCTGCCTCCAGCGCCTCGGCGCTGAGTTTGAACCGGTTGTTTTCACCGCACGGTACGAAAACCGGAGTGCCGCCGCACATCAACACGATATCCGGATAACTCACCCAGTAAGGCGCGGGCACGATAACTTCGTCGCCCTCCTGCACTGTGGCGAGGAAAGCGTTAAAAATAACCTGCTTACCACCAACGCCAACTGTTACCTGTTCGGTTTTGTAGTCCAGGCCGTTTTCGCGTTTGAATTTGTCTACGATCGCCTTACGTAACGCTGGCGTTCCTTGAGGCGGCGTATACTTCGTCTGGCCCTTGTCGATGGCCTCTTTACCAGCCGCCTTAATATGGTCTGGTGTGTCAAAATCCGGCTCTCCCGCGCCGAGGCCGATTACATCAAGGCCCTGAGCTTTCAGCTCAGCCGCTTTGGCGGTCACGGCTACGGTTGGAGACGGTTTTACGGCGGATAAACGGTTGGCGAGAATGGACACGAAACAGACTCCTGAATACGCGCCGGGTCTCTCCCCGGCACAGCGGGAAACGGGCGGACAATACTTCTGGTCGC
>JAUIGX010000293.1 GCA_030432435.1 Alphaproteobacteria bacterium
CTGGGCGGCATCGGCCTGAACGTGTTGCAGGGCTTGCGTCTGGCCGGGGCGGACCAGATCGTCGGCGTGGACCTGAACGATTCCAAGGTCGAGATGGCCAAGCGCTTCGGCATGACCCATTTTGTGAACCCCTCGAAGGTCGACGGCGATCTTGTCGCCCACCTGGTTGAACTGACTGGCGGCGGGGCAGACTATACGTTCGATGCCACCGGCAATGTCGGCGTGATGCGCACCGCGCTGGAAAGCGCCCATAAGGGCTGGGGCGAAAGCGTCATCATCGGCGTCGCGCCTGCCGGCGCCGAGATTTCCACCCGTCCTTTCCAACTGGTCACTGGCCGTGTCTGGCGCGGCACCGCCTTTGGTGGCGCACGCGGCCGCACCGACGTGCCGCAGATTGTCGACTGGTACATGGACGGCAAGATCGAGATCGACCCGATGATCACCCACACGATGGGGCTGGACGACATCAACAAGGGCTTCGACCTGATGCATGCGGGCGAAAGCATTCGGAGCGTGGTGGTTTATTGATTTCGATTCTAATCGGCTAGGAGAGCTTATCAGACTCTCCTAGCTGCAAAAATTCACGAGCATATTTCCTCGTCTTCGCCTCAACTACCCGCTCATGTTGCTCTGTCAACTCGCGATAACCACGTACTCTTCTGGTAATTCTACGAAGATCCTCCGCTGAAATTGCGTCCATATCTTGCTCATCGTATCGCGCGTATCCAAACATACTTGAGGCTAAAGCAACTAGATACACCCAACCCAGTGTTCGTTGTGCTGTTTCCACAGCCGACCCGGCATTCATGGGTTGCACCCTGTTGGAAATGCCACGCCATCTAGCGACGCATACCTGATACTCTGACAACCAGCTTACCACGTGTTTGACAAAATCCTCGTTGTCGTGGTGCTCGACAACTTTAGACAGATTGTCACGTACCTCTGGCAACATCGCTAGAAACTCATCCGAACGCGCCCTGAAATGCGGGTCATTAATAAGCGTTGTATCACCGCCTAGCTCCTCGGACATGACCGCTCCACGCTCAGCGATTTCTATTATTTCAGAAAGCGACCAAGGCAAAAAGGCCTTCTCCGCCATTAGCTTACGCCGCCTTTGCTCTTCATCTCTTTCATGTTGGGCTTGAATGTTCGCAATAACACCCGCCACAGCAAAACCTGCAACAGCAAGTGAAATCAGTGCGGTTACGACAAAGGTGTAAAGCCTTGACCATTCCGAACCAAGTTCACCGGACAAGAACCAACTAATCCCTATGCCTGCCAACACACCAAGGAACATTCCTATTGGGGTGTTGAGCAGGAACGGTTGATACTTTTTTAGTATCGCGTTTCTCATCCTTCCCACCCCTAGAAAGTAATTCTATGCAGCCAAACTACCACCAAGTAATTCTAACCACTAGATCAAACCTTCTTGTCAAATCAGCATATACCTATTAATTAGAACCATTCTAAACTAGGAGCCTTCCATGCTGTCCGGCACTCTTAACCGTCGTCGTTTCTCGGATCTGTCTGAACAGGAAATTCTGGCGCTTGCCATTTCCAACGAGGAAGACGATGCGCGTATCTATCGCCAGTATGCCGAACGGCTGCGCGTGGATTTTCCGGCCTCGGCCAAGGTGTTCGATGGCATGGCCGAGGAAGAAGACGAGCATCGGCGATTGCTGATCGACGCCCACAAGGCACGGTTCGGCGACGTGATCCCGTTGATCCGCCGCGAACATGTGGCCGGGTTTTATGCCCGCCGGCCGATCTGGCTGGTCGAGAACCTTGGCCTTGAAACCATCCGTGGCGAAGCCCGCGAGATGGAGCGTCAGGCCGAGCAGTTCTATCGCAAGGCTGCTGATCGGACATCAGACGCGAATGTCCGCAAATTGCTGGGTGATCTGGCGGCCGCCGAAGCAGATCATGGTAATGTTGCGGGCCAATTGGAAGCCGATCACCTGAGCGGCGACGCCCGGTCCGAGGAGGACGCGGACGCCCATCGCCAGTTTGTTCTGACATGGGTGCAGCCGGGATTGGCGGGGCTGATGGACGGCTCGGTCTCGACCCTGGCACCGATCTTTGCCACCGCCTTTGCCACGCAGGACACGCATACGACGTTCCTGGTCGGTCTGGCCGCCAGCGTCGGTGCCGGTATCTCGATGGGCTTTACCGAAGCCGCATCAGATGATGGCGAGCTGTCGGGGCGCGGGAGCCCGGTTAAACGCGGTTTTGCCTCGGGCATCATGACCACGCTGGGCGGGTTGGGGCACGCGCTGCCCTATCTGATCACAGATTTCTGGACTGCCACCACCATCGCCATTCTGGTTGTCTTTGTGGAACTTTGGGCCATCGTCTGGATACAGAACCGCTTTATGCAGACCCCGTTCATGCGGGCGACTTTGCAGGTTGTCGTCGGTGGTGCGCTGGTCTTTGCCGCAGGCGCCATCATCGGCGGCGGATAGGCTGGCCTGACCCGGGCGACGCGTCTGGAGATACGCCAAACGCAAAACGCCCGGCAGTCTGCCACCCAAAGGAGGCCGACATGTGCAACTCATCAAGCGGAACCGCGACCGGAACCGTTCTTCTGGAAAACGCCCGGATGCGTGTCACAGAGTGGCGATTTGCAGCGCGCGGGGACAATACCGGGTGGCATCGGCACGCGTATGATTATCTTGTCATCCCGCTGTTCGACGGCGTGCTGGCCATCGACCTGCCCGATGGAACACGTGTGCAGGCACAGCTGAAAAACGGCATCCCCTATGACCGGCAGGCGGGCGTCGAACATGATGTGATCAGCGCCAATGATTTCGAATGCGCGTTTATCGAGGTC
>JAUIGX010000061.1 GCA_030432435.1 Alphaproteobacteria bacterium
TGTTGACTTTCCAGAGCCGGAATTACCTAAAATAACGACGCGCATGAATCTCAGAGCATTCGCTGAGGAAACTGATAGATCGCCTTAAAACGGGATTTCGTCGTCCATATCGCTGGGGGCGCCGCCGCTGGACTTTCCACCGCCATACGAGGAACCGCCGCCGGAATCCCAATCGCTTCCGCCGCTGTCGCCCATGCCCCCGCCGGGTCCGCCGCCGCCGCCACTACGCCCATCCAGCATGGTGAGTTCCCCGCCGAATCCTTGCAGCACGACTTCCGTCGTATATTTCTCCTGACCCGACTGATCTGTCCATTTGCGGGTCTGCAGCGAGCCACAGACATAAACCTTCGAGCCCTTTTTTAGATACTTTTCAGCGATTTCCGCAAGATTGCCGAAAATCACAACCCGGTGCCATTCCGTCTTTTCCTTACGCTCGCCGGAGGCCTTATCGCGCCAAGACTCAGACGTTGCGAGGTTCAGGTTGGCAACCTTGTTGCCGTTCTGCATGGTCCGTACTTCAGGGTCACGGCCCAGGTTACCTATAAGAATTACTTTGTTGACGCTGCCGGCCATGCTTCGCTCTCCGAGAATCGTTTGCTATGTTGTTACGCTGTCGTCACGGCACCATAAAGGCCCCGAGGCACCGGCGAAAGTCTCCATTTTTCTAGGAAAAATATAGAAAAATGAAGGCTTAAGAACCACCGTTGCCGTTTTCACCCGTTCGGCGTATGAAGAACACCGAACGGAAACATAACGAGAACATTTACCCCTTATGCCCCCACAAAACAAGGCTTCATCCAGCCTCACCACCATCAAGGTCCGCGGCGCCCGCGAGCACAATCTGCAGGGCGTTAACGTCGATATCCCACGCGACAAGTTGGTCGTCGTCACCGGCCTGTCCGGCTCGGGCAAGTCTTCCCTGGCGTTCGATACCATCTATGCCGAGGGCCAGCGGCGCTACGTCGAATCTCTTTCGGCCTACGCTCGCCAATTCTTGCAACTGATGCAAAAGCCCGATGTAGAATCCATCGAAGGTCTTTCTCCCGCAATCTCCATCGAGCAAAAAACCACCAGCCGCAATCCGCGCTCCACCGTCGGCACTGTCACCGAAATTCACGATTACATGCGCCTGCTTTGGGCGCGGATCGGCATTCCCTATTCGCCCGCCACCGGGTTGCCGATCGAGGCCCAAACTGTTTCGCAGATGGTCGACCGCATCATGGAGATGGACGGCGGCACACGGTTGTATCTGCTGGCGCCGCTCGTGCGGGGCCGCAAAGGCGAATATAAAAAGGAACTGCAAGAACTGCAGAAAAAGGGTTTCCAGCGCGTCAAGATCGACGGCACGCTGTATGAAATCGCCGAAGCGCCCGCCCTCAACAAAAAACTCAAGCACGACATTGAAGTGGTCGTTGACCGCGTTGTGGTGCGCGATGGAGTGCAAAGCCGCCTCGCCGACTCACTGGAAACCGCGCTCGGCATCGCCGACGGCCTGGCTTACGCCGAGAATGCCGATGCCAAGAGCGAGAACCCAGTCACCGTATTCTCCGCAAAGTTTGCTTGCCCGGTATCCGGCTTCACCATTGATGAAATCGAACCGCGCCTGTTTTCGTTTAACAACCCCTTTGGCGCCTGTCCAACCTGCGACGGCCTCGGCGTCACCATGTTGTTCGACCCTGCCCTCGTCGTGCCGAATGAAGAGTTGTCGGTCGAGGACGGCGCGGTGGTGCCTTGGTCGTCGTCATCCGTACCCTCGCCGTATTACTTCATGGCGCTCAAGGGCGTGCTGGCCCACTTTGGCGCCAAGCCCTCAACGCCTTGGAAAAAGCTGCCCGCCAAGGTGCGCGACGCTATTCTTCACGGTACCGGCAACGATGAAGTGCTCATCAAGTACAACGACGATGTGCGCAAATACGAGACCCGTAAACCATTTGAAGGCGTGATCAACAACCTCGCCCGGCGCTGGCGCGAGACGGACAGCGCCTGGATGCGCGAGGAGTTGGAAAAATACCAGACGTCTCAGTCCTGTGAGGCCTGCGGCGGCGCGCGCCTGAAGCCCGAATCGCTGGCCGTGAAGATCGCCCACAAGCACATCGCCGAGGTCTCTGAACTCAGCATTCTTGATGCCGCAGCCTGGTTTACCGGTCTGCCCGAACATCTTACGGATAAGCAACTCGAGATCGCCAAACGCATCTTGCGCGAAATCGACGAGCGCCTGCACTTTCTCAACAATGTCGGGCTTGAGTATCTTACCCTGTCTCGCAATTCCGGCACCTTGTCCGGCGGCGAGAGTCAGCGCATTCGCCTCGCCTCGCAAATCGGCTCCGGCCTGACCGGCGTGCTCTATGTGCTCGATGAGCCATCCATCGGCCTGCATCAACGCGACAACAATCGTCTGCTTGAAACCCTGCGCCGTCTGCGCGACATCGGCAATACCGTGCTGGTGGTCGAGCATGACGAAGATGCCATTCGCACCGCCGACCACATTATCGACATGGGCCCGGGCGCAGGTATCCACGGCGGCACAATTGTAGCGCAAGGAACACCTGCAGACATTCTCAAGTCCAAGACCAGCCTTACGGCGGCTTACCTCAATGGTACGCGCGAAGTGCCGGTGCCAAGCGAGCGCCGCAAAGGAAACGGCAAATCCCTTACCATCAAAGGCGCGAAAGCCAACAATCTGCAGAACGTGACCGCAAGCTTTCCTCTTGGGGTTCTGACCTGCGTCACCGGCGTCTCCGGCGGCGGCAAAAGCTCGCTGATTCTGGAAACGCTCTATAAGGGCCTCGCCAAGCACCTTTATGGGGCACGCGATCTGCCCGGCCCGCACGATAAAATCGAAGGCCTTAATCACCTGGATAAAGTGATCGATATCGATCAGTCGCCGATCGGCCGTACGCCCCGCTCGAATCCCGCCACCTATACCGGTGCATTTACACCGATCCGTGATTGGTTCGCGGAACTCCCGGAGGCAAAAACACGCGGCTACGCACCGGGGCGATTTTCCTTCAACGTGAAGGGCGGTCGCTGCGAAGCGTGCTCGGGCGACGGGCTGATTAAAATCGAGATGCACTTCCTGCCCGACGTCTACGTCACCTGCGATGTGTGTAAGGGCAAGCGCTATAACCGTGAAACCCTAGAAGTTCATTTCAAGGGCAAGTCGATCGCCGATGTGCTGGACATGACGGTGGAAGAAGCTGCAGATTTTTTCAAAGCCGTACCGTCAATTCGCGACAAGATGGAACTACTGAAAAAAGTCGGCCTCGACTACATCCACCTAGGTCAGCAAGCCACCACCTTATCCGGGGGTGAAGCGCAGCGCGTGAAGCTATCGAAAGAGCTTTCAAAACGTGCAACAGGCCGCACGCTCTATATTTTGGACGAACCAACCACCGGCTTGCACTTCGAGGATGTGAGAAAATTGCTCGAGGTGGTGCACACCCTGGTCGATCAGGGCAATACCGTCATCGTTATCGAACATAACTTGGAAGTGATCAAAACCGCCGACTGGCTCATCGACATCGGGCCCGAAGGGGGCCATGGCGGCGGCCGTATTGTTGCGACCGGCACGCCCGAGGATGTAGCGAAGGTAAAAGAAAGCTACACTGGCCAGTATCTGAAAGAGCAGTTGAAAAGCGCAGTGACAGCGGGCCGTCGCAAAACGAAGGAGCGCGCTTGATGCCCCACCCCCGTTGGATAGCAATCATTGTAATGATAGGGAATTTTAAGGCCGGCCTTGAGCCGTAATCTTGGCGTTTTTCCGCGCGGCGATACCGCTACCCAACATACGATGTTTCGGCATTGGACCCCTGCAAAAATAGTCGATGTACAATAATGGCTGCAAGAGTATGAACCGGCGCGCTGATTTTCAGCAAGCAAGGCACATAACTCATTTGGCAGCATGTCATCATGAAAACCAAAGTTAAGAATACAGCGACCTCGGTCCTTTCTATTTTCTTCTCTCCCTTCGGCTGGCCTATAACGTTAACACTAGCGACCCTATTTGCGTTTGTTGCCATCACCAATTGGGCGAATGCGCAAGGCGATCTAACTCCGGCTTCTGTCGGTAACGTTGCAGGTGCCGCCGGGCTAAGCGATACTTATCGACACACCGTTATTCTCGGCGTAGACCCTGGCCGTTCGTACGTCCGTATTGCAAACATGAGCACGGCCCCAGTCACCAGCACTATTGAAGTTTACGGCCTGGAAACTGAAAGCACCCTGGGCAGCTTTCAAATTCAAGTTCCCGCTAAGGCATCCGTGCAGATAAAAGCTGAGACTATGATCCAAAGCCTTTTGCCCTTGGAGCTAGATCAGTTTCTTGCGCTCTATGTCAGAAACGGCCATCCCGATCAGCTGTGGCAACACGTTCAATATGACGAGAACAACGGAGAATTCTCAAACGCCGGCATATGCACTTTTTCACCGGACCCCGATTTTCTGCCGCCCGGCAATGTTGCCCTCAATGTTCATACGACACGCATCGCCCAGTACGCATCTTTCGTGACGGTTCACAATTTTTCCGACACAACTGGAATATTCGAAGTTCGGGTGTACAACGCCAGCACAGGAGCACTAAAAGGCACCACTGAAATAGAACTTAGTCCCCGCGCCAGCCTCAACGAGAGCAGCGACTGGTTTCAGGGCGCTGTTGGGTGGTTCTTTCCGAATGAAACCGAATTGCACATGAACATCGAGTTTGTACCGGTAGATCCGGCAAGCGCAGCCCGCATAACCGTAGGCCATGTGGTTGCCGATCTTTTCCAGGGGGGAATGACAAATCTTTCCAATCCCTGCCCGCTGCACGGCGACGGTTTTACCCGCTCGATGTAATGTAAAGCAATATTCAGCGAATATCCTCTCTTCGCGCATTGTGAAGAGAGGATGTTTGAATCACGGCGAAATTAAATCAATCGGTGGCGAGTCCGGCACCCCGCTCCCCAGATCAGCCCAGGCGACTTCGAGCGTTTTCACATACAGTTTGATGAATTCGCCAGCATCATACCCAGCATCTTTTATGGCATGGCAAACCAAGCGCGGAGGACGACCGGGTTTTACGGATAGTGGAAGTTGGATAAGTTCCGACTGAAGCATTCGCCCGGTTGACGTACTAAATGCGAGCCTCACCACATAGCCGCAGGGGCGATCCACAACATGACGCATATTCATGAGCGAATGCTGCTTGAACTCAGGTGTGCGGCGGTCGTGAATTTCATGGCCCGTGAAGTCACGCCCCCAACGTTCGGCCAATGCCGTACCGTGAAAACGCACCATAGCGCCCTCATCCGTGAGGTCGCAAATGTAGCTCGTGCTCATATAGGTCGGCGACGGACTGTCCAAAAACTTTTCGGATGTCGGAATATCTGCGCCTTCGCGCAGCTCATTCCAGTGATTAAAAAAGGCATGAATATCTAGAGACCAGCCCGGCCCCAACGCACTACCAGCCCCCGCACTGTCGGCATTTAGATCGCTCACGGCGCCCAGACCAGTTCCACCGGCGGGCGCACTGGCACCCCGGCACCCAGGTCAATCCACTGGGAAGCCCTCGTTGCAACATGCAATGTTGCTATTTCTTCGAACTCGACTTCCGTGCCCTGCGTCGCGTGGCACACAAAACGGCTTGACCGTCCCTCCTTCACCGCCAATGGCAACTGGAGAATTTCTGACTGAATTTTCCGGTTCTTGGAAGTGCCGTAGACAACACGCGTCACATACCCGCATGGCACTGATGCGCACGAACGGAAAATAGTCATCATCCCTTCTTCGAATGCCGGCGGGCGCTCTCCATGCACTCCTTGACCGGTAAGGTCGACGCCCCAGTGCTCGATCAACGCGGACCCATGAAATCTTACGACGGCCCCATCGCCAACAAACTCCGAGATATAGCAGCGGCTAATGTAGGCTGGAGAGACGCAGTCGAGAAAGTTTTCCGATGTGGGCAGCACTGCGTCCCCCCGCAAATTGCCCCAATGATCAACAAAAGCCTGAGCACCGGAAGACCAATCCGGGCCTAACCTAGGAACGGACATACGCGCCCACCCCTCTAGGGTTTCAACACATGCCACTTGCCATCGATACCATCGCCGGCACTCGTGCCCGGCTGGTCATGTAAGTAGTAATATATGGGTTGGCCTTTATAAGCCCATTGAGAACGCCCGTCGTCACGCTCGATCAGGGACCAAGGCCCTTGAGCACGCGCATCACTTTTTTTTGCCCTTACCGGCCACCAGGTTTCCGCGCATGTTCCAGTGCAATTGGAAACACCCGGCTCGTCGTCATCAAAGGTGTAAAACGGGACGGCGGCCTCGCTTTGAAACAAGTATTCATCGCCGTCTTTAATCAAACTGATTTCGGCGGGAATAAACATTCTTAAGATTTCTTCTTCGCTCGCAGCGGCATATGCTGCGCTCGCAGTTCCCAAGGCCAAAACCGCAGCTGCGCCTGCTATCGTTTTCATAAATATCCTCCAACACATAGGGCCAAAATGGCCCTAAACCTTATAACTAAAGGGCCAGAATGGCCTTAAAACTTATAACTAAATGCAAAATCCGGCGGTTTTACGGCGGATATACCATCCTAGATAGGACTTAATAGTGAAATCACCATATGTGATCAGCGGTGAAATGAGACATCGAAAGGCCCGCCCTTTTCCAGAGCACGCTGGTAGGCGGGGCGGGATTCCATTCGAGCAATATATTCCCGTAAACGCGGACGCGCATCAAGTAAGCCCTGGCCGGCCGCAATCTGCAGTATGAAGGTGATTTGCAAGTCAGCTGCCGTAAACTCCCGGCCGATAAGATAGTCCTCAGACTCCAGCAGGGAGTCCACAAAGCCCAAATGAGTGCGCGCCATATTTTCCGTCATACCCTTAAAGGCCGGGTTGTCGACTTTCATTAAATTTCCGAGAAGCACCATAATCACCGGCGGGCTCATGGAGCCTTCCGCATAGTGCAGCAACTCCAGATACTTCGGGTAGCTAGGCGAGTTGCGATCCGGCATCAGGCGACCATTGCCGTAGCGTTCAAGAACGTACTGCACTACGCTCCCAGACTCGGCCATCACCACGCCATCGAGTTCAACAATCGGCGCTTTTCCTAGCGGATGAATATTTTGCATTTCCGGCGGTGCCATACCGGAAGCTAGGCGCTTATAACCTCTAATCTCATAGTCGAGACTCAGCTCTTCCAACAGCCAGAGAATGCGCTGGGATTTCGAATTATTGAGGTGATGAACAACGATCACGCCGGCAACGCTCCGATGGCTATGGTGAGCGCCCAAACCGAGCAAGAAATTAATGTCAAAAGGGTTCCCATAGCGCCGATACGCCGAAGCAAGGCTGGTTGTTTTTGACGCATTCCAAACGCGTGAGAAATCCGGAACAGCACAAATGCGGCAGCGCCAATCGCCAGCACGGTCTGATCCGCGCCCGAACTTTCCAATAGGGCCAGAAGGATCAAAGTCAGGGGCACATATTCGATAAAATTGGCCTGCGTTCTCATGCGGATCAGCATGTCCGCATTGCCCTGATCACCGTGCGCCATAAGGTGTTTGAATCGCCCCCGAATAACGTAAACACCCAAAACCACCAGCATCAGACCGAGCACAGCAGCCGTTATCATGGTAACGGGCATCAACAACGGTGACGGCATAACCCCTCCTCCCTTAGCTCTCCCAATCCGGGAGGCTAGAGTGGCGGGAGTCCGGACACGGGTCAACGCTGCGTATCAACGCGAAGGGGCTAAAATCCGGCCCAAAGCCTTTAAAATTGCTGGGACTCGCCTTCAGCCGGAGCCGTACAAACGGTCTTAGAACCGAGATTCCGAAGAACGTCCTGAGCAATGCCCAACTTGCGATCGATATCATCATCGGTCTGGTCCGGATCGTGATGGAACAGTTGAAGTTCCTTCACTTCCGCTGAATGCGCAATACGGGCGACTTCATTCACGCTTGAATGCCCCCAATTTACCTTACGCCGATACTCATCATCAAAATAACAACTATCCATAAGCGCAACGTCGGCGCCGCGCATGAAATTCGCCAGCTCTTTTTCGTAAGCCGGGTTGTGGTGCGGAGAGTCTTCCGGATAGATTTCGTTGTCAGTAATATAGCAAAAGGATTTACCGTTAAAATTAACACGGTATCCGAGACAAAGGCCCGGATGCGACAGCATCATGCTTTTAACCTCGACGTCACCGAAGGTCAGCGTCTCTGTCGAAACTTCTCGGAAATAAACCCGTGCCCCCATCTCTTTCAGGGTAATCGGAAAATAAACATCATCCATCTGCGCTGAAATCAGCTCGCGCATGGACTTACCGCCATGACGTGCCCCAATCACCTCAAATTCATTACCCGGTATATACATCGGGACAAAAAACGGTATGGCGTTGATGTGATCCCAATGCGGGTGCGAAATGAAAACCTTGGCCGACCATTTTCCGCCCCGGCGCGCCAGCAAGTGATTGGATAACTCTTTGATGCCCGAGCCACCATCGAATATAAAGTTCAACTGCTTCGGAAATTCCATCGAGATACAGCTTGTATTGCCGCCATAGCGAAGCGACTTTTGTCCCGGAACAGGTAAGGTGCCGCGCACACCCCAATAGCGCACTGTAAAATGCTCGCTAATGCAGGCCATAATCTGATTCACAAATGTCGCCGGATTGATGGGCTTTAGAATGAACCCAACGGCTCCCACCTTACGAGCGCGCTCCCGGTCGAAGTCATAGGCCTTCGCCGAAACCACTACAAACTTGGTGTCCATAAGCGCGGCGTCTGATTGAAGAGCCTCGCAAAGTGCCAGCCCATCCATCTCGGGCATCATGATGTCGGTAATAACAACGTCCGGTTTTAACTCCGGAATTTCCTTGAGGGCATCGCGGGACGACGCGCAGAGGTGGACCCGATGACCCGCTGCTTTCAGCAAGCTCTGAGCTAACTCCGCAATAAGCGAGTCATCCTCGACAACACAAAAAAACAGCGCGCTCTCGTTACCTTCCGGCACCAAGCCCTCCATCTCACCATACGACTCAACTGTTACGGGGAATATTGATCTGATACATCATTTAATATTTGGATAATATAGCATTCAACTGGTGCTCTCGGCTCGCATTGCCTTGCCCTCGTCACTGGACCAGCCTTTCTTGGGAGACCCTTCGTGCTCGACCTGTACTTCTTCCCCACGCCCAACAGCCGCAAAGTCACCATTCTCCTCGAAGAATGCGGCCTACCTTATACCTTGAAGATTGTTGATATCGGCCGGGGCGACCAATTCCACCCCGAGTTTTTGAGAATTTCGCCCAACAACCGCATGCCCGCCCTCGTGGATCACCAACCTCTGGGAGGCGGCGATCCCATCTCCATCTTCGAGTCAGGCGCAATAATGATGTATATCGCCGAAAAGACTGAAAAGTTTTGGCCCCAAGACCCCGCGAGAAAGTACGACGTTATCCAGTGGATCATGTGGCAGATGGGGAATCAGGGCCCCAAAATGGGCGAGCAGGGTCATTTTGAACGCGCCGATAAAGAAGGCTGGTACGGCGATTTATCTTATCCCGTTAATCGGTTCGCCAATGAAGTTCATCGGCTTTTTGGCGTTCTGAATTTAGGGCTTCACAAAAAGAAGTGGCTCGCCGCCGGCGAATACACCATCGCCGACATGATCTGTTATCCCTGGGCCAAGCTCTGGAAGTCGCGAGGCATAGACATGACAGAATTTCCAAACGTTGCGCCATGGCTAGAAACCATCTCCATGCGCCCGGCTGTTCAGAAAACCGCAACCATTGGTAAAGATATATACGATGGGCCCGATAAGATGCCCGAGGACGAACGCGCGAGGTTCACTAAAATATTAGCGGACCAGCGCGCGGTGCCCGTACCAAGGGAATGGAAATAACGCCCGGCGGACGGAGCCCGACTAACGGCCTTTAAACACCGGCGAGCGCTTTTCCATAAAGGCCCTTGCCGCCTCTTTGTGGTCTTCGGTCTCGCGGCATCGGCGAATACCTGCGCATTCGGAATCCAGAACGTCAGATAGGCTGCCGGTTTCTCCAACTTTCATATTCTGCTTCATGTATCGCCACGCAACGCGCGGACCATTTCCCAGCTGAGTGGCTAGTTCCATCGTGACTTTCTCCAGGTCCTCGTCCGGCACCACCCGGTTCGCAAGGCCCAAGCTTTCCATCTGCGCAGAGTCCAGAATTTCGGACGTGAAATACAACTCGCGCGCTTTCGCCGTCCCGACCAATCGAGGCAGAAAGTAATGTCCACCATAGTCGCCCGAAAAACCGACTTTCGCGAACGCGGTGGTCATGCGTGCCTTTTTTCCGGCAATGCGCATGTCACAGGCCAGAGCCATGGTCATACCCGCACCGGCAGCGACGCCATTAACCATAGCGATCGTTGGTTTTGGCATTTCATGAAGCCAGCGCGCCCCTTCTATGGCCCGGCGAAGATCATCCATGAGTTCTTCAGACGACTTCGCCGATCCGTCTGCAACAGCAACCTGCTCGGCGACATCACCGCCCGAGCAGAACGCCTTGCCAGCACCTGTCACAACCACACAACCAACATCAGCGTTTTCAGCCACGGCCTGAAAAGCTTTTGGCAGTTCATCTAGAAGATAGGTGTTGATAGCGTTGTATGAATCCGGCCGATTGATGGTGATCACGGCAACATGATTCTCAATACGAACAAGAAGTTCGTCACTCATAGCGCATCCTTTCTACTCGGTCTTCGCAGATCCGGTAATGAAGTCACGAATATCTTTACTCACCCCATCTGCATGCGTCATCGGCACCCAGTGATCGGCCGTGGGGTAAAATTTGAACGTGGAGTTGGGCACCAATTCTTCGATGCCGCTGAGTATCCCGCCTTGTAGCGCGCTGTCGTTGAGGCCCCATATAATCAGAGTCGGCGTTTCAATAATCTTCGATTTTGCGTCTTTGAGAATAGCGTCCGCCGACCAGGACGTTGGAATGGTCTCAGCAGGATGGTTTTCGTCAAACGGAGGGTTCAAATTGTTGGCGCGGTAGTAGTTCAAGCCCGCATCCACGGTTCCGGGAATCTTCCAGAAATCAATCCACTTGTCGACGTCGGCCTGGGTATAGGCCCCCGCCTTTAGCGAACTACCGAGAATTCCTCCAGCAAGGCCAACGAACCCATCACGGCCCATTTGATCGGCCCAATTGTAGCCATCGTAATTGTTGAACGCGAACATGTAGCTATTGCCCATACGCTGAATCGGGTTTTCCTTCATTTCCCGCTCAAACGTGATGGGGTGCGGCGCGTTGACGATCACGAGTTTCGAAAGTGTCTCGGGATGGTGCATGGCGTACATCCATGCAATGAGGCCGCCCCAGTCATGGCCAACCAGAATGAATTTTTTACCCTTCTCGCCGCCGACAGCTTCCGCAAACTTTTTAACGTCTTCGATCAGATACTTGGCCTGATACTGCTCTTGCGAGGGAGGAATTGTGGAAAGGTTTATTCCCCTCATGTCCGGCGCTACGGCTTGATGATCGGTGCCGATGTCTTCCAGTTGATCTTTCCACATGTACCAAAAAGCCGGAAAGCCGTGCAAAAACACGACTAGGTCCCCATCCCCTTTGTGAGCATAGTGAAATTTTATGCCGTTGGTTGTCACGTAATCGGTCTTGATCTCTGCATCGGCAGCTTGCCCAATTCCGGGCATAGCAATTGCCAACAGAGCAATCATCGCTGCTATCATTGTGCGCATAAGAGTACCTCCCCAATCCCGTTGCCGGAGACTAGCCTAACCGTTTGACTCAAAGAAAGTGTCGGGCTGTAAAACTGTGTAACTGCCCGACCGCCGAGTATTGGTGTTACGCTGTGGCAGGTTTCAAGCTTCGCCAGACCATATATCCTAACGGTACAAGCGCACCCAAGCCCAGGGTCAGCACAGTCAGAATCACTTTTCCGATGACCCCTACACCCCGACGACCAGCGTCTGGTATAATGAACGCCAGAGCGACCACAGCAGTCAGCACGAAATCCATGATGACCTGGTTGCTCCAAGACAATAGTGGTTGGGCACTAAAAAACGCCATCATATCTCCCGCATTCCGCGAGACAGCGACCGTCACCGCCAACCAAAAAACGAGCAATCCTAACCAAAACCACGTCTGAGCAGTTATTCTATTCATGGCACGCCCCCCCTCCCGCAACGCCGACAGCATAAGAATATCAGCATCTCTCCAATTTCTGATATAGTCTATGAAGCATAATAGCCGGTGGAGGATGGTTGAATGTTCGAAGTTGGCGGAATTTTCGGCTTCTTGATTCTAGTCGCCGACATTTGGGCGGTTGTAAGTACAATCGGCAGCAACCGGACAACCGGCACAAAAGTGCTCTGGATTTTGCTGATCGTAGTGTTGCCGGTTTTGGGCTGGCTGATCTGGCTGTTCGCAGGCCCGCGCGCAGCAAAATCTGCGGGCTAATATGCATCGTTTCCCGGCCTGAGGAGATCACACTCAACGATAGGAGGCTTCATGGCGACCCCTGACGATCCCAAAGCGGCTCCCAAACCTGCACCTACTATAAAAAAAGGAGCCGGCGATGACGAAGACGACGTCAAAACCACCCGGCCCGCTGCAAAACAGAAAATGCTACCGACCGGCCTGTCGCGCGCCATTGTGTTAGCTACCGTCCTGGTTATCGTTGGCGTTATAATAAACGGTCTCTTGGGTGGGCGTTACGAGTTGGTACCCGCGCCTAATTCCGCTAATGGGTTCATGTATCGGATCGATAAATTAACCGGAGCTGTTCATTTTTGCGCCCCCGCACAGTGCACCGGTATTCCGATCCATGACGAGTAGTCTTTAATTCCCGCCTCACGCCCGCTCTAGGATTTTTTTCAAAACGGCAAGTTCTTCGTCGATCAGCTTCATACCTTGCGTGAACTGATCGTCGGTCATTGGCACCGGTTTGGTAAAGATCATAACCACAACCGCACTTCCGCCTGCATCCACCACCCGGCCGGGAACAGTCCACCTGTTGCTGTGCCCATCTACAAATATTGTATCGATCACGCCGCTCGCCGCGTTACCCTCAACGCAGAGCTGACCCGGACCGTTGGGCGTTTCCATTTCCCAAAAACCACCGGCTCCTGGCCGCACCGACTTCACACCATGAATAGCCCAGCGAGGCCAATTTTGGGCTTCAACTAGAAACGTAAACGCATCCGCTGACTTACACTTGATCGCGATTGATTTCACAGCCGTCGGCAAAACAGCACCGCCGCTTTGCGGTATTTTGCGCGACCCGGTCTCCCCCTTCTCTTGGTCGTAATTTTCTCGAATGTCGTATCTTACCAACGCGTCATCGACGCTCTTAGAGGTCATACCCCGCCAAAAGCCCAATGCCTCCCATTTCTCAAAAGGGCCGAAGACTTCCAACTCTTTCCCGGCGGCTAGGTTCGTAAATGAAGAGTCTCCGTACTCACCGCCCACAACCCAGTAAATCTTGCTGTTGGTTTGTTCCGATGCCTTCAGAAAATAACGCACCATGGCGTTATCCACGGTCTTACCCGTAAGCTCCCGCCAACAGATTTTGGCTGCCCGTTCACTGAACGGACCATGCTTTTCCAACTCAGTGCCGGGCGCAGGCACCGTGAAATTGGTGTCTGCGTATTCACCACCTATTACATAATATTGCTGATCGGCCATTGAGTTGGGCTCCAAATATTCGCTTTAAGTCTGCCTTTACGAGGGCATACGCCCTTTTTTAGGACGATGCATCGAAACCAATTAAGAATTGACGCATAAGGTGCTTAAAAATTATTTTCAACGCAACAAAGCCCTCTGCCGTTCAACCATAAATAGAGGCTCAGAGCTAGAATGTAACCGTTTACCCCAAGAAATAGGATATCAATGGCTGGTCGTCCTCTCAAATGCATACTGGTGATCGAAGATGACCGTGCAGTGCGTGAGCTCATCGTTGCCTTTCTCAAGACCGGAGGCTTTTCGAACGTTATAACCGCTGGAAATGCGGAAGAAGCACTCTACCACATCTATAAGGACCCCGGACTGGATGTGCAGTTGGCCCTCGTTGACTTGGTGCTGCCCAACGCCAGTGGCCTAGCTTTCATTCGAAAAGTGAGGGGCTCAAAATCACCGCGGCGCCGGAATATTCCTATGATTGTTCTCACAAGCCGGACGGACACGGACACTTACCGAGCGGCTACCCGGCGCGGCATTCAGGGCTACCTCATGAAACCTGTTTCAGCAGAGTTACTGGTAAATACGATCAATACCGTACTTGCCGCCCACACCTTGCCCTCAGCGCCGGCAACCCCCTCTAAAATAAGAGGTAAAGGCTAGCGGCGCGTTGAAAAGGCTGCGCAACGGCTTATGCTAGAGCAATGACAACTTCAAAACACCCGATTCATATCGTCGGCGGCGGTCTGGCTGGCAGCGAAGCTGCTTGGCAAATCGCGGAGGCCGGCGTTCCCGTTATCATCCACGAAATGCGCCCGGTGCGCATGACCGAGGCCCATAAGACCGAAGGCTTGGCCGAGTTGGTTTGCTCGAACTCCTTCCGGTCCGACGATGCGGACTACAACGCTGTCGGCTTATTGCACGCGGAAATGCGGCGGTGCGGATCACTCATCTTAAGCAAAGCCGATGCTCACCGTGTCCCGGCCGGGGCGGCATTGGCTGTCGATCGCGATGGGTTCTCTGCTGCCGTTCAAGAGGCCCTCACCGCCCATCCGTTGATCACAATAGATCGCAACGAGGTGGCTGGCCTTCCTCCGGCAGAGTGGGACTCCACGATCATTGCCACGGGTCCCCTCACCTCACCGGATTTAAGCACGGCCATTCGCGAGTTGACCGGGGAAGATGCACTCGCGTTTTTTGATGCGATTGCGCCGATCGTTCATCGAGAGTCCATCAATATGGATGTCGCGTGGTTTCAGTCCCGCTACGACAAGGGCGCAGAAGTTGAGGGCGGCGGCGCCGACTATATCAACTGCCCGCTGGATCGAGGCCAATACGAATCCTTTATCAACGAGCTAAGAACTTCGGAAAAAAGCGAGTTCAAGGACTGGGAAAAGAACACTCCCTATTTCGAGGGCTGCCTGCCGATCGAAGTAATGGCGGAACGCGGTGTCGAGACCCTCGCCTACGGACCCATGAAACCAGTCGGCCTCACCAATCCCCACGCCGAACAAAAACCGCACGCCGTCGTTCAACTTCGTCAAGACAATGCTTTGGCCACCTTGTTCAATATGGTGGGATTTCAAACCAAGCTAAAACACGGCGAACAAACCCGCATCTTCCGCATGATACCCGGCCTTGAGAACGCCTCGTTCGCCCGCTTGGGTGGCATCCATAGGAACACTTTTATCAATTCTCCCAAATTTCTGGA
>JAUIGX010000294.1 GCA_030432435.1 Alphaproteobacteria bacterium
ATGCACCAGTTCATCTCGTTTGGTTGATCTCATCCTGGGTCCTTTATTTACCGATCTGTCCATAATATAAGTGTGGAGTAGGTAAAAAATCAAATTTTTTACAATTATATACAGCAAGTTAGTAACGATAATATCTTATTAAGAAGTAAAAAGTAAAATATTGCCTTGACATAGTTAACAGATCGGTACATTCTTGTATTGGAAGGTGTACTGATCAGTAATCTTTGCGCAAATTTATCACAGTGCTTTGCACACAACACAACGGAGACTGTCATGAAAACCTATTCGAGCCTGAGCCTTGGAAAACAAACTCGCACCGGCCTCATAGCGCTGGCCGCAACCACCATCCGCGCCGGTTTCTTCGCGCTGGCCGCAACGGCTGTGTTGGCGGTGATGTTACTGGTGGGTGGTGCTGCCCGTGCAGACAATAGCGGCCTGCCAGACCCTGGCTTCGAGATTGTCCAGGGCAGAACAGCGCTACTGGTCACTGACCCACAAAACGACTTCTTGAGTCCCGCCGGTGTGACCTGGGGTGTGGTGGGAAAGAACATCGAAGCCAATGACACGGTGAACCACATTGAGCAACTGTTCGCGGCGGCCAAAAGCACGGGAATGCCGGTCTTTGTATCCCCGCATTACTACTATCCGCACGATCACGGCTGGCAGTTTGAAGGTGCCCTTGAAGCCTTGATGCATAAGATCGGTATGTTCAACCGTAAAGGACCGCTTACAACGAACGGATTTGAAGGATCCGGCGCCGATTGGCTCGAGCGATACAAAAAGTACATCAATGACGGTAAAACGGTCGTTACTAGCCCCCACAAAGTGTTTGGCCCTGACACTAATGACCTGGTGTTACAACTGCGCAAGCAAGGCATTGACAAGGTCATCATTGCTGGTATGTCGGCCAATCTGTGCACGGAGTCTCACATGCGGGCACTGGTTGAGCAGGGATTCGAGGTAATGGTTGTACCCGATGCGACGGCTGCGGCACAAGTGCCAGGCTATGACGGCTTTGCAGCTGCTGTCACCAACTTTCGCATGATTGCCAGTCACGTTGCCGATACCGAATCGACCGTCGCTGCTATCAAGGCCTCAGTTATCGACTGACTCGGCAACAAGCGCCGCCCCCGGCATGTAAGCCTTCGGCCATCTGGAACAAATTTATTCTTTCCAACCGGATGGTGCGGCGCTCATCCATCGAACACATGTGAGGAACTGAACAATGACCCGTCCACCGATACCGCCTTTTACCGAACAGACCGCAATGCAAAAGGTACGCGCCGCAGAGGATGGCTGGAACTCCCGCGATCCGGCCAAAGTCGCGTTGGCGTACACGCCAGACAGTCAATGGCGGAACCGGTCCGAGTTTCTGAAGGGCCGCGCTGAAATTGAGGCCTTTCTCGCCCGCAAATGGGTGCAGGAGCGCGAATACAGACTTATCAAGGAATTATGGGCTTTCAATGAAAACCGAATCGCCGTGCGATTTGCTTACGAGTGGCACAACGCTGAGGGCAACTGGTTCCGGTCCTATGGCAATGAGAATTGGGAGTTTAATGCTAACGGATTGATGCAGCGCCGTATTGCCAGCATCAACGACCTTGCAATCGACGCATCGGAGCGAAAGTTCGGATGGCCGCAAGGGCGTCGACCGGACGATCATCCTGGCCTCTCTGAGCTCGGCCTCTGAGATGAAGTGTCAAGGATCCGCTCTTGTTCTGCGCCATTGCCACAACATCGATGATGGGCGCTGTTTCCCTCGGGACCCTGATGCTCACTTGAACTAATACGGGTCACGCCGGGCCTGGCGTGGCCACCTGTTCGGCCTTGCAACTATTGTGTTTTGCGTCGCCGATCGTGTTTCGAAACCGCCGAAATTCGGCAGCTTACTCCGCTGACCAGATGGTATGCGGAAATCACCCAACACGCCCATAAGGGCGACAATTGAAAGAGGACTATCGAAATGAAAACTAGCAAAACTCTGATCGCTGCAGCGATGTTTGCCGGTGTATTTTCTGCCACACCGGCGGCTTTTGCCGTCGACGAGTACAACGTGTCGAAGGGAACGACGGTCGATGGATACGGCGTTGCCTTCCGCGCCAACGACGTCGTCGCTCTTGTTAATGGCTTGGGTATTGTACCCGGCCAAGCCAGGCACACGTATGTAAATGACGGCGTCGCCTACTATTTCGCCTCCGAAGAAGCGATGAACCAGTTCGCAGCAGCTCCCGAAAAGTACATGCCACGATTTGGTGGCTACTGCGCGTTTGGGGTCGCTAAGGGCAAGAAACTCGACGGCAGTCCGCGATTTGCGGATATTGTCGATGGCAGGCTCTACCTGTTCCTGAACGCCGATGTTTTCCGGGCGTACGAGAAAGACAAAGCCGGGGTACTTGCACAAGCGGCCGCAAACTGGCCGGCCATGCACCACGTCTCCGTGGCGCAAGTGAACGGTCTCGGGAGTTAAGCGTCAAGCAATGCTCAAGGGACTCTGCTAATGAGCCGCTGACGATGGCCGAATCGCGGCCATCGTCGCTTAGCAGCACGGTTGAGCAGGTGCGTGATGCTTCACAAGCTCGGGCAAATACAAGGTATTCTCGTCGCCCCGTACGGCGATGTCTGGATCGTTGCCGGGGGGGTGACCTCTCCAAAGATTCGCATCCCGGGCCGCCTCATAGTTCGACAGCCTGCTCAATGAGGGCATCAGCAGCATACGCTTTATCGGCCAGCAAGGCTTCGGCGCGGAGTCCCTCGATCAACGCGCCGGCCTCTTGACAATCCGCTCGGATACCCTTTGTAACACG
>JAUIGX010000062.1 GCA_030432435.1 Alphaproteobacteria bacterium
TTTTTCGCGCAGGCATCGGTAAATCTCGAATGCAGCCGTGTTCTCCGGAATATCAGCTAGGAACCGTTGTGAGATATTCGCCTGGTAAATGTCGCCGGCGTACGTAGCCTCGATTGCCGATGTCACGTTCGCCTCATAGGCTCTTTGATCAATTTCCGGCCGCCAGCGAGCTACCGAAGTATGGTGGACCGGGCCTTGAGGGCCAGTGCCCAGCATACTCAACAACTGTTCTGCTCGCATTTCGGCGCGAGCTCGTCGTTCACTAGGGCCGGATTCGGGATACCCGTTCGAGATCACCCATGCCTTGCGCTCTTTCGTATCGAAGGCGGCGATTACATCGTAAAGCCCTACAGTCATATCCCAGGGAAATGGCGCAGATTTGGGCTGCGGCAATTTTTCAACAACACCGCCGAGTTCGTAACTTAGAAATCCGACCGCACCGCCTATAAACGGTACCGGCGCTTCGGCGGGCCTTTCGGCCGGGAACCGCGCTAATTCTCGTGCAACAGTCGTGAAGGGGTCTGCTTGAGACGGCTGTCCATCTACCGTGACAACCCAGGGATAGGGTGTGCACCGGATCACACGAAAAGGGTCTGCGACGATATATGAATAGCGCCCGCATCTGCCCGGAAGCGCACTATCCAGAAACATAGCTAAATTTTGTTCGGCCAAGGGCGCAAAGGCCGCGACCGGGTCACAAAAAGGGATGGGTTTGATGAGAGGTAGGGCGGTCAAGGCAAAGGCCGCCCTTATCCTTGCAGCGGCAACACTCGATCAGGAGGCTGGTGCCCGTCGCAGAACGCTCTGATGTTTATGATAACTTTCTCGCCCATACTGATCCGACCCTCGATGGTGGCCGAGCCCATGTGCGGCAAGAGAATGACATTTTTCAGAGACAAAAATTCTGAATTCACAGCTGGCTCGTGCTCGAAAACATCCAAACCGGCTCCGGCTAAGTTGCCGTCTTTTAACAGCGTGATCAGCGCATCTTCGTCGACGATTTCGCCGCGCGCCAAATTTACGAGATATGCGGTCGGCTTCATCAATTTCAGGCGCCGTTCCGAAAGCAAGTGAAAGGTCGCCGGTGTATGAGGACAATGGACCGAAATCACATCCATGCGCGCCAGCATCTGATCCAGGCTTTCCCAGTAGGTCGCCTCGACTTCCGCCTCGAGTTCAGGATGTAGCCGCCGGCGGTTGTGATAGTGGATGGCCATGCCGAAGCCACGGGCGCGGCGCGCAACGGCGGTTCCGATCCGGCCCATGCCGATAATGCCCAAGCGCTTCCCATGCAGCCGATGCCCCAACATATGTGTTGGGCTCCATCCTTTAAATTGTCCTTCGCGGATCATTTGCGCGCCTTCAATGAGGCGGCGCGGCACGGCGACCATGAGCGCCATCGTCATATCGGCCGTATCTTCTGTCAGCACATCGGGCGTATTTGTCACGGTAATGCTGCGTGCTTGCGCCGCCGTCAGGTCAATATGATCCACGCCGTTGCCGAAATTAGCGATCAGCTTGAGGCGCTTTCCAGCGCTCTCTAAGACATCCTTATCGATTAAGTCTGTTAAGTTGGGCACCAGAACATCGCAATCTGCGACCGCCTTCGCCAGTTCTTCCCGGCTAAAGGGATGGTCGTCGACGTTCATGTGAACGTCGAATAGCTCCATCATCCGCGTTTCAACAACGTCGGGTAATTTACGAGTGATTACTACTTTCGGCTTAGTTCGCGCCATTCTTTTCGCGCCTGATTACCTTGTGTCATTTCTTAGGCCGCGCATCGGTGGATGGTGACGGTGTTCCCAAACCCAGTATCGCTCCCGCGCTAGGCGTAGCAGCCGTTCCGCACAATGTCCAGGCGGTGCGCGGGTTTGCCGCCTTCCTAGCCGGATTGGGTCAGAAGTTGCTATTGGATATGATCCAGGGCACAAACAATTTTAGACACAATCCAAGGCTTAGATGGATGCAAGTATCGTTAAAAACAACCTGCGTACTGATATGTACGGCAATCTGGGTGGTCGGGGCGTATGGCCTTGTGCAGCGTCCGGCAAACGGGGCCGACCAGCCGGCTCCGGACGAATCTCGGGTTGAGGTAGAGCCTACAGATTCTGCACCTCGGAGCACCAACTTGCCACTCCCGCGGTTTGTCTCCTTGCGCACGGACCCCATCAATATGCGGACCGGGCCGGGTGTGCGCTATCCGGTGGACTGGGTTTATGGGCGGCGGGGACTGCCGGTAGAAGTGGTTGCGGAATTTGACACCTGGCGGCGCATCAATGATCCGGACGGGGCTGATGGGTGGATTCATACCAGTATGCTGTCCGCCCGGCGCACGGCAGTGGTAAGCGGCGGGCTGCGCCCGATCAGGCGCACCAGCGAAGACGAGGGCGAGTTGCTAGCGCGTCTAGAACCGGGCGTTGTTGTAAGTATTCAACGGTGTCCCGCCGGGAGCTATTGCCGGGTAGAGGCGGCCGGCGTGCAGGGTTGGGTTCGCCGTGACCACCTCTGGGGCGTCTACGCGGACGAGGTGATAGAATAGCTTCTGTGTCGGTAACTCAGGCGCGTTAGGCGAAATCTTCAACCAGCGCGGCGTGCGTATCCTTCTGCAATACAGCCATATGCCCGTAGTTGGGGTGACTGATCCCGACGGTGATCTCGGCGTCAAGGTCGCGAAAAGCGATGACTTGTTCGGGCGTGAAAGGAAAGTGCAGAAAGTGAACCGATGAAGTTTTCCCATCTGCGGTGGTGCGCTCTATATCGTCCTCAGGCACACCTTTCACCGTATGACCCGAAAACTTTATCGCAATCATATCTTCGATATGACCCAAGGTGCTTAAAGTTTTGCGCCGAACGACTTCGTCTTCTATCTCGATCATCATCGTCGCAATAAGTTCGGCGCCTTGTGGAATAAGAGGATTGTAGGCGCTAAGCTCGCCGTCAATCTGCTCTTCCCCACCGCGTTCGATATAAAGCATCTCTTGAATTTGCGCCCACATGGTCTCGTAGCTCTCAAAGTACAGTGTGACATGGGGGCCTATGTGAACACGGCGTTTGCGTTTCTGTTCAACTAATGTCGCGCGGTGTTGCTTGCGAATCTTGCTGTATTCGTCGAGGGGCATAAGGTCCGCGCGCGTAATTTGGCGGCGCGGCGCATTTACGGGTGAATTAGTCTGTGCTGTTTTCACTATCGTGCCTCCTTGTCTTCTATTCGTGCTCAGTAAGGCCGTAGGCTTTGGCAAGAATCTGAATTGGATGGAGCGCCTGCACGGTTTTTTGTGCGGGGCCATCTAGATTTTCAAAACCTTGCGCAAGATGCTTGCCCGCGAGCGGGCATTCAGAGGCCAGATAAAGCTTGTCTGCGTTTGCCGCCTTGCGCACGGTTTGGCGGGCGAATTTTGTCGCGACTTCAAAATTATCTTTCTTGATACCCCAAGACCCGCCGTGACCGGAGCACCGCTCGACCACTGTTATGTCTGTCTCGGGAATGAGGCGTAACATCTCTGCACCCTTTGGTCCCATGTTCTGGGCGCGAGCGTGGCAGGCTAGATGAAGGGCGACCCCGCCCGGCAGGGGCGCTAGGCCGGCCGCCATGCCTTCTTTGCCGGCAATGTCGACAATGTATTCGGTAATGTCGTAGGTCGCGCGGGCGAGGGCCTGGACGTTTTCATCGTCGGGAACAATCAGCGGCCACTCGAACTTCATCATCAAAGCGCAGCTCGGCACCACAGCTACGATATCTTTCTTCTGTTCAATGTAAGGTCTTAGCTTGGCGGCAATAGTGCGTGCTTGGTCTGCAACTCTTGCCAGATCACCCTGCTCTAGCTGCGGCATGCCGCAGCACCCAGGGTATGAAACCTCAGTTTCGACGCCGTTCTTGGCAAGAACGCTCAGGGCCGCCTCGCCAATCCCCGGATTATTGTAATTGGCGAAGCAGGTTGCAAAAATCACGGCCTTGCGCCCAAAAGCGGGTGCTTCGTGATTTGTCGCGGGTGGGGAGTGTTTGGCGCGTTCCTCGAAAGGGGTGCCGTGAAATTTTGGCAACTCTGCATCGCGGTGCACACCTGCGATTTTCTCCATCGCCGACCGCGTTAATGCGTTGCCGCGTTTGGTGCCCCAATTGGCAAGTCCGGGCGCAAGGCCTGCGAGTTTGCCGTTCCGATCGGTTTCCGTGAGCTGTTTGTCAAAAAATGGTGTGCCGCTTTCCGCATGCTCTGCCGCGCGGTACCGCAGCATCAAGTGCGGAAAATCTATGTTGAATTCGTGCGGCGGAACGTAAGGACACTTGGTGAGAAAGCACATGTCGCACAACGTGCAGGCATCAACCACATGTTTGAAGTCGGCACTTTTCACGCCTTCAAGCTCGTCGTCTTCGGCCGCATCAATGAGGTCAAAGAGCCGGGGGAAGGAATCGCAGAGATTGAAGCACCGTCGGCATCCATGACAGATATCGAATTGCCGGCGCAACTCGGCATCAAGCTTCTCGGTGTCGATATAGTCTGGGTTTGTCCAATCGATAACGTGCCGTGTCGGCGCGTCCAGGCTGCCTTCTCTCATTGCGTCACCGGTCCCGTAAGCTGATGAATATGGCGCGCGGCCAAAAGGTACGAAAGAGCTTGGTAGAAAAAACCGGCCGAACCCCTTTCACAGGATGATCGGCCGGTTTTGAATCACACGTGCTTTAAAAGCCACGCAGCTCGTGCGTTAAGCTAAGCTGTCGAGAGCCTTTTGAAACCGACCAGCATGCGACTTTTCGGCTTTAGCCAAAGTTTCAAACCAATCGGCGATCTCATCGAAGCCTTCCTCGCGGGCGGTTTTAGCCATGCCCGGGTACATGTCGGTGTACTCGTGCGTTTCACCGGCCACCGCTGCCTTGAGGTTGGCGCTGGAATCGCCGATGGGCTCGCCGGTTGCTGGATCACCCGTTTCTTCGAGATACTCGAGGTGACCGAAAGCGTGACCGGTTTCCCCTTCCGCAGTTGAGCGGAAAAGGGCGGAAACTTCATTCTGGCCTTCGATGTCCGCCTTCTGGGCAAAGTAGAGATAGCGGCGGTTTGCCTGGCTTTCACCGGCAAATGCGGCCTTCAAATTTTCTTCAGTCTTGGAACTCTTCAGTTGTGCCATATGCGCCTCCTTGAATTGTGCTTTTTGGCTGCGGAAATTGGGAGGATGCGGCAGCTCGCGCACCGCGTCCAATGTTCTATGTTTTAAGAAACGATATCTAGGGTGTCAAGTAGTTTAGAATAATTCTAATTTTGAGAATGGTTCGCAGGACTGCGGATTAGAGGCCGCTCTTACAACTGCAATTGCGGAATATTAATCCTTGATGCGAATAACGACATCAACTCGTGAGACTTCAGTCCCTTTCGGTGCGCGCGGCAGCGAAGAAATGTGAATATCGTCTTTCGGGATATCTTCTATGCGGCCTGAGCGCTCAAAGAAGAAGTGATGATGATCGCTGGTGTTTGTGTCGAAATAGGTGCCCATGGAATCGACCGACAGGGCTCTCAGTAAGCCTTTAGCCGTGAAATCATGCAGGGCGTTATAAATCGTGGCGAGCGAGACATCGATGTTGTTGGCCCGGGCTTCGTTGAACAGATCTTCCGCTGAAACATGCCGGTGACCCTGCGCAAACAGCAGCTTGGCGAGAGCCAAGCGCTGGCGCGTCGGCCGCAGACCGATAGTCCGCAACCGTTCCAGTACATCCGGATCCGAGGGTATGTCTGCTTTTTGCTTTGCCATATCAGTCTACGCCAACTTCTCGTCTTTATAGCTTCTAGGTTATCACATCGAAAACTTAAATTAAGCCTATATGCGCCTGCTGGTGAAGTAGGGCTTTTGCAAGGCTTCGGCAAGCGTTTGTGCCAAGTTTGCAGATATAGGCGGGCCTTGTGGCTTATCTCCTGGCGGCCCTCGAAGGTGGTGGACCGGCGAAACCTGTGGGGGGATGAGGGGGGGAGAGAGGCTTCGCCAGCCCACCATTTCGGTTCCTTAAGGAACCGAGTTTAGCAGAGCTTAGGACTGCGTTATTTGCGTTCCTATGGCCGTGTTCATGGACCATCAAGCTCAAGCGAAATATCTTTGGGGAATGTGGCCGGACTGCGGCCAGCACCTTAAAATGCTGTCAGGTCGCCGAAGCGGTGCTGGATCGCGCCACTGGGCGGTGGACCGATTTATTCGTGTCTAGCCCGTGAATTAGGCTTCTGTGGAGTGTGCCGGGTTGCTCAGAATTTCGACACGTACAGCCATCGGCCCCTTTTTGCCTGGGCGCACGTGCATGCGAACGCACTGTCCAGATTCCAATCGGTCGAGGTTCGAACGCTGCAAAGCACCAATTCCAACAAAAACGTCGGCGCTGCCATCGGCAGGCATTCCAAAGCCATAGCCCTTATCAACAGCGAAAAACTTAACCTCGCCATCGATCACTGATTCTTCACCGTTCTCGGCTTCGGGTAGATCGTCTTGAACAGTGGAGTCATCAACGCGTTCAATAGCGGACACTTGCGGCCCGCGGGGCCCGCTCGACAAATCGCATATAAGAGTTGCGCCCTGGCGCAAGGTACGCAATCCGGCGCGCTGCACGACAGACACATGCAAGAAGGCGTCCGGCGATCCATCGATCGGTGCGACGAAGCCGAAACCTTTAGCCGGATTAAACCATTTAACCTTAGCGGTTACGCCTGTCTGGGCGACCTCCGCCGGAGAAGACGACTGCATCGGTACCAGAAACCTGTAAACCCACCCCAATTACCCCAAAACTGTACACCAAATTTTTGTGTCGCCAACCTTTAGAGTTGATTAGGCGTAAATCGTTTGATGCGGCTTCGTGTAGCGCAAGGATATTTTTGCAATGCACACAAACCCAGAGGAGATTCCATGCGTGGGAACTCCAAAATTGAAATACGCATCTATGGTTGAGTTTTGACTCGCTCAACCCCTTTTCGCCAGTTCTCGAGCAATGCCGTTCTGCGTGCGGGCTTCATTGTGGGCGTTGCGCGGGACCCAAGGTGCCATGCGGTTTTGACCTCATCGAGTGATGAGTATACACCGCGCCCCAATCCCGCCAAAAACGCCGCGCCAAGTACGGTTGTCTCGCCGTAGCTCGGTCGCTCTACGGGGACGTCACAAATATCCGCGAGAAACTGGAGGAGCCACGCGTTGGCGGCCATACCTCCATCTACACGCAGTGCGAAAGGCGCGGGAATTCCATCTTGCCGTAGGGCATTCAGCAAGTCTGCGGTCTGAAAACACACCGACTCGAGGCCCGCACGCACCACTTCCGCCACGCCGGTGTCACGGGTTAATCCTAAAATCGCGCCTCTTGCATGCGGGTCCCAATGTGGAGCGCCGAGCCCGGTAAAGGCCGGTACAAGCACGACCTGCCCAGCGTTCTCATCCTTGCCTTCTGGGCTATCCAAGCTTGCCGCCAAAGCCTCCGAGTCTTCGGCGTGCTCGATCATCTTCATATTGTCACGCAGCCATTGAATAACGGTTCCGGCGTTGAAGATGCTGCCTTCCAAGGCATAGGTGATGCGGCCGCCAATTTGATAAGCGATTGTGGTCAGCATGCGGTTCCTGGATTTCAACGCTTTGGCGCCTGTGTGGGCCAGAACAAAGCACCCTGTTCCATAGGTGCTTTTGATCATGCCTGGTGCAAAACAGGCTTGTCCCACCAGCGCACCTTGCTGATCGCCGACAATGCCGCAGATGGGAATTTCCGCGCCTAGAATACCCGGGTCGGTCTGCCCGAACGACCCTGCTGTATCGCGAATATCCGGCAACATAGATTTGGGAATACTGAAAAGGGCGAGTAGATCAGTATCCCAACTACCCGTATGGATGTTGCACAGCATGGTGCGCGAGGCGTTGGTGGCATCGGTCGCATGAGCCTGGCCGCCGGTTAGGCGCCAAAGCAAAAACGTATCGATAGTCCCGAAGGCCAAGTGCCCGCCTTTGGCCGCCGCGCGCGCGCCGTCGATGGTGTTCAATACCCACTCTATTTTGGTTGCCGAGAAATACGAATCTAAGAGCAGACCGGTTTTGTCTTGAATGGTTTGCTCGTGACCTTTTTGTTTGAGGTCGGCACACCGCGCCGCACCGCGCCTGTCCTGCCAGACGATGGCGTTCATCACGGGTTTGCCGGTACGCTTGTCCCAAACCACGGTGGTTTCCCGTTGATTGGTGATGCCGATTGCGGCGATGTTTTCCGGCCCGCCGGTTTTAGCAATTACTGTGCGGCAGACATCGACAACGGCTGTCCAGATTTCCTCGGGGTTGTGTTCAACCCAGCCATCCGCGGGATAAATTTGCTGAAGCGGTTTTTGTGAAACCGCCAAAGGCTGTCCGGTCGCATCGAACATCACGGCGCGGGTTGAGGTTGTGCCTTGGTCAATGGCCAGGATACGAGTCGTATCGGGCATACCCATCGGTCCTTGTAGCGGAATGCTGCCAAGCCGTCAGTTTAGCTTAATTCGGGATCTCGAAATGGAATTGTTTAGGCGACTTCGCTGATGAGGTGACCGCCGTCATCATCTTCATCGCTGTCGTTGTTGGTGCCATCGAGAAACGATTGCCAGTCATAGCTGCTGTCGTCGTCGGTGATGTTGAAGCTCTGCGCCCACACCGGGTCGGCCACGCGTTTCTCGCTGGCGGTCTGGATTTGCTTCTCGGCGCGAGTCAGGTTGCGCTCGGTGATAATCGCCATGCGCCCTGCGCCATGGTCTTTGTACACGGTTAGCGCCATCCGGAACGCCTCGGAAGACTGGCGCATGTATTCCCACTCGCCGGTATGCTTGGCGAGCAGAAACAGGGCCGAGCCGAGCGTGTTTTGAATGGAAGCCCATTGCAAAGGCGCGGTATCGGGAGTGCGGACTTGCAGCGAGGCAATGCAGCACTTCACCGCGTATTCCAGAATCGGCACGCTGCGAACGTTGTCGCCGTATACTTGAAGAATCTGCGCGAGTGAGTTGGATATTTCCGACCACCGGATAGGATGAGTGTACTTGTTGAAAATTTGCCGAGCGGCCTGGCAGGCATGAATGGCTTCGCGCAAGGCATTGTCATCGCCGATGGCCATGTCGATTTTATAGAGCACGCATCCCAGACGGTATTTCATCAAGCCCCAGTCTACGGTCTGCTTGCGGCGAGAGATGTGCATTAGCGCGCGGCGATAAGCATCGGCCGCCTGCTCAAGGCAGTCACTATCGTTCGAACGTTCGGCGATGATCTGAAGGGTGAGCCCAAGTTGCTGATACAACTGGCCAAGAAGCGGACCATGATCATTGGGAATAAGATCGACAGCGGCACGCCAAGCTTCAACTGCCGTTTGATACCAGCCGCGGTCACCTTCCAACTGGGCGCATATGGCGCACGCATTGCCGAAACAAAAAATAGTAGCTGCGCGTTCAAGCGGCTCCATCGCAGCAGAGGGGTCAAGCCCCATCGTTTTTGCAGATGCCGTAATTGCCGGCAGGGCGGAGCGCAGAATGCGGCCCTGTGAGAAGCTGCGCGGATCGATTGCGGCCAGAATTACGGCGCGCACAAGTGGAACCCAATCGGTATAAAAATCCACCGGCAGCGTAAGGACGTTCATCGGTGTAAAGCGGCCGGGTCGTTCCCCGGGGCTGGAGGCCGTGCCGGTAAAGTGCAGTTCAAGATTGCGGCCGGTCGGGTCGATACTTCCCCATATCAAAAGGTCGGCGTTGTGATCGGCCATCCACTTGCGACCTTCGCGGGTCGCACGCTTCATAATATCGTCATTGAAGATGCTCTCAGGTTCGCCGAGTCCAGGTATGAACTGCGTCAGATCGCGGTCAATCGCCATCACCCGCGTGCCCGGTATTCCGTCCAGCGTCTGGAGAAGCAGCTGGTGCTGCATGTCTTCATAATCGTCGTGAAATCTGCCGACCATTATAAGAAGGTCGCTCGGCGCGGGTGCCTTGGATTTTTTGCCGGGGCGCCGCGTTGGATCTTTAACAACGGAGTCGATCAGCTTCTCGAACAAATTCGGTTTACGTTCGCCGATAAGATTGGTCGGCAGAGGCCGACCGACGCGCACCGGCGGTGGCGCTCCTATGTCGGCGGTCACCTCGCTCACAGGGACGGGCAACTTTGCCGCAGCGGCTTTGTAGGCTTCCGCCCGAACCACATCGTTGCCGCCTTCCGGTGCACGCATACGCCGGGCCATCTTTGTCATGACTTTAAGAGCTGTGTCCGGGTCGGCTTCGACGAGGCTTAGAAACTCATCGCGCGGGATCGCTTTGACAGTCACCGCCCCGCGGGCACGGGCGCTGGATGTGCGCGGCGCATTGTCGAGGACGCCCATTTCACCGAAGAGTTCTCCGGCGCGATGACGCGACATAACCGTCAGGCCTTCGGGGCCGTCTTTAATGAGTTCAACCGACCCTTCGAGAACCTCAAAGGCCCAGGCGCTCTCATCCCCTTGGCGGTAGATGATCTCTCTGTCTTTGAATGCTTTTGTGACCGTTTTCACGGAGGCTTCTCCGGGTAGGCGTGTGTACGTGACCGCTTCTGCGTGACGTTGCGCGCCTACTGTCCGATGGGAACGGTTTAATAAACGTTAAGACCTCTTGGCGATCGCGGCGAATAACCCAAACTGGATGTTGTAATGTATATGCAATATAAATATCTAGACGTCTAAAGCCGTCCCAATATCTGCAGTAACTGTCCTGCCCGTTCGGGACCAATGCTTTGGGCAAGCTCACGCTGTCTATCTCTCCATAGGCCTTTGGCTTTGCTTAGAACTGTACGTCCGGAAAGGGTAAGGCTGATGATATCCGGGCGTCTTCCCGCGCCCACCTGACTATCGACGTAGCCAGCGTGTTTTAGGGGTTTGATGTTACGGCTCAAGGTCGTGCGGTCTAAGGCCATGTAAGCCGCGATCTGCGGAGTGGCTACCGGCTCGAAAGCCGCAATAACCACTAATATATTGAATTGACTATAATTTATGCCGCATGGCACCAACGATTGATCGAACGCGCGTGTGAAAAGGCGCGCGGCGCGCCGCACATGATGCCCAAGACAAACCTGGATGATTGCCTCGGCTTCGGCTTCCGGTAACTTATCTGACGGCTCTGCTCGCGGTTGCATACATTGTATATACAACAATATACTTGGAAATGCGACAAATTGACATAAACAGCAGGCCTATTCGCCCGGTGAGTCGTCTGACTTGGGATGTTTAATGGCACCCTGATAAATGCGTGCGGTTTGTTCACCAAAGGTTGCGGCAACGAAAGGGTTGCCGCTTTCGTCCCGGCCGAAATCCATAGCGATGGCGCCGCGTTCCACCGCGGCGATAGCCTCCATGTCTGGGATGCTGAAGGCTTTTGCAATCGCGCCGATCAGCGCGGCAATTTCCGCATGCATTTCCGGTTTTGGGGCATCATTGCCCTTAGGCTCAGCCATAAGCACTACTATCCTTTGTAATTTTATTCCGCATCTCGATTCGCACAGTCGCCGGTTGCGCAATTTCGGCAGTGGGCTGACAATGCAGTTCATATAGCAAAACAAATGTCAGCGTGGACCATGAACCGCCATATCATCGCTCTCTTCCTTATGATCTACGCCATACCGGCAGTCCATGCCAAAGACCTTGTCGAAACCGCGACCGCGTCGGGTACGTTCAATACTTTTTTGCTGGCCGCGCGGAACACCGGGCTTATTGACGATTTAAAAAGCGATGGGCCGTGGACGATCTTCGCGCCGACCGATGATGCCTTTGCGCAGCTCCCGACCGGGGAGCTGCGCGCATTACTCTTGCCGCAAAATCTTGAAAGACTCGAAGCCGTGATCAGACATCACATTGTCGCCGGCGAAGTGACTTCGCGGGATATTTTGGGCAAACGTCTTGAGGCCGTCACTGTTGATGGCGGGACATTGCTGATAGATGCCACCAAGAATGTTATGGTCGACGAAGCTCGCGTGGTAAAAGCTGATGTGATCGCCGACAACGGCTTCATACACGTTATCGACACCGTCATAATGCCCGAATAGTCGCCAAAGCTTCGCGGCATTTTATCTGCTCGGCGTGGCTAGCGTTCAAATTTTAGAGTCCCGAATCTACACCGACGGTTACGTTGTCTCTCATGCACATGAAATTTGTCAGTTATGAATATTCGCAAGGTCCCAGTTTCGGCGCCGTGATCGGCGACGAGATTATTGATCTATCTGATGCGGGCTCTTCGCTGCGCGCTGTTCTTGCCACCGGGCCTTTGGGTAATTTGCAGGCGGTCGCCGCCAAGCGCAAGCCGATCGCTCCTCTCAATAAGGTGGTGTTACTGCAAGTCGTTCCGGACGCCGCGCGGGTGATTTGCATCGGAAAGAATTATCACGAGCACGCCAAGGAGATGGGTGGTGATGCTCCGGTGCAGCCGAACCTGTTTATGCGCACCCCTCAGTCCCTGGTGGGGCATCGCCAATCCATCGTTTGTCCAAATGCCTCCAGTCAGTACGACTATGAGGGCGAACTGGCCGTCGTGATCGGCCGCGGCGGGCGCCGCATTCCGCCTGATCGGGCCTTGACCCATGTGGCGGGGTACACCTGTTTTCTCGATGGCAGCGTGCGTGATTTCCAGAAGCACTCTTTTACGGCGGGCAAAAATTTTGACTCGTCTGGTGCATGTGGACCGTGGTTGGTTCCGGCGGCGGAAGTTTCCGACCCGCAGGCTCTGACCCTGACAACGCGGCTTAACGGTGAAGTGGTTCAGCATGCAAATACGTCTGAGATGATCCATTCTGTATCGGCCATTATCTCATATATCTCGACGTTTACTCACCTTGAGCCGGGCGACGTGATCGCCACCGGCACACCGTCAGGTGTAGGTGCTGCTCGAACACCGCCTAAATGGTTGAAACCCGGTGATCAGGTGGAAGTGGAAATTGAGGATATCGGAGTTCTCGCCAATACGGTTATTTCCGAACCGTCGGTCTAACGGTCCATTGTGCGGCCCCGCATGGCGCTGAGCACGCGGGTCCTAAGTATTTTTCTAGTTTTATTTCTCGGGCTACCAGCGGATGCGCAACCGGTGGAGATGTTGCGCGTTGCCGTCCCGAGCGCGCCGACCGTATTGGATCCGCATAAGGCTGCTTCACCAATAGACGTTGCCGTCGCGGGCGAGCTTTTCATGGGGCTTGTAACGCGCGGCGCAGACGGCGAACTGGCTCCGGGAATCGCTTCGTCGTGGGACATCAGCGGTGATGGGCTGACCTATACATTTTCCCTGCGCTCCGATGCGAAGTGGTCGGATGGTCGTCGTGTGACGGCCGGAGACTTTGTTGCAGGTTTTCAGCGGGCGCTCGATCCGAAAACGGCTGCGCCCTATGCGGATGATCTTTTGATGATTGAAAGAGCAGAGGACGTTCGCGCTGGGCGTCGCGCGCCACGCGACCTCGCCGTTTCATCCTCCTTCTTCGGCAAATTGAAGATCATTCTTGCCCGGCCATCCGCCCATTTCCTCGACGTCTTGGCGCGTCCTATTTCTGCGCCGGTCCCGCATCATGTGACCGACGGCGCGACCGCTTTCTGGGAGGGGCCGGACTCGTTGTTGACCAACGGAGCGTTCATGGCCACGAACTCCGAGGACGGATTCTCTCTTATTCCTAACCCTCACTTTTTCGATGCACTTGCAACAGAGATAGATCGCATTGTTTTTCTGGTTGCTGAGTCCGCATCCGCAGCCGGTCGCTTTGTAGACAGAGGCCTCGCCGATCTTACGCTCGGATTTCCCTTTCAAATGACCGGCAACCCTGACCCGAAGGTTTTCCGCACCGACGATAGCAAGGCTCTATACTCTGTCGCGGTAAATGTCCGGCGACCGGTTCTGGCGGTTCGAGAGGTGCGCCACGCCCTTGCCATGAGCATTGATCGCGAAAGCCTCCTTCGCGATATTGCGGTGCCCGGCGCCGCTACCGCATATAAGATCGTCCCATCTGATATTCTGGACGAAAGTGTTTCGCCGCCTGCACCCTATGCTCTATTGCTTGCCGAGATGCGCGGACCCATCGCCGAAGTTTTGCTCGCCGAGTCTCAGATCAGTCCCAGCGTCCCACATTCCCTCAGGTTAATTTACCCCCAAGGCGAGACTCATGACTCAATCGCCCGCTACATCGCTTCTGCATGGGTCCCTCTAGGCATTCGCGCAACAGCCGTTGGGCTGCCGCAGGCCGTATATGATCAATCGCTATTCACCGGGGACTTTGATGTGGCGCTGGTTGCCGCGCCGAGAGCAAGCGCAAGCCCCATGGTCTATATGGAGCCGTTGGCCCGCACAGCGGGTCCGCTGAACATCACAGGTTACGCCGAGCCCGACTTCGAAAAGCGCTTAGAAGCCGCGGACAGGGAACTCGACGCCGCAGCCCGGCCTGTCCGATTCGCCGAAGCTGAAAATGTACTGATCCAAGACCAGGCCATTTTACCGGTCTTCTTCTTCGCACCGCGCCATGCGGTCGCCGAGGCTGTGCAGGGATGGCAGGCAAATGCGCACGGTATTCATCCTTTGCGATTCCTAACCCTGCATTAGCTGCGCGCCACCGTGGAGCGCTGTTGCGCTTGGCGTGACCACTAGGCACAGTTATGGTCAGGAACGGCTTATCACCGGTTGGGGCGCCAAAGAAAGATGTGGTCATATCTTGCCAGACGACTTGCCATGGGCATCCCTACACTGTGGGTGATCATCACCGTCTGTTTTTTCCTGATGCGCTTGACCCCCGGCGGGCCGTTTGACTCAGAAGCGCCCGTGCCGCCCGAAGTCTTGGCAAACTTGCGGGCGCGCTATCAACTCGATGACCCTCTTTGGCAACAGTATTTCACGTATCTGTGGAGTCTTTTGCAGGGAGATTTCGGCCCTTCGTTCAAATACCAAGACTTCACCGTTACGGAACTGATCGCCCAAGGGTTTCCCATCAGTTTGCAGAACGGGTTAAGTGCGCTTTTGCTCGCTGTGTTTATCGGTGTGCCGATGGGTGTGCTGGCTGCACTCGCCCAGAACAGCCCGCGCGATTATACCGTCTCGGCCGTGGCCATGACCGGTATCGTGATTCCGAATTTCGTCATGGGTCACGTTTTAATCTTGGTGTTCGGCGTGTGGCTGAAAGACACGGTTTTTAATTTGCCCGCAGGTGGCTGGGGTGATGGGGGGCT
>JAUIGX010000295.1 GCA_030432435.1 Alphaproteobacteria bacterium
GGAAGGCCCGTATGCGGCGCCATGGCTATGTCCGCGACCTCGGACAGCATGCCCGCGAACTGGGATACGACGTTGTCGAGGAACGACCTTTTGATATTAGCATAAACCCGCTGAATCCAACGGGTCTGACAGTCATCCGTATACCTGAGGCCAAGTCTGCGGGAACGGATTTTGTCTGCCCGGTCACCCGGTCTCAGCTCGTCTGCCAGCGAGGGGTTTACTTTGGACCGGAGGGCGGTTTGCTCTACCCCATCATCGATGGGATCCCGTGCCTTCTGGAGTCTTCTGCGACCCTAGGCCTGCACTTCGCGACATTCAATCCACGTTAATCGACCATGAAATACTGCAAGAACTGCCTCAATGTCAGCACTCGTCCGAACATCCGTTTCTCGGAAGACGGGCTTTGCTATCCGTGCGAGATTTTCGTGCATCCCGATGAGATCGACTGGGGGGCGCGCGCAGAGGCCCTCGATGGCATCCGCGCCTTTGCTAACGCGCACAAGCAGTCTGGCTATGATTGTATCGTCGGTGTGTCTGGCGGTAAGGATAGCACGCGGCAAGCCTTCTACCTTCGTGACGAACTTGGTTTCAACCCTCTATTAGTATCGATGAACTACCCGCCCAAGCAGATTTCGAAGCGCGGTGTCGACAACCTGTCCAACCTGATTGCGCATGGCTTCGACTGTATCAATGTGAGTTGCTCACCGCAGACTTGGCGGCGGGCGATGCGTCACGCCTTCGTTAAGTATGGCAATTGGGCGAAATCAACCGAGTTCGCCCTGTTTGCTTCGGTGCCGCGGGTGGCAACAGCCTACCAGATCCCTTTGATCTGGTGGGGCGAAAGCCCTACGAACCTGCTCGGCGAAATGGGAACACTGGGCAGCAACGCGTTTGACGGCAACAAGCTAAAATACTCCAATACGCTTGGTGGCGGTGATATCAACTGGCTTTTGTTGGCGGGGTTCGAGCGCAAGGAACTTTTGCAATACTGCTATCCTTCGGATGACGAGATGGCGCGGGCGAACATTCGCATCATCTTTATGGACTACTTTATGGGAGAGTTCACTGCGCATTCCAATGGCACGTACGCGGCTCTGCGGGGATTTTCAATGAAAGCAGCCAATCCGACCGTCGAGCCGGACTATTTCGGAACCGGAATGTTGGACGAAGATTTTATCAACATCAACATGTACATACGTTACCTGAAGTTCGGCTTCGGGCGGACTTCGGATATCGTGAACACCGAAATTCGCTTTGGCAGAATGACACGCGATGAGGGCGTTGAACTCGTCGAACGGTTTGATGGCAATTACGACCCAGATCTGTTCGAGGCCTTCGCTGAGTACATCGGGATTAGCCCGGCAGAGTGCTGGGATGTCATCGACCGATACGTAAATCAGGATATCTTTGATAAGCGCGGCAACGGCGACTATGTTCGGCGTTTCAAAGTGGGGGTAGGGATTTGATTTACGCATCAAGTCATCAGCCAAGTATCGTAATCGTAGACTACGGCGTCGGGAATACTTACTCGGTCTCTAATGCGGTACGCGCGCTTGGCTACAAAAAACTGAAGATATCGTCGAACGAGACCGACATTATGGCTGCCGATTCATTGATCTTGCCTGGCGTGGGCGCCTTTGCCGTATGCGCTGCCAACCTGCGTGCGCGGCAACTTGACAGGATCTTACAGGAGGCGGTGCACGGCAAGGGCACTCCTATCTTAGGCATTTGCGTCGGCATGCAACTGATGGCGACGGAGAGTGAAGAAAACGGCACACACGCTGGGCTTGGCTGGATACCGGGCAAGGTTGTGCGCCTCAATCCTCCAGATGGCGCGGCCGTACCGCATGTCGGCTGGAACGATGTTACGGCGAGCTCGGGCTCGCCACTGTTTGCACGTACCCCGGAGAGTTCAAACTTTTATTTTGATCATAGCTACGAATTTGTTTGCGCCGCACCGCTCGACGCCATCGCGCATTGTACTTATGGCAAACCACTAGTGGCGGCAATTTCTCGCGGCAAAGTCTTCGGGGTGCAGTTCCATCCTGAGAAGAGCCAGGTGACGGGTCTCAAGATGTTCCGCGGATTCTTCAACATGGTGGCGGAATGCTGAAGCGCCGAATTACTGCGATGGTAATAGTGCGTGACGGCATCGCGGTGCAAAGCATAGGGTTCCGCCGATACCTACCGCTTGGGCGACCGGAGATCGCCGTGGAGTTCCTCAACCGCTGGGGAATCGACGAGATAGTGCTCGCTGATATATCTGCCAGCAGGGCCGGGCGCGGCCCGGATGACGAGGTGGTGCGGCGGGTTGCCAGGACGTGTAATGTGCCCTTGACAGTGGCCGGTGGGATTAGCTCGACCGATCATATCAGCCGCCTGCTTTCCAGCGGCGCCGACAAGGTAGCTATAAACCACGGCGCGCGCGCGGCGCCCGAACTGATCACGAAGGCTGCGCATCTTTTCGGAACTCAGTGTGTCGTGGCGTCGATTGACGCGGCCCCCGATTGCGGCGGCGTCCATCGCGTGCATGACTACATCACCGCGACGCTGACTCCTGACACACCTGCGGAGCTAGCGCACCGGATGCAGGAAATAGGTGCTGGCGAGATCCTTCTTAATTCTGTGGAGCGCGACGGCTCCTATCGCGGATTCGACATCGCTCTGATCCGATCTGTTGTAGAGGCCGTTACGTTACCAGTCATCGCTGTTGGGGGCGCCGGTAATCCTTGGCACTTCACTGAAGCTTTTTCCGCCACTGGCGTTAGCGCCCTCGCC
>JAUIGX010000063.1 GCA_030432435.1 Alphaproteobacteria bacterium
GGAAATGCGGCAGCCCAATACAATGCTGCAACGGCATCATAGGGCGTGCCGATATCAACCACCGCATCCTGTTCCACATCCCAAGTTATTTGCCAGTCATCATTGGCATTTATATCACCCGGAGCTCCATCTCCATCGAATGTCCACAAGGCATACCCCTGGTAGGCCCACTGTTTTGATCCATCGGGCCGTGTGTAGACATCCCAGAACCCTTGGGGTTTAGCATCACTCGGCGCGAGAAAGGGATGCCACATATCGCAGTTTTCCCTACACCGGGGTTCCGTCGCGATATCTCGCCCAACGGCAGGACGAACGAGAACACCCCGGCGTTGGCCATGACCGCTGCCTGATTGGAAAATGTAGGAATCTCGCCGGTAAAGCGTTTGCCCCTCGGCCGTGGCCAATACTTTTCCAAGTCGATGTGAATGTTGAATAGTTACAGTATCAGGCATGAAATTACGCATGACCCGTGCCACTTGCCAGTTCTCATGAACTCCATCGCCATTGGCGTCTTCACGAGAAAGGTCGCCCGCAAAAGTGTAGAGACCAAGGCCCTTATAGGTCCATTGTTGGATACCGTCATCGCGTGCTAGCGGCGCAAAATCTCCAACCGATGCCGCTAACTGCGGCGCTGTAACCGCCGCCCAGGGGCACGGCCTACCGCACACCATCATATCCTTATTTGGATCTCCCTCAAACACATACAGCGATCTGTCCGTGTCACCGACCAGTACCAGTCCTGTAGCATCCTGAATTTCACGGATAGAGATATCGGGCGGCAAACCGGCGAGGTTAGCCGGGTGCTGCAGCGCCACCTTCCATCCCTCCGGTAACGGGACATCTTCTTCGATAGGTGCCAACTGCGCGCCGCGCTCGCCGATCTTCGGGCCTCGTCCATATCGCTTAGGGCTATTTCCACCGACGGATGCGACATCAACATCTTTCACGTAAGTATACAGGGGTCGGCCGTCAAGCGCCCACTGGCGCTTTCCGTCATCCCTAACAATAATCGACCAAGCTCCGACGGGCTTTGCCCCTTCCATAGCCACGGCGGGCACCCATGTTTCAGCACAGGCCGCAATGCACATGGACTTTCCCAGCTTGTCTTTCTCATAAGTATATAGGGTCATACCCTTCGCATTGGCATAGGCTATCTCGTCGTGACCATTGAGAGCTGCCGTGACTTGATCTAGGCCGTAGCCCTGGTACCGCCCCAGCGGCTGAAGTGTTATGCCAACGGGTGTCGAAAGCGGCGACACGAAATCGTCACTCTCGGCATGTACCTGCGGACCTACAAAAAGATACGCCGTCACCAGAATAACCACAGTGCCGATGTTTGTGCTTCGGCAACACCTTGTCATCATGCTCAACCCCGAGATCACGCCATTACTTCCGTCACCGTTTTCGAAGTTCCGTTTCCGTCAACACCCCATTGATTGATCGGAACACCAAGAGCCTGCTGAACCGTTAGACCAACGCGTGTCACCGGATCGCCCGGCGCAGAAACATGAATGCCCGTTTTAATGCGCCCACCGCCACTGCCAACGGTCATAACCGGCACTTTTTCCAGGCCGTGTACACGCGCATCGGAGTGATCAGTCAACCAAAGGATCAATGTCCGGTCCAAAACCGTGCCCGGACCCTCGCGGACGCCATCAAGAGCGCCCAGGAGCTGAGTAAACGCTACATTCGCCCACGTGTTGAACTCAAACACATCCTTTTGATATCCAAGTTTTTCATCCACGGACTCTTCATGGGTCGCCATGTGCCATGTGTAGGCGCTTCCGGCTTGCCGTAGATTCATCGCGTCGACATACATGTTAAAGACTTGAGTCTGACCACAAGCCGCTGCATTGGCGAGAAGGCTCGAGAAAAGTTTGCAGTTTGTCGCTGCATCCTCAAGTGCGGTGCCAGGAGGAGCTTCGTCGATTTGACCAGGGACGCTACATGCCTCGAGAGGCGCGGGCTTTTCCAGTTCGAGAGCAAGTTGTTGCTCGATCTGACGGATTGACGTGAAGTACTCATCAAGTCGGGCTTTGTCCGACGAGCCCACCCGTTTGATTACATCTTGCACATGATCTGTGACGGCAGACAGAACACTCTGCCGGGCCATGGCATGAGGATCAGGCGCAAACTCTGCCGCATTAGGATCTTTAAAATCTGCGCCAAATATACGCGCATAAAGCGCCAACGGGGACCCTTCAGAAGGATTTTTTGACGTACCGCTGCGCTGGCTGTAGCTCGCGCGTGTTCCGCTCAAAGATACTTCTAGTGACCGGAACCGGGTTCTTCGGCCGATCACATCGGCTATGCTGCTATCGAGGCTAGGTCCACCGGAAGTTCCAAACGGTATCTCACCGGTCATCGCGATTTGCGAACTCGTGGTATGCGTCTGCAAGGGCTTGCCTTCTATGAAGTACTTCAAGCCGCTGTATATATTTAGCCGGTCTCTATAGGGGTTCAACGCTTCCAGTTGAATATTGTTCTTGTAATTGGGCCCGATGATATCGGGCTCCCACATACCCGGGTTAAGACCCAAATGCTGAAACCATGTTCCAAACACCGGAGGCAGAGGAGCACCCGTCGCCGCCAGCGCATCGCCATTCGTTGTCAGGAAACAGTCTAGCAGCGGCAATCCAACCGTGATGGCCGATCCGCCCATCATACCGCGAAGTACAGTCCTACGATTCAAGGAACTCATGTCTTTTCCTCCTCCCGAGGTTGCCGCCATGGCTACTTCATTGTCAGTTCATCTGCGCCGGACACTGCAACACGATAAAGTTCCGGGCTCTTAGCTATTTCCAACATCAAATTGGGCAAAACGTATTCGTTCGAAGCGAACACGCCTTCGAGATCCCGCACCCACGAAACTTCATTTTTCTCAGGGGATCGGCCCAGAGCGTATGCTGCCAGTCTATTCACCAAGCACGACGTTGTGGCCGGGTTATCGTGAACCGCTTTCCCAAGCCCCTCACCGCCGTCAAATTCCACACCATCGAGGGCTCCGGTTACGTCTATTTTCGTGCCGTTTTCGCTAGTTTGCCATCCACCACTGCCATCAAAATTCTCAAGAGCGAATCCCATCGGGTCCGTGATTTTATGGCAGCCCGCGCAAGCGGGCTCGCTGGAATGCGCAGTTAGGCGGGCTCGCGCCGTTTTATATTCCACGCTCGACGTATCTTGCACGAGAGTAAAGTCGACGTCGCCAGGTGGAGACGGCACTTCTTGACACAGCATAACCTCTCGCAAAGCCTTGCCGCGCAACGTTGGCGAGCTTCGTCCTGGATGAGAATGCAGTGCCACAAATGCCACCTGCATCAGTATCCCTGATCTTGGATCATCCTTCGCGAATTCGTAGGGCCGCCACGCATCGGGGGAGCCATTGGGCACCGGCATCGCAAGCGGCACGCGATATATCGACGCGAGAGCCTTGGTCATAAAGGTCTGCTTCGTCGTAAATATGTCCCGATAGTCTCCGCGCTGCGTGAGAAGCAAATTCACGACGGTTTTCAACGTTTGTTCACGAGCGTCTTGAGAAACCTGCGAACTGAATTTCGGGTATATCGCCGTATCTTTAATCAGGCCCTCAAACTGGTCGAACTGAAACATGTCCGAGAAAAACGCGCGCACACCCGATTCAAGGCGCGGCGAACGGATCATTCTTTCTGCCTGACGAGTGAGCCCTCTATTGGTGTCTAGATCGCCGTTGCGCGCGGCCTCCAACAACTGAAGATCTGGTCCCGAGTTCCATAGAAAAAAGCTAAGCCGCGATGCTTTGGAATATGCATCAAGACGATGTTGACCGCGGTGACGCGGGTCGGCTTCCAATACTTCTCTTCTAAAAAGAAACTGAGGTTGGGACAGCATACCCGCAAGGGAAAGGCCAAGCCCCTTATAGAAATCCTTTTCGATTTTCGTGGCTGCACGGGCCGCACCTACTTGCAAACGAAGTTCTTCCGTTGTCAGCGGGCGTCTATACAGCAGTTGCCCTACATCACTAAAAAACCGCTCAGCGCACGCGTCGTCGGGCGCATCCAAGACACTAGGCTTGCAATGGATAAGGATATCACGATGCTTCTCATCCACCACTTGCTGAGCAATAGACCGAGCCATAGAATCGTATTGTTCCATTCCGGACGGTGAAACGCTGACTTGGCCCGCGCCCACTTCTAAGAGTCCGTCAACACGCACGCCAGGATCGAAACGTCCACCGATTTCAATATCGCGGCCGAAAATGTCGGAAATCACGTGTTTATACTGCTCGGGCGTAAGCCGACGTGTGAAATTCTCTTCTGCCAGGGAAGCCGCATTTACAGCCCCTCCTCCCGGCATCCACAATGATGTCGCCAAGCCAAATACGACCAGCAGGCACGCTTTGCCTAAAAATTGGCTTCTGGCATTGCATGCCTTGACGTTTACGCGGTTGTTTAAATTAGACGAACTCACTATTCCTCACCTCACCGGCTGGACACATTCTCGTACTCGGGCGCTTCCGCAGGCACTACAAATACAGGCACGCCCTCCAAATGGTAGACTGCGGAGATCGACGTAAACTCACCTGTCTCAGGATCTGGGTTCCCATCGGCGTGACGGCGGAGCAGATGATAAATCCCCGGCGCATCGTTGATGATCATGCCTTCGTAGGCGAGACCACCTTGAGCTATTCCGAAGTAGTAGTCCCACACCGGTTGATACCCCCCAACAAATCCGTCGAGCTTTTCGGGTGAGATCGCCATACGCATATGTGTATTGGAGAGCACAAACTCCGGAAACGAGAGCGTATCGAGAAGAAGGCGTAGCTCCCCGGGTTTTGTGATGGAAAGGATGCCGTTCTCAATCCGCCCATCAAAAACATGATGCGATCTCGGGTCGGGGTCTGCTCGATAGGTCATGTCAGATACGGCCGCACCTGTTGGACCGAAGAAGAGACGTTCCACTGCCCGGTCAAATGTAATCGTTACCGGGCCATCCGCGTCCAAGTCTTCGCCACTGACCGACACCAGCCAAGCGGGCGTGGTTTCCTTCATAGACCCCCATATAAAAGCCCAAAATGTCGGCCGATGCTCGAAGGAACCGCGAAATTGCTCAATGCACCCCATAGCGCGAAACAACTGATTGTCGATGCCGGCTTCTTGCGTTTGGGGATCCACAAAAGACGCTTCAGTAGATTTTCCATCAAGATTGAAGCCATACGCGTAGTCGCCAGCGACCGACGTTAGTTTCGGGTCGGCTACCGTCCAGGGATGCACAAACCCATTCACAGCATTCTCGCCAATGCGCCCGCGCATACGCAAAGTATTCTTGACGTTGGCAGACGGCATCCCGCCTTCTGCGTATTTTTCCATAAGCGATTCCACCTCGCCGGGACTTTTGCCCAACAGAGATAAGGATTCGAAATACTGCCGCCGCGTAGGCGGATTAACACCGCCCGGACAATCGCCATCCTGCGAGTAGCTCGCTTGGCTAAACCACTCGATGACGTAACTTCTTGTCTCAGTTGCACCAGCTGGGTGCCCCACGGCGATGGCCATCGCCGCTATAACAAGTGCCGTTTTATTCCACACGGACATGTCTCAGCCTCCCTCAACCAAACGACACGGCGTCGATTAATGCAGCTGCCCTTCGATCTCTTGATAAACCTTCACCACAGCAAAGGGCTCGAGCGAGCTACGTAGCGCCCAGTCGGCATAAGGTCCCCAATCCGCTTGTTTCGCGGCTTCGCACGTTGCATCGGGAGCAGCGCCCTCCTTAGCCATATCGCACGGAACACCTGCCGCATGGAGACGTTTGACTTCGGCAATAACGTGTTCCAGAGCCAAGCGTGCATCATTCAATTCTTTTTCGAGGGTAGCCGCGTCGTCCACGAAACCGTGCCCCGGAATGTACCATGAGACATCCATGCCCTGTGCGTTCTTGATCGCTTGCACCCACTCTGAAGGATTGCCGGTGCGCATCGCCGGGAACACCCGGCGAAGATAGAGCTCACCCATGAACAGCACTTTGCTTTGCGGGAGATAGACAACGAGATCTCCGCCGGTGTGTCCGCGTCCGATATTCAGAACCTGGATTTCCGTATCTCCCATATTGATCACGCGCTTGCTCGCAACGGTTTCCGTCGGAGGATTTGGCTTGTCGGCCAGAACGCGTTGAGAGGCATACGAAGAGATGAAAACGACATCTGGGTAGGCAGCCTTGAACGCCTCGTTACCGCCGACATGGTCGATATGATCGGAAGCGATGACGACATACTTAATCGGCTGATCGGTGAATTTTTTGACGTTGTCGATAAGAAGTTGAGATTGTTCAACCGTTTGCTGACCATCAGCGACAACCACCCCATCCGAAGTTGTGATGATCAGGCTGACTGTGTTGATGACATTCCCCGCACCGTCGGGCGAATGGAGGTCTTCATAGGCGTAGATGCCGGGTTCGATCTCCTGCCATCTCGGAAAATCACTCTCGGTCAGCCCTCGCGTGGCAATGTTGGCCGTGCTCGTGTCACCCTGACTATGTGCTTGGACAGACACAGCTAACAACAACGCCGCCGCAGCGCTCAAAATTTTAAGAGTTTTCATGCGGTCTTCCCCCTCAATCTGGCTAATACATGGGACAATATTAGGCCAAAGGGCGCGTTCAATCCAACGCGGATTCCCTGCAAATACCCTGCAGAGAGCGATCGCACCAAAACGAAATCCTGATGCTTTTTAGGCACAAAATGCGCATGTATTTTCCGGATAAGGGCTCGGAGATCGCCTTTCAGCAACACCTATACTCGGATGCGCACTATTGAAAATAGGAGCCAGAAACTTGATAGCCGCCACCCGTTTTGCAGATGCACAAAAAAAGGAGGCTAGGGTCTCCCCTAGCCTCCCGATCTTTGAAGATTTTAGATATTAGTAAGAGAAGCGCACGCCCGCACGGAAGGTACGTCCGAGACGGTCATACAAGCCTCCGTTGTCCTGGCCAGCATAAAATCCGTTCCCACGTCCACCAGCAACTCGCGGCGGATCTTGGTCGAGGAAGTTCTCTGCTGTGAAGAACACTTCGGCAAGGTCATCCATAACTTTGTAATTCAGCGCGAGATCGAAGTAAGTCACCGCGTCGATATGATTGTTATTGATTGTCGGATTTGCCGCCGTTGCCGTCGGGCATGCGGTTACACATTCAATAAGGTTATTGCCGTACTTACCCGAGGAGATACCTCGTGCGCTGAGCGTTCCGCTAAAGGCGTCTTGAGAATATGTCGCCGAAACAAGATATCTGAATTTCGGAGCATTCAGCGGAATGTCACCTAAAGCTTCGGTGTTTACGCCGGCCCCTTCGGATACCACCTGTTGATCGATAGTGTTTAGCTTGAACACGTAGGTGCCCATGGCCCGCAGTGAAAGCTCGCCACCCCAACCGGCATTGATATCGGAAAGCGGGAAGTTGTAGCTTGCCTCCATATCAAGACCTTGCGCTTTTTGAGACAAAATATTTGCCGGCTGAACGTGAATAAATGTGATCACATTATTCGCGTCACGATCAATGAACGAGCAAAGCGCGGTGGTTCCTGCGAAGCAACGGTCCAGATACTGCTGATTGCTGAGAGACGAAATAGCACCCTTAATGTTGATGTTATAAAAATCAACGGATGCGCCGAATCCAGGCAACCACGTTGGGGTATAAACAGCACCTATACCCGTCGTATTCGCCTTTTCTGGTTGAAGATTTGGATTGCCTTCAACCGCCGACACGATCGTATAGGTCTGGTTTAATACCGGGTCGGTGACATTACCGGTGCCCGGCCGGCCAGCATTAAAGAGGTCGCCCAGGTTTGGAGCGCGAATATCCCGCGAACGCGTGACACGGAGTGTTAGGTCATCGACCGGTGTATAGGTCGCACCGACTTTCCATGTCGTGACATAACCAGATTCACTGTAGCTGGTAGCGCGCACTGCCGCATTCAAATCAAAAGACCGCGCCCACTCTGTATCTTTGGCCAGCGGCACAACAGTTTCGACGAACCCCTCGGTCACGTGATACTTGGCGGTGGTCGCAATATAGTTTCCAGCGAAGAACGCTTTCTGGCCGTCCAAGGCGCTGGCGAAACCATCGACAGACTCCTTGCGGTGTTCAGCGCCGAACGCGACTGACACCGGACCAGCCCAAGTTGAGAAGGGCTCGCCGCTTGCGCTCGCTGCGAAGACGTCTTGAGCGAGAACGGTCATGAAGTAGCCGGTTCCGTGCACGTAGTTAATCGCCGCATCTGAATTTACGCCGATGCCCATAGGATTGTACGGTACGCAGCCGTCACCCGGATTTGTGAGGGTTGAACGGCAAACGAATTGCCCTGTGTTTGGATCGGTGACAGTGTCAATGGCCTGATTGTACCGGTCGTTGATCCTGTTGCCCGGCGAGCGAGCCGAAATGTGCTGGGTGCTCCGCGCGTAGTACGCGTCCCAGCTCCAATTCGTATTGAAAGCATCAACATTGCCTTCTACACCGGCCACATAACGGCGGAAAATACGGTTATTGTCCGCGCCAAGAAAGGGCATGTCGCCGTTCACCGTGCCTAGGCTAAAGGAGTCAATGCCTTGGGCCGTCATCTGCGCTTGTACGGATGCCGGGATAAAGGGGTTACCCGACTGGACCGTCACGTTGCCGAGATTGAAGTTAGGCACAGCAGAGAAGTTGTTGGCTGCCGTATGAGTCCAAGCTAATTCGGCGAAGACCGTCGCATTATCGGTGACGTCATAACTGGCGCGCGAGAATGCAGATATCCGCGAAATTCTCAGAGCCAGCATACCGTCGTTGTCAATTCGGGACAGATCGCTATCCCCGCCCGACATAACAACTCCGCTGATCGTTGAACCGTAGATGAACGGAGCCGGCGTTCCACCTTCAAGGAACTGGGTACCGCGCAACGGACCGGAGGTGATTAACCCGCCGCGAGTGGCGTTCGCGAGGCCAGTGTCGGACATCAAAATGAGCTGGGGCTGACCATTGGTCGGCGTATAGTTCGGGTTGTTCATCATAGTGAACCCGCTTTCGCCCCACGGCCGTGTGTTGTGCAGTATTCCTTCGTTATAGATATGCTCGCCGGAGAACAGGAAGTGCCCGCGACCACTTGCGAACGGCGTACCACCGGTAAGAGTTACCTTATAGGATTCATTATCACCGTAGGATGTAATGCCGCCTTCGACGCTTCCCTTGATGCCGGTAAAGTCTTTGTCGAGAACAAAGTTGACCACACCAGCGAGCGCGTCCGAGCCGTAAACCGCCGACGCACCGCCGGTGACCACGTCAACGCGAGAAATCAAACCGTTTGGAAATGCATTGACGTCAACCGCGCTGCCGTTGTTGTCAAACCCTGCAAGGGTCGAACCTACAACCCGCTTTCCATCGAGCAGCACCAAGGTGCGCGTCGGCGTTAAGCCCCGGAGGTTCAAGTTGTTGACGCCGCCTGTGCCCGAGCTAACGCTGGAGGATGAGTTGTTCGGCGTCACACTGTTAGAAAACGACGGCAATCTGTTTACCGCATCGGCGATGTTCGTGACGTTCATCGCATTAAGTTCGGTTGCCCCCAGAACCGATACGGGCGTCGGCGCTTCGTAGCCGTCGCGCACAATGCGCGAACCAGTCACAACAATCTGTTCGACATCAAGCTGTGCGGTTTGCGCAGCCTCTTGCGCGTGCGCACCTTGCGGACTCATCGCCAGCAGCGCGAGGCCTGCCGTAGAATACAATAATTTTCTGGCAAGAGAGTTTTCAGTCCGAGCGGTATTCATCGTCATTACTCCAAATTTTAAAATATCAGCGCTGCGCATCGGCAGCGCGGACCTTTGCATCGGGAGCAATGCACCACGTCCACTATCCAAACCAGATGTAGTAAGGCGCCCGTCCCCATGCCTTAGCTGCACACACAGCTACCTCCAGGCGGGGGGAACAATAGGTTGAAGTTTGATTGCAAACCACAGAATGACGGTTGTTTTTTCAGATATCACCCACAAGTTGCATTTATGCAACGCAGGGTAAAAACATTCCGCATACACTACCTTTACGCATAAAACCTCCTATCGGAATAGACAACCAGCATTTCCGAGCATTTTTTTCGCATTGGGTGCTATGCGCGACGCAAAAAAAGGAGGCTAGGGTTTCCCCTAGCCTCCCAATCTTAGATCGATTTTTCGATCTTAGTAGGTGAAGCGAACGCCTGCCCGGAACATCCGGCCGATGCGGTCGTAATTATCGTTGTCCATGCCCGAGAAATAGGCACTGGTCGTGCCACCGACCCGCGGCGGCCACTTGTTGAACAAGTTAGTGGCCGTGAAGAACACGGTCGCATGGTCGTCAAGGACCTTGTAGTTGAGGGCAAGGTCAAAGATGTGAACAGCCGAAACGCTGTTATCATCAATCGTCGTAGCGGCCAGTGTGGAGACCGGACAAGATGCCGAGCACTCAACAAACGAATTGTTGACGACACCTGCGCCGATACCACGATACGTCAGCGTTCCCGCAAACGCATCAAGAGCATAGGTTACCGACGTGTTCCAACGGAAGTGAGGCGTACCAAGGCCAATGCCGGCCCCAAGCCCAAATCCGTCAACATTGACGCCTGCGCCCTCGATTGAATCTGATCCAGACAAGGGATCGGGATCGTTCGTAGTAAGGTGGAAAACGTAGTTCGCGAGACCGCGGACCGTAATATCACCTTCCATGCCCGACATTAGATTGTCCAACGGCGTGCTGTAGCTGAACTCAAAGTCGACGCCGTCTGTCTTCTGGCTCAGAACGTTCTGAGGTCCATTCGCGATCAACGTGATCAGGTTTGTATTGGGATCACGGGTAATGACGCTACAAAGCGCCGTGACACCTGCAAAACAACGATCGAGCACATCTTGGGAAGCGAGAACAGAGAGCGCGCCCTTAATGTTGATGTTGTAGTAGTCGACAGAGGCTTGAAACCCAGGAATCCAGCTGGGCTGCACGACTATGCCAACACCCGTGGTGTCGGCCTTCTCGGGCAACACGTCCGGATTGCCGACGTCGCCGGTAATGACCGTGTACGATGTGCCAAGTACCGGATCAGTGATGCCGCCCGTACCCAATCGACCTTCATTGAACAGGTCACCGAGGTTTGGTGCACGAATATCGCGTGACCGCGTTGCCCGGATCGTCAGGTCGCTCATAGGCATGTAGGTCGCGCCCACTTTATAAGTGGAGACAAAGCCTGATTCGCTGTAGCTGGTGCCGCGGTAAGCAGCATTCAAATCAAGCGATTCAGCCCAAGTTTCACCCCGAGCGAGCGGGACGACAGTTTCGATGAAACCTTCGGTCACATCGTACTTCGCATCCGTGCCACGGTAGTTGCCCGCGAAAAAGCGACGGTTCAAGTCATCATCACTCTCGATGCCACGCACCTTCTCAATACGGTGCTCAATGCCCATCGCGATTGAAACATCACCAGCCCATGTTGCAAACGGCGAACCCGTGACACTGGCAGCCAAAACATCCTGCGACAGAATGGTCATCGCATAACCGGTAGCCGAGACGAAGTCGTAGGTCGCCTGCGAGTTCACGCCGATGCCGAACACATTGTACGGTACGCATCCACCGCTGGGATCACGGCAAACAAACGCACCGGTGTTCGGGTCCACAATCGTATCAACCGCTTGGTTGAATTTTGCGTTGAGGATGTTGTCCGGCGACCGGGTACCATTGTGAGTGGTGCTACGTGAATAGTACGCATCCCAATTCCAGTCAGTGCCGAAAGCATCAAAGTTGCCTTCGATACCGCCCACGTAACGGCGCAATGTCCGCTCGTTGTCAGCTTTGATTTCAGGCCCGCCCTGCAACCAGGATCCCATCGTCAGGCTGGTGATGCCGTTCGCATCCATTTGTGCCGCAACAGAGGCTGGAATGAACGGGTTCTCTCTCTGAACCGTGATGTTTCCAAGACGGAATGACGCTACGACCGAATTATTCCTGGCATGCGTGAACGCCCAGGACATTTCAGTATAGACGTTGACGTTGTCGGTAATGTCATAGCTCGCGCGACCGAAGAAGTTCGTACGTTGAACTTCAAGCGCCAAAGAAGGATAGCGATCAAAGCGAGACTGCTGCCAATCGCCGCCGCGCCCGATATTAATGGTGCGAGTACCAGTGGTGAAGTCGCCAAAGTCAAACGGCGCAGGAGTACCGCCTTCCAAGAACTGAATGCCGCGCAATGGCGAGGTAGAAAACGCGCCGTTAGCCGGGTTCAGGTTATCGCCTAGGATAAGGCCGCCAGCAGTGCCCCTAACTGTCCCAATTTTCTCGGCCATGAGATACTGAGGCTGAGTAGGGTCGGTAAACCAATCGGGGTTGGCAAAGATAGCTTTGTTGACTTCGTTGTACGGACGTTCACTGCCTTCAACACCTGGTGTGTAGGTATGTTCACCGAAGAACAGGAAGTGGCCACGACCATTCGCGAAAGGTGTGCCAGCTGTCAATGAGACCTTGTAGTCTTCGTTGTCGCCGTAGGTCGAAATACCGCCCGACACTTCACCCTTGATCCCGGAGTATTCCCGATCGAGAACAAAGTTCACAACGCCGGCAAGGGCATCCGAACCGTAGACGGCAGAGGCACCGCCGGTCACAACGTCAACGCGTGAAACCAATCCACCCGGAAAGCCGTTAATATCAACCGCGCTACCGTTGTTCTCGAAACCCGCTAGGGTCGCGCCGACAACACGTTTGCCGTCCAGCAGCACCAGTGTGCGCACAGCGCTTAGAGCGCGAAGGTTCAATTGGTTGACACCACCCGTACCAGAACTGACGTTTGTACTGGCGTTGGTCGTGCCCAAGCTACCTTGAAGTGCCGGGAGCCGGTTCACGGCATCGGCAATGTTCGGCTGAGCCATGACGTTTAGATCGTCAACGCTGAGAACAGATACAGGTGTTGGGGCTTCGAAGCCGTCGCGTACGATGCGCGAACCGGTGACTACAATTTGTTCTAGATCCACTTGCGCGGTCTGAGCTTGTTGCGCTTGAACGCCTTGAGGCACCGACGCCAATAGCGCAAGACCTGCCGTCGAATAAAGCAGGCCCCTTAATAGTGGGCGCTTTGAATGAGCGATATGCATTTAGTTCTCCCTTTGAAGCTTTTTGACTTAAAGATTAAAGGGCAAAGTTGGCTCGATAGATCGCTTCCAGAAGCACACTCATCACACTACTTGCGGATACTGGAAAACTATCGCTCCCCCAAACTGACTGAAAAACAGCCACCCCCCTCTTCGCATTAAAACGCTATGGGAAACCCACGCCTCAAACCAGCGCTCCTACGCCGCCGAAGACACTTGGTGGCCATGTGTTGCAAACCCGCATCTAAGAGAAATATTTATCGATATTATTATTTTATTTTAACTATTTTTACTTTCATATGTATTTCTTATAGATATTTTACCCTTATCGTATCGTCCATGTGTTGCATATATACACCCGCACAACCCTACGCTTCACAACCTGTTGGTATGTGTGAAACAACCTCTCGGGATGCGTGAAAAAAGCACAAAAAAGGGAGGCTAGGGTTTTCCCCTAGCCTCCCGATCTTAGTTGGATCTTCCGATCTTAGTAGGTGAAGCGAACGCCTGCCCGGAACATCCGGCCGATGCGATCATAGTTATCGTTGTCCAAACCGCCGAAGAAACTGCTGGAAGCAATGATCGGTGGATCACGATTTAGGATGTTCTTGACCGTCACGAAAGCCGTAGCGTTGTCCAAAACATCGTAGCTCAGCGCCAAATCGAAGTAGTGTACGGCTTCGATATGGTTTTGGTTAATCGTCGGCGCAGTTGATGTCGGAGCCGGGCAACCGGTCGTGCACACCACAAAGTCGTTGCGGTATTTGCCCGAGCCCGTGCCACGCCATGTAACGGTGCTGCTGAAACGATCCAGCGCGTAGGTTAGCGTCACATCCCACGTTAAGTCTGGCGCGACCAAACCCAGACCAGGAGAGATATCCGCGCCTCCATCACCATTAATGCCCGCACCGTCAAAGATCGTGACTACGCCGGTGACCGGATCAGTATCTTCCGTATCCAGGTTAAACGTATAATTCACCAAGCCGCGCAAGGTCAGGTCGCCATTCCAGCCGGACATAATAGCGTCCACCGGAGTGTTGTACGCGAACTCGAAATCGATCCCGTCTGTGAACTGCTTCAGAACGTTCTGCGGCTGAGCACGGACGAAATTGATATCACCAGTGACGTTGCTACCGTTACCTCCGCCGATACGATCAATCGAGCCGCAGAAAGCTGTGACACCTGCAAAGCAGCCATCAATCAGATCCTGATCGTCAACGGTGGCGATCGCACCTTTGATGTTGATCCGGTAGTAATCCAGCGAGGCCGTGAAACCGGGCAGCCAGCTCGGCGAAACAACAACACCAACACCGGTCGTATCCGCGCGTTCCGGCTGAAGATTCGGATTACCCACATCCGCCGTCACAACATCGGGAAGAATTTTTGGGTTTCCGTTCGCATCAGGTTGGAACGGATCGTCCACTTGACCTGTACCCGCACGACCTGCATTGAACAAGTCACCGAGGTTTGGTGCACGGATGTCACGCGATTGCGTAACGCGGAAAGTAAAGTCACTCACCGGCGTGTAGATCGCACCCGCTTTCCATGTCACCTCACCGCCAGACTCGCTGTAGTCGGCATAGCGCACCGCACCGTTCAACTCCAACGATTCAGCCCACGTTGTGTTTCGCGCCAAAGGCACGGCGGTTTCGATGAAACCTTCCGTTACGGACCATTTGGCATTGGTAGGAATGTAGTTGCCGGCAAAGAACGAAGCCGATTGATCCAAAGCGCTAGCAATACCCTTAACTTTTTCGATCCGGTGCTCACCACCGAACGCGAACGAGACAGGGCCCGCCCAGGTTTCAAACGGAGACCCCGACATGCTGGCGGCGATCACGTCTTGCGACAGGATCGTCATCGCATACCCAGTGCCCGTAACGTAGTTATACTCCTGGAGGCCGTTAACATTTGTCCCGAAGACGTTAAACGGTACGCATCCGTCGCCG